>URCM01000093.1 GCA_900546355.1 uncultured Bacteroides sp.
CGGATACATCAAGCCAAGAAAAACTTTTTGGAGAAATTCAAAACAGCTTCTAAATTGGAAAGGTCTGAACAACGCTTGTATTTTCCGGAAAGAGATGTATATAAAAGAACCGAAAGGGAAAGCTGATGGATGTTTCCGCTTACGGTTCTTAATAGATTCTCGTTTGTTTGCCAGTTTGTTATCCCTCGATATTCTGATAAAGGAAACGCTTGATGCTCTTTTTCGCCGTCTTTTCAAACTCTTCGGGGTAGAGGCGGATACGGGTGATTTGCGAATAGGCGGGAAGTTGTTTGTTCAGTTCGCCGCGGTTCACTTCCATCACTTGCTCTAATTGGTTATTGTTTAGTCCATGGGCGAAAGTTTCTTCGTGGTCGGGGTAGACCAGCGCGATAAGTTTGTCGCCTGAAAGCAGGACGAGCGATTCGCCTACGAATGGCAGGTTGTTCAGGCGTGCTTCGATTTCTTCGGGATAGATATTCTGACCCGAAGCGGTGAGAAGCATGTTTTTACACCGTCCTTTAATAAAGATGTTCCCTTCCGCATCTTTTATCGCCATGTCGCCAGTATGGAGCCAGCCTTCCGCATCGATGGCTTGCGCGGTGGCTTCGGGGTTTTTGAAGTAGCCCGACATGACATTCTGCCCGCGGCATATCAGTTCGCCGGGGATGTGTTGTGGGTCGGGCGAGAGTACTTTGGTCTCCATATTCATGACGGTCTTTCCGCACGAAGTATAGAGTATCTCGTCCCACCGGCTATGGCAAATAAGCGGAGCGGCTTCGGTCATGCCGTAAGCAATGGTGTAAGGGAAGTTGATTTTGCGCAAGAAAGCTTCCACCTCAGCGTTGAAAGGTGCGCCTCCGATGACAATTTCGATGAAGTTGTTTCCGAACACTTCCATGGCTTGGGTGCGTATCTGCTCCTTGATTTTGTCGCTTATGATGGGGAGTTTCAGCAAGAGTTTGCCTAACTTGTTGTCCACTTTCGGGAGGATGTTTTTCTTGAATATCTTTTCCACGATAAGGGGTACACAGGCAATGACGCGCGGGCGTATTTCGGCGAACGACTCGGCAATGATTTTAGGCGAAGGCATACGGGTGAGGAACCACAGGTGTACACCTGCCGTTACGCCGTAAAGGAAATCGAAGGTCAATCCGAAGATATGTCCTAACGGGAGCATTGACACAACGTTGTCGCCCGGCTGTAAGCCGACTTTTACACGGATGTGCTGAATGTTCGAAGTGATGCAACGGTAGGGTAGCATGACACCTTTCGAGTATCCCGTAGTGCCCGAAGTGTAGTTGATGACCGCCAGTTCCTCGGGGTCTTCGCGGCGGTAGGAGACGTTTTCGGCACGGAAGCGGCACGGATATCGTTTGCCGAATTCTTCATTCAGGTGCTCGCGGGCGTAAGTGAGTTGCTTAGAGCGCGATACGACAAGGTCGAAGTTCTTCAGTTCGATGATGCCTTCCAGCCGAGGCATGGCGGCTTCGTTGAAGTTCTCCCATACTTGGTCGCCTACGAACATCATGCGGGCTTCGGAGTGATTGACTATGTTGTGCACGTTATCTGCCTTAAATTCGTGGAGGATGGGTACCGCCACGGCTCCATAGGTGATGATGCTCAGGAATACGGCAGTCCAGTTGGCGCTGTTTCGTCCGCATAAGGCGATTTTGTCTCCACGCCGTATGCCCGCAAACTCGAAAAGGATATGCATTTTCTCTATTTTGCGTGCCACGTCGCGGTATTGCAGGGTGGCCCCTTTGTAGTCGGTCATCGCATCCAAGTTCCAATTTTGACGGATGCTTTGTTCTATTAGTTGGATAAGACTTTCTTTGGTTTCCATTGTGTTTATGGGTTGCACATTTGTTGCGTAATTGTGCGCAAAAGTAATAAATTTATGCTTGTCGGCATATAGGTTGTTGGAATAATTTCTATATTTGCGGAAGAATAGTGCGGAAAAAAGAATGATTTTGCCGAAAAGAATTAAGAAAAGATGGAACTCAAACAATACATTGAAGAAAACGAAGCGCGGTTTCTTGATGAACTTGCCAGCTTGATACGCATCCCCAGCATCAGTGCTTTGCCCGAGCACAAAGAAGATATGCTTGCTTGTGCCGAACGGTGGCGCCAGTTGCTTTTAAAGGCCGGAGCCGATGAGGCGATGATTATACCCTCGGCGGGAAATCCGTTGGTTTATGCCGAGAAGTGTGTCGGTCCTCAAGCACCTACCGTGCTTGTTTATGCCCATTACGACGTGATGCCTGCCGAACCGTTGGAACTTTGGAAAAGCCAACCTTTCGAGCCGGAAATACGGGATGGGCGTATTTGGGCGCGCGGTGCGGACGATGACAAAGGGCAAGCCATGATTCAAGTGAAAGCATTCGAATATTTGGTGAGCGAAGGATTGCTCCGTCACAACGTGAAATTCATTTTCGAAGGTGAGGAGGAAATCGGTTCGCCCAGCTTAAATGCTTTCTTGAAGGAATATCGCGAACTTTTGCGCGCGGATGTTATTCTTGTGTCGGACACCAGTATGCTCGGAGCCGACTTGCCTTCGCTTACGACGGGGCTGCGTGGTTTGGCGTACTGGGAAATTGAAGTGACAGGACCTAACCGCGACTTACACTCCGGACATTTTGGCGGGGCGGTGGCAAATCCCATTAATGTATTGTGTGAGTTATTGGCGAAAGTGACCGATGCCGAGGGACGTATTACCATTCCACATTTCTATGATGATGTAGAGCCTGTGCCCGAAGCCGAACGTCGCATGATAGCCAGTATCCCTTTCGATGAAGAAGCTTATAAGAAAGCCATCGGAGTCAGGGCGTTGAAAGGTGAAAAAGGATATTCTACGTTGGAGCGGAACAGTTGCCGTCCTTCGTTTGACGTTTGCGGTATTTGGGGAGGGTATACCGGCGAAGGGTCGAAAACGGTGTTGCCTTCGAAAGCATACGCCAAGGTGTCGTGCCGTTTGGTGCCTCACCAGAACCACGAGAAAATCTCACGTTTGTTTGCCGACTATATCCAAAGCATCGCTCCCGAATGTGTTCAGGTCAAAGTAACTCCGATGCATGGCGGTGAGGGCTATGTGTGCCCTATTACGCATCCGGCTTACCAGGCGGCAGAACAAGGATTTGCACAGGCCTTTGGTAAGCAACCGCTGGCAGTGCGGCGCGGAGGAAGTATCCCTATTATCAGCGATTTCGAGCAGATTCTCGGCATCAAGACCATCCTGATGGGTTTCGGGCTGGAGAGCGATGCTATCCATTCGCCTAACGAAAATTTCCGTCTTGATATATTCCGTAAAGGGATAGAGGCTGTGGTCGGATTCCATAAGGCATTGCGATTATGACCGGCAGGTGCAGGCAGGTAATTTATATAATAAGGAAGGTTTTATGGAAAACTTTAGTGAATTGATAAAGAAAAGGCGCAGTATGCGCAAGTTTACCGGAGAAGAATTGACGCAGGACGAAGTGGTGGCTCTGCTGAAAGCGGCTTTGATGTCGCCCACATCGAAACGGAGCAATAGCTGGCAATTCATCGTGGTGGACGATAAGCCTACGCTCGAACTCTTGTCGAAGTGTAAGGAGACGGGAGCTTCGTTTTTGAAAGATGCCGCGTTGGGCATCGTGGTATTAGGCGACCCGCTGGCAAGTGATGTGTGGATAGAAGATGCGTCGGTGGCATCTATTATGGTCCAACTTCAGGCGGAAGACCTGGGATTGGGAAGCTGCTGGATTCAGGTGCGTGAACGATACACCGCTACCGGTATGCCTGCCGATGAGTTCGTGCATGGAGTGCTGGATATCCCTCTTCAGCTTCAGGTGCTTTCCATCATTGCCGTCGGGCATAAGGGCATGGAGCGGAAACCTTTCGATGAAAATCATTTGCAATGGGAAAAGATACACCTTAATAAATATGGGGGGCAATGACGGCAAAGGCTTCGAATCATAAAGATACGTATCGTGCCACGGCGGTGTTTCTCGCGCTGATGGGTATACTTTATCTGGTAGACCGTCTGATAGGCTTTGCCAGCCACGGGTTGCCTTGGGTGATGCAGAAAGACACGATGTTGCTCTATGCGGCGGTTGTTTTCCTTTGGTTTAAGGCGGACAAGTCGGTAGGGATTGTATTGGCGGGCATCTGGCTGATTCAGAACATCGGGTTGGTAGTTTCGCTTTTGGGGCAGATGTCGGGATATTTGCTTCCCGTAGCTTTGCTTTTGATAGGTGTTTTGCTTTATTGGTTATCCTCTCGATGAATGAAGAATGAAACATGGAAAATAAAGAATTAATTCATCCCTCCTTGTCTATTGGAAAAGTGGCATTGATTGGTGCAGGAAATGTGGCTACCCATTTGGGACAGGCGTTGTGCGAGGCCGGGTATCGCATCAGTCAAGTGTTCAGCCGCACGGAGGCTTCGGCTTCGGTGCTGTCGGAGAAGCTGGCTTGTCCTTATACGACGGATATAAAGGGAGTGACGTCTGAAGCCGACCTTTATTTGGTTTCGATTAAGGATTCAGCGTTGGCGGAAGTAATCCCGTCTTTGACAAGCCTTAATCCGAAAGCGTTGTTTGCGCATACGGCTGGAAGCATGCCGATGGATGTATGGCGAGGCGAGGCGGAACATTATGGCGTGCTTTATCCGATGCAGACGTTCAGTAAGGACCGTGTGTTGGATTTTGCTACGGTTCCTTTCTTTATTGAAGGTTCGGGTAGGGAAGAGGTGGATGCTTTGAAGGCTTTGGCAGAGCGGATAGGAGGACGTGTGTACGAAGCTACTTCCGAACAACGTAAATATTTGCATATAGCGGCGGTGTTCGCTTGCAATTTTACCAATCACCTTTATGCCGTGGCGCATCATTTGCTGGCGTCACAGGGGCTGCCTTTCGAGGCAATGCTCCCTTTGATAGACGAAACGGCGCGTAAGGTACACGAACTGGAACCGGTAAAGGCACAGACAGGACCAGCGCAACGCTATGATGAAAATGTGATAGGAAAACACTTGCAAATGCTTGCCGATGAATCTGAACTCGCCGAAATTTACGAGCGGATGAGCCGGGATATCCATCGGTATGCGTTAAACTTAAACAATCAGGAACAGGGAAAATGATAAACTATGATTTGACGAAGATACGGGCTTTGGTGTTCGATGTAGATGGGGTATTGAGTGCCGAAACGATTCCGATGAACACGGAAGGCGAACCTGCACGAACGGTGAACATCAAGGATGGTTATGCGTTGCAACTTGCCGTGAAATGTGGGTTGCACGTGGCGATTATTACCGGAGGACGTTCTGAGTCCATCCGGAAGCGTTACGAGGCGTTGGGTGTGAAAGACATTTATATGAGTGCATCGGTCAAGACTAAGGAGTATGCCGATTTTCTTGCGAAGTATGATTTAAAATCAGAAGAAGTATTGTATATGGGTGATGATATTCCTGACTATGATGTGTTACGCTTGGTGGGGCTTCCGTGTTGCCCTGCCGACGCTGCTCCCGAAATAAAGTCGGTGTGTACATACATTTCCCATCGCAACGGAGGATACGGATGTGGGCGTGATGTAATAGAGCAAGTACTTCGCGCACAGGGCAAATGGATGTCGCATGCCGATGCTTTCGGATGGTGATGTTTTTGTGTGCTGCTTAAATTTGAATTGATTATGTTGGAAAATCTGAAGAAATATAAGGTGAAGCTCGCTTCCAACTCACCTCGGCGCAAGGAGTTGCTTTCGGGCTTAGGAATTGATTATGAAGTGAAAGTGTTGCCCGATATCGAAGAAACCTATCCTGCTTCATTGCAGGGCGAAGAGATTCCGGTATATATCGCTCGGGAAAAAGCCGGTGCTTACCGTAAGGATATGAAGGAGGACGAGTTGATTATCACGGCGGATACCATCGTCTATATTGATGGCGAGGCATTAGGAAAGCCTCAAGATGAGGCAGACGCGTGCCGGATGTTACGCAAGTTGGCGGGGCGGACGCATCAAGTTATTACGGGAGTATGCCTTACTACGGTCGGGTTTCAAAGGGCGTTCGCGTCGCTGACCGAGGTAACTTTCGCTCCGTTGAGTGAAGAGGAAATCCGTTACTACGTGTCACGTTATCGTCCTTTCGATAAAGCGGGTGCCTATGGTGTGCAAGAGTGGATAGGCTATGTGGCGGTAACAGGCATTCGTGGTTCTTTTTATAATGTGATGGGTCTTCCCGTCCAGCGGTTGTATCAGGAATTGAGTGGTTTATAGGAATTTCATTTAGAAACTGTTTTGAATTTATCGTGTGCTGATTTGCGATGAGTTTTTGAGGTATTCCCGTTTCTGTGATGAGGAAGATAGCTGGCTATCTGACGAAGGACAGAAACGGAAAGGGCCAAAAAATCGCCCAAAGCACACACGAAAACGGATACATCAAGCCAAGAAAAACTTTTTGTAGAAATTCAAAACAGCTTCTTAGTCGCCCCGATAATAATAAAGTAAACTATGGCGGGCGATGAAATCCATGTTTTCCTGTACCAATGTATTATCCTTTACTGCGGGGATATGCGCATCAGGGAGCAAACCATTCCGGATGCAATGAGTGAGTAAGTCGGGTGGGCACAGCCCTTCTTCCGTCAGGAGGCGGAAAGCGTTGTCTTGCGCTTTTCCACGGTCGTACATCGGGTTTTCTTTATCTGCTATATATTCACAGATGTCTTTTGCCAATAGGATGCCTTTTTCTGGGTTTGTTGCCAGGATGAAGTTTCGGTGTGCCTTCATTTGTGGTAAGGTATGGCTTTCATCATCGGGCCATTGAAGGATATGCGTCAAGAAATGTTTAAGTGTTTCGTATCCGTTCAGATAAACGATGTTTTTCCCGCCGGTACCTTCGGTAAAGTTTCGGTAAATGGTTTGGTTTGTTTCTTTGATAGATGGTGTGGGTATGGGGGCTTCCGTGTACAATCCCTTTATTTTTTTCCAGTCGGCATTATCGGATAACAAGTCTATCCATTCATGTAAGAAAAGTGCCAATGGGCCTGTAGGCATGATAAATCGGTCGGAAGGAGCTATGCGGGCGGCATAAGGATACATTGACGGTTCGGTCAGGTAGGTGTGTCCGAAGAGCCACGTCAGTTTGTGGTTCGCTTCCTCTTCGTCCTCGAAGATTTCGAAATATCGGGTTAGGATTTCATTTTCGGGAGCATTCTCGTATGCTTTGTCCAATATGGTATAAAAGGCGGATGCTTGCTCTGTTATACGGGGTGTGAGTGGATATAGATAATGAGACGCAAGTCCCGACTTTTGCCAGGCGTTCCAAATCAGGAAGCAGAGGTCGGCTTCGTTCACTTCGTCCGGGTAATAATTGGAATCGGTCGGATAAAACGGGAGTGAAGAACCATAAAGGCGTTGATGTTCGGATATGAAGCTTTGCCAAAGCCCGAGTCCAGAGACCTGGTCTTCTAAGTAAGCCGCTGCATAGAGTGCCAGTTTTTTGCAGAATGTTTCTGGGAGTTCATGTAGGGTACATGCCGCGAAGAGGCGGTTGGCAAGTTCAATAAAGTAAGTGTCCGAAGGTCGGATAGCGGTGTACGGATGAATCTGTAACCAGTTGTTTGCGTAGATGGGTTTTGTTTTCATGAGTCTGTGTTGGTTAATGTTTAGCGAAAAGAGTGATAAGGAGAGAGAAACCTGCTAAGCAAGTGCCTGTCAAAGCGACTCCTCCCCATCCGGCATGATGCCAGGCGGTTCCGGCAAGGAATGTTCCGAAGGCTCCTCCGATGAAATAGGTGGTCATGAAAATGGTGTTCACGCGATTCGAGGCGTGAGGCTCCAGCGAGAGTGCACATGTTTGATTGCTTATTTGAATGCATTGCATGCCGATGTCTATTAGGATAATACCCGCAATGATACCCACATAGCTGTTTTGTAAAAAATAGAGGATACACCATGCTAAAATCATGATGCAGCACCCGATGAAGTTAAAGCTCCTTACTCCCAAACGCCGTACGTATTTCCCTACATGTGAAGCTGTCAAGGCACCTGCTATCCCGCACAATCCCAGCATCCCGATAATGTTGTTTCCTGCATGGAAAGGTGCTTCGCTCATTTTGAAAGCGAGGCAAGCCCACAAGGCGAGGAAACATCCAAAGCAAAGCCCTGCGCGGAAAGACACCAAACGTAACGTAGCGTTGCGTCGCACAAGGGTAAAGACTGACTTCATAAGTTCTGTATACGACCCCTTAAAATTGGAAGGCATATTGGGCAATGTCTTGATTATTACGATGATACATGTCAGCATCATTCCTGATGCAAGGTAGAAGATGGTGCGCCAGCCCCAATATTCACCTAAGATGCCGCTTACCACCCGCGAACCGAGAATACCCGTAAGCAATCCGCTGATAAGCAAGCCTACGTTTGGTGCTTTCTGTTCCGGACGGGAGAACTGAGCTGCTATTGGAATAAAAATTTGAGGCATTACCGAGCATACGCCTGTGACGAGTGAGGCAAGCAAGATAAAGCGGATGTCTCTGGCAATAGCGATACCCAAGAGTGACGCTGCGAGCAATAGGAAACATACGATGATGATATTCAGTCGTTTGTAGAGGTCGCCCAGCGGTATGATGAACAATAATCCTGCCGCATAACCTATTTGTGTGGCCATGGGGATGAGGTTGGCGGTAAATTCAGAGATATGCAGGTCTTCGCTGATGCGGTTCAGCAAGGGTTGGTTATAATAGAGGTTTGCTACCGAGATGCCCGCTATGGCAGCAAGTGTCCAAAGCAGTGAGGTAGGTATGCCTTTATTTTCTTCTAATGTTTGTTTCATTTCAAGCCAATAGTTTTTTTATTTTGTGGGCGCAAAGATAATGATTACAAACCGGATTTCCCCCGTTTTGTTGAACAAAAAGGCTATCTTTCGCTAGCACATTACAAACATAGGAACTAAATATCGGCTGGAGATTGAAAGATTATCACTATCTTCGCAAAAGGAACATTCATTTTTATTTATTCGTGTAATGGAACAGAAAACAACTTGTCGGTTAATTACTTCCCGCCTGCTTCTCCGCCCCTGGCAAGAATCGGATGCGGAAGCGTTGTACAGATATGCCAAAGACCCAGCTGTCGGTCCCGTTGCAGGTTGGCCTCCCCATACTTCTGTAGCGGACAGCCTGGAGATAATCCGTACGGTATTTGCCGCTCCCGAAACGTATGCGGTGGTATTGAAAGAAACAGGTGAGCCTGTAGGCAGTGTGGGAATCATGTTCGGGGACGGTCTGCACAGTGCGGAAATGCAGGCGGGCGAGGCGGAGATAGGCTATTGGATAGGTGTGCCTTATTGGGGGCAGGGGCTGATACCCGAGGCCGTGTGTTGCCTGCTGGAAAGGTGTTTTGAGGATTTGGGAATGACCGCCGTATGGTGCGGGTATTATGATGGTAACATGAAATCCCGGCGGGTCATGGAGAAATGCGGCTTCCGTTTCCATCATACGGAAGCGGGCAAGGTGTCTCCGCTTGGCGATGTCCGCACGGAGCATTTCATGCGGATGACGAAAGCGGAATGGGAGGCTGTCCGGCAACTGTCCGTACGTGCGCTGACGGAACAGGATATCCCGGAAATGCGGGATTTGTTCCGCTCTACCGTGCTTCATGTCAATATCAAGGATTATACCAGGGAGGAGGTGGAGGACTGGGCTTCGTGTGGCGATAGCGTAAAGCGCTGGAAGGAGCTTCTTTCAAAGCATACTTATATAGGTGTAGTCGACAAAGAGGGTTGCATCGCCGGTTTCTCTTCCATGAATGCCGACGGCTACCTGCACTCCATGTTTGTCCACAAAGACTGGCAGAGGAAGGGAGTTGCGACGTTGTTGCTTTCCGAAGTGGAAAGGATGGCTCGCGGATATGGCGTACGCCGGATAGATGTTGAGGTGAGTATCACTGCCCTGCCTTTCTTCGAAAAGCAGGGTTATAGGGTGGTGAAGGAGCAGAAAGCGAAGGCCAACCGGCTTTATCTGACCAATTTTGTAATGGAAAAGGCATTATGAGCCTGCTGGAGTCTCTTCCGTGCTTGGCGTATCCGTTTTCCACACGGAAACGCCAAGCACGGAAAATTTTTGTAGAAGTTCAGAAACAGTTTCTTAGCTGAATTTCGTATTCCGCATATCGCCAGTTTCGGTGTATGCCAAGTGCATACGGAAAGCGTTTTGGAGCGACATGGGCGTGTGGCATTTGCCTTCCGATAGTTTCAGGTAATCCCAGAGCAACGCTTTGTAGTCGGGATGGGCGCAGTTTTCGATGATGAGCCGGGCACGTTCGGAAGGTGATTTGCCCCGCAGGTCCGCCACTCCTTGTTCGGTGACGAGGATGCGCACGTCGTGCTCGGTGCTGTCCACGTGGGACACCTGGGGCACGATGGACGAGATAAGCCCGCCTTTTGCCGTAGAGGGGGTGGTAAAGATGGAAAGGTAGGCGTTGCGCGCGAAGTCGCCCGAGCCTCCGATGCCGTTCATCATCTTGCAGCCCGACACATGGGTGCTGTTCACGTTTCCGAAGATGTCGGCTTCGAGCGCGGTATTGACCGCTATGATGCCCAGCCGGCGGATGACTTCGGGATGGTTCGTGATTTCTTGCGGGCGGAGGAGGACACGGTCTTTCAGTTCACCGATGTGTTCGTAAAGGAGGCTCAGTTTGTCGTCCGACAACGTGAGCGAGCTACCTGCCACGAAGCGGATGCGGTCTTTCATCATCAGGTCGATGACGGAGTTCTGGATAACTTCGGTATACATCGAGAAGGCGGGGAGGGCAGGGTTGTTGCCCAAGGCTCCGAGCACGGCGTTGGCAATGTTTCCCACGCCCGACTGCAAGGGGAGGAATTCTTTCGGGATAGCTCCCCGGCGGTATTCTTTTACCAGGAAGTCGGCCACGTTTTGCCCGATTTGCCTGGTGGTTTCGTTCAAGGGGGTGAAAGCGGCTATCTGGTCGCGTTCGTGGGTCAATACCACTCCTGCCACTTTCTTCGGGTCTACCTTTACGCTGATGCTTCCGGTACGGTCGTTTACCTTATATATAGGTATCTCCCGGCGGTAGGGCGGGTTGTCGAGCAGAAAGATGTCGTGCATTCCGGTCAGCTTGCCCGTATGTTCGGCGTTCAGTTCGATGATGATTTTATCTGCCACGGTCGCCAAAGTGGGTGAAATGCCTACCGATGTGCTCAGGACCAGTTCTCCTTCGGGGGTAATGTCGGACGCTTCGATGATGGCTACATCGATTTTCCCCAAGAACCCGTAGCGTACGTCTTGTCCTATCTGCGAGAGGTGGAGGTCGAAATATTGCACTTCGTTGTGATTGATGGCTTCCCGCATTTCCTTGTTCGACTGGAAGGGTGTGCGGAACGTAACGGCGTGTGCTTCGGCCAGCGCGCTGTCTACCTGGTTTCCTGTGGCTCCTCCGGTGATAAGCCCTATTTTGAAAGGTTTTCCTTCCTGGTGCAATGCTTCGGCGCGTTTGGCCAATGCCGCGGGTACTGCTTTCGGTGTTCCTACGGATGAGAACCCTCCGATGCCGACCGTTTGTTTGTCGGCTATGAGTGCTGCAGCCTCTTCGGCTGATAAAATCGGATATGTCATAAGCTGTTATTGTTTTTTTAATTGGCGCAAAATTAGATATTTCTTGATAAAATAGCAATAGGTATGGGTTTGTTTCTGACAAAAAATCCGGTATTTTGGCTTGTTTTGTAATATAATGATATTTTTATGCAAAGCGTGGCGCATGATATCACATTACTTTATCGGGATTTCTAAACGATGGGCTCTTAAACGGACTCTTAAACTGGCTCTAAAAAAACTTTCGAAAAAAAATCCCGATTCCTTTTGTATATTCAAAGAAAGCCGTATCTTTGCATCGCTTTTCGAAAGAAGCATAAGCCGAAATAACTCAGTTGGTAGAGTAACTCATTCGTAATGAGTAAGTCGCGGGTT
>URCM01000094.1 GCA_900546355.1 uncultured Bacteroides sp.
TGCCTCAAAAACTCATCCCAAATCATCGCACGATAAATTCAAAACAGCTTCTCAGAAATGGATTGCGAAAAGTTCCATGTGTTTTTTACCGGACACAGAGCCGCAGAAGCACAAGGTTTTTATTTTTTGAATGTCCGCAGACATCCCATGAACTGTAGGTGAGAGAGCTGCGGACATTCATAAAAGCGGTTATTTGCCTGTCTTCACGTCGCTCCATGCCGGAGGATTGACACCCATCAGGTGGCGCACAAAGAAGTCGTAACGTTTGTGCTCGCCGAAAGCTTCGCCCATGGTGTGGTGCGCTCCGGGGACGACTACCAGTTCGAAATCTTTGTTGGCTTTGATCAGCGCATTGACCACTTGCATGGTGGAGGCAGGGTCTACGTTGTCGTCCAGTTCGCCTACCACCAACATCAGCGGGCGAGTCAGCAGGTGGGCGTTTTCCACGTTCGAGCATTCCTTGTATGAATCGTCTATCGGATAGCCCATCCACAGTTCGTTCCACCAAATCTTATCCATGCGGTTGTCGTGGCATCCGCAAGCCGAGTAGGCGGCTTTGTAGAATTCAGGATGCATCAGGACGGCGTTCAGTGCCTCTTGTCCGCCGGCCGAACATCCGAAGATACCTACACGGTCGAGGTCAATGTACGGATACTTCTGCGCAAGGGCTTTCAGCCAGGCAATGTGGTCTGCCAGTCCGGAGTCTTTCAGGTTCTTGTAGCATACTTCCTCAAACTCTTTCGAGCGGAACGAAGTGGTCATGCCGTCTACCTGCACCACGATGAAGCCCAGTTCGGCAATCGCCGACATGTAGCCGTTGAAAGGTGAGAAGGTCTTGGGCACGTACTGGTCGCCCGGACCAGAGTAGATGTATTCGATAACAGGGTATTTCTTCGAAGCGTCGAAGTTGGACGGACGGTAGACAATGCCCCACATATCGGTCTTGCCGTCGCGTCCTTTGGCTGCGAATACTTCGGGAGCTTTCCAGCCGTTGGCTATAAGTTTCGAAATATCGGCTTTTTCCAGTTCCATCATCACTTTGCCGTTTTCCGCGTTGCGCAGTACGGCTATAGGAGCCTGGTCTACTTTGGAATAGACATCTACCAAGTATTTATGGTCTGATGAATACCATGCTTTGTGCATTCCCTCCTCAGGAGTCAGTTCTTTCATGCCTTTGCCATCGAAGCCGATGCGGTAATAATGTATCAGATACGGGTCTTCGTCTTTGTTCACCCCGTTGGCCGAGAAATAAATCTGCTGGTTGGCTTCGTCGACGTATTGCACTTCGCGTACGTACCACTCGCCTTTGGTGATTTGGTTGATGGGGCTTGCCGTAGCGCGGTCGTATAGATACAGGTGGTTGTAGTTATCCCGTTCACTCGACCAGATGATACGTTTGCCGTCGTTCAGGTAGTAGCGGTAGATGCGCGGATAGTTGACGTATTTTTCTTCCTTTTCTTCGATAAGCGGGCGTACGCTGCCATCAGTTACCGACATTTCGAGTACCCGGTAGACTTTGTGTCCGCGTTCGTTGTATTCGAAGGTAATTCCTTTGCTGTCGTTGTTCCATATAGGTCCGTACAGTTCATACTGGTGGCTGAAGAGTTCGGTAGAAGGTATCAGCCGTTTGCCGTCTTCCACCCCGAAGATGCAAGGCACCTTGAAGGGCAGTTCATCGCCCGGTTTGGCGTATTCTTGCTTGTGCAGTTTGGGCTGAAGCTGGTCGGCTGGTGATGATTCCACGTAGTATACATACCGTTTCTCGGTAGGGCGGATGCGGCAAGAGGCTACATACTTCGAGTCTGGCGACCAATAGATATACGATGAGTAATAGTTTGCCATCGTGCCGTCCTGGCTCAGTTGCTTTTCTTCACCGGTTTTGATATTGCGTACGCATACGTTGTCGTTTTTGATGAAAGCCACATACTTGCCATCGGGCGAAGTGACGGGTGCTCCCTCTTTTTCGTCATCCCGTTCCATCCAGTGGCGTTGCGGTCCCGGTGCAGGAAGGTTGCCTTCCTCGGTCAGCTTGTTGTGGGTAATGTCGAAGCACCAGCGCTTTCCTTCAAAAACGAAGCGCAAGGTGTCCAGGCTTTGCGACACGCGGCATCCGCGGATGGGAAGCTGCATCGGGTCGATTTCTTTGCTTGTGCTTGCGGCAAGGGATGCCGATAACTTGTTTGAGTCGAATAAAAGAGCGCGTTTCTTCTCGCTGGCATCTACTTTCACGTATTCCTCACCTTCGGGGGTATTTCGTATGTACCAAAAACAATCGGTGCCTTCTATCCACTGCGGGTTTACGTTGCTGTAGTATACTGATTTCGGACTGTATTTTTCGCGCAGCCCGTAAGCGCGGTTGTAATCTTCTAATGTGCCTTGCGCCCAAGCCGCACCGCTAATCAGGAGTGCGGCGGTAGTGAGTATGGAATATTTCATTGGTTTGTCGGGTTTATATTGTGCAGGTAACGTATTAAGGAGAGAAAGGAAGCGAAGTTCGAATATAAGCTTTATTTTTTAGCGATATCATCCAAATTTTACTTCCTTTCTCTCCTTTAATACGTTACTACTTGAATACTATTTCACTTCCCATTCATAAATTCCGGAAGCGTTTTTCTCTGGTAATACGACTTCCAATTTGACGGCTTTGGTTTTGACCGGTTCGAAATCAACAATGTTCGGGTCGCCTTTCTTTACGCCGTAGCCGTTCAGGTTCTGAACCGGAGTCCATGCACCTGCTGCGTCCTTGTAGTAAATCTTCCATGACTTCGGGACACGGCATCCGCCCCATGGAGCGTCATCGAACCAATAAACCGTAGAGCTGGAGACGGTCATTTCTTCAGGGAACTCGTATGAAATCCATTCGGTTGTCCCTTCTTTAGGCCACCAATGATAATAAGGAATGGTACGGTCGTTCTCATCTTTTGGCACCAGTCCGTCGGAGATAGAAGAAAGCGATGAACCTTTGTGAGATGCATCTACCTTGCTTTTCGATGCCAATGTGGGGATAGCTGTCGGACGGGTAGCGTTTACTTCATAAGGCAACCATACCGCCATGTTGCCCGAACCACGATGTGCCCATGCGTAGTAAGGAATCAGGGTCAGTGTATGGTCTTTTGCAACGAGGCGTCCGTTGTTGTCATATTCCAGGGTTTGTGCCTGAGTTTTGATTTCATTGATGCCGTACAGCAGGTCGGGTTTGCTCACCACTTCAAATTTCGGTGTGCGGTTCATCAGGATGCTCAGTACGTCGAAGTCGTTGTCGGGCCATTCGGCACAATATACAATCGGGCCTCTTTCTATCGCAATGCGTCCACGGTCGGCTTCCACTTTGTTGTTGGCTTTGACGGTGCGCGGTTCCATGTCGAAGTGCACTTCCACCTGGTCGCCTTTCTTCCATTTCCGGTCGATGGTGAAATATCCTTGCTGCAGTTCAGCATTCATTTCCTCACCGTTTACTTTCACGCTGTATTTGGGACGCAGTCCGTCAGTGTACATATACAGGTCGCTCGGCACGACTTGATTTTGTACCCAGCCCGGTATGCGGACTTTCATGGCGAATTGTCCGGCACTGTTGCGGTCTACGGTGATGGTGACATCTCCGTTCCAAGGATACGAAGTGGTTTGTGACAGTTCTACTTTCTTGCCGTTAACTTTCAGTGTCGCGTTGTTCGACATGAAAAGGTTGACGTATACATTGCGGTCTTTTACAGCATATACATATCCCGGAAGCGAAGGAATAAAGCGACAGATGTTCGACGGGCAGCAAGCACATCCGAACCAGGGCTGACGCTGGTGTTGTCCCATAGATTCCAAGGGATTGGGATAGAAGAATCCTCCGCCGTCGAGCGATACGCCCGAAATCAATCCATTGTAAAGCGTACGTTCCAGTACATCGTAATATTTGGCGTCGCCATGCAACAGGAAGAGGCGGTAATTGACATACACATTACCGATAGCCGCACAGGTTTCGCAGTAAGCCGACATATTGGGCAGTTCGTAGTTGGCTCCGAAAGCCTCGCCGTTGCTGGTGGCTCCGATACCGCCGGTAATGTAGAGCTTCTTGCCTACAATGTTGTCCCAAATGCGGTCGATGGCATGTACATACGATGTGTCTCCTGTCAGGGCTGCCACATCTGCCATGCCGGCATACATATAAGTGGCCCGCACGGCGTGTCCTACCGCTTCGTCTTGTTCGATGACCGGTTTGTGTGCCTGGCTGTATTCGTCACGACGTGATGTGTAGCCACGTTTGTCGAGGAAGAATTTGGCTTGTTTCAGGTATTTTTCATCACCGGTGACAAGGTATAGCTTGGCAAGTGCCATTTCGGCTATCTGATGTCCCGGTACACGTACCACTTGGTTGGGGCCGTCGCCTATTTCACGGCATACACAGTCGGCATAACGGATGGCTATGTCGAGGAAATTACGTTTTCCGGTAGCCTGGTAGTGGGCGATAGCGCCTTCTATCATGTGTCCTAAGTTATAGAATTCGTGGCTCAACTCCTCTACTTTCTCCCAGCGTTTGCTTCCTGCCCATTCGTGCGGGTGTTTGGGGTTCATCGTGCGTGAGGTATACAGGTAGCCGTCGGGTTCTTGCGCGGCGGCAACGATGGTCAGCACACTGTCGATGTATTTTTCCAGTTTCTTGTCGGGATAGGTTTGCAGCAGGTAGCTGGCTCCTTCGATGGTTTTATATACATCGGTATCATCGAAAGACAATCCGCCTACCTTGATGGTATCACTTGGATGGGCGGCCATCTCAAAATTTTTATAACGTCCCGTCTCTTCGCATTTGCTGAATGCCAACGGAATGGTTGTTTCACGGCTTGCTTTCAGCCGTTGTCCCCAAAATGAATCTGTAATTTTTACAGAAGTGAACGGAACGGGGTCGATAGGATACCCATGTGCCGCCGTTCCCTTTTGTGCGTATGCTCCTCCTGTTACGATAGAAAAGAGCAAAGCGGAAATCATCAGTTTTTTCATGGTTGTGTATTTTTATGTGGATTAATTATTTTTCGAATGGAATCCATTCATCCCATAGTTTCAGCGAATGCAGGTATCCGGTGAACGGCCATGCGTTTTCAGCGTTCAGTCCCAATGTTACAAATTGGATGGGTTTCACCAGGATTTGAATGTCTTTACTGCTGATGAGCCGATCGTTTATGTATACTTTTTCGGTTCTTCCGTCGAATTCTACATAGATGTGTTGCCATTTGCCTGCCAGAGCGGCTGCATCTTTGTAGCCTACGTCTTCATACCAGCCGTAATGGTTCAGCATGCCGCAGCGCGGTTCGGTGCCGTTGACCAACATGATTTTCTCTAATTCATCGTGGCTGCTGGTAAAGTCGGCTATGCATTCGTTTTCGCTCAGTTCGGGATTCCATATCCAGGCTTCCAGGGTATAAGGCGCATTGTCGGCCAAGGTAGCCGGAAGCGGGAAGCTGGAGCGGAACACTTGTTTGCCTTCGAAGCTGAAAGCTTTCTTTCCTTCTACCTCTTTGACGATTGCCGGAGCGTCTTGTGCTTCGAATACACCTTCGATGCCTTTGTTGGGGATGTAGGCTACAGTATCGCCTGCGGTAAAATCATCGGCAGAGAGCGACACGAGTAATCCTTGTTTGTGACGGTCGGACGGCTGTATGCGCACCAGTCCGGTAGTGGCATCGTATTGTTTTTCTGCCTCTTCCTGCTTCCAGTTGTAATAGCGGAAATTGGTTAGTGTCAGCGGTTCATTTCCTGCTTCAATGCGGATACCACCGTTGGTCAGATAGCTGTCGGCGTCTGTTGATGTCCATTGGGAGTCTTTGTATATCCATACGGTCGCTGTATGTGCTTGGGTAGGCTTCAATACCGGCGATGTGTATTCTAATACGCTACCCGGTGCCAATACGATGGCCTCCTGGCCTTTCAAGCGTTGGCGGCTGATTTGTCCGGCTTTCAGTCGGAAAGTTCCTCCCAGCATACCGCCGTCATTTTTCCATTCTGTCCCGTTCCAGTCTTCTCCCGAAAGCCCCATCCATAATTGAGGCGAGGCTGTTTCGTATGCGCCGAACACTTTGATGTTCCACAACGCTCCGGCAAATCCGTTCTTTTGTGTACCCGTAGTGGTCAGGCGGATGTAGCGGGCCTGGGTATCACCGAAGTCTACCATCGGGCTTCCTGCCAAGTAGTTTGAGCGTTTGTCGGCAAATACAGTCCATGTCTTGCCATCGACAGACGTTTCAATGACATATTGGTAATAAGACGTGCCGTATTCGAACTGAGTCCAGATGGTTTTTACGGTTTCTACCTTTTGCAAGTCGATTTCAATCCACTCTTGTCCCATGCCGCGCGGACGCCAAAGTGTACCGTTGTTGTCGTCTACGGCATATTCAGGCAGGAAATGGTCATCGTAATAAGATGAGGCACGTACAGGTTTACGGTAAGCCAGGTTGGGCGAGGTCAGTATGCTTTTACCCAGTTTGCCTATACCGCTGTGGGTACCTTCTATCGGTTCGATGGTTCCGTCAGCACGAAAAGTCAGTTTGTCGATGCACACTTGGCGATGGAATCCACGGGTAGAGTGCGGATTGTCATGCCGGTGGTAAACGATGTAGTAGTCGTCCCCTTCTTGCAGTATGCTGTGATGTCCGGGTCCGTGTATCGTGCCGTCTGCCGAAGTCTTCAAGATGGTTCCTTTATATGTATAAGGTCCCAGAGGACTGGTGGCTGTGGCGTATTGTACGTGGTAGGTGCTGTCGTGGCACGAGTCGGACGAATACATGAAGTAATAGATGCCGTCTTTCTTCATGACAAACGGTGCTTCGAAGAAATCGGTTACTTCCGTATTCGGTATCAGGCGGGTTTCGCTGAATCCTTTCAGGTCGGGGGTCATCTTTCCGGCACCACATCCGAATCCTTTGTAGATGCCCCATGTACCCCAATACAAGTATACCGAGCCGTCATCGTCTACAAACGTTTGTCCGTCCAATGTGATGGCGTTTTTTACAAAGCGGTCGGGCACCAATACGGCTTCGCTTTCTCCCAAGATGTTTTTCCAGGGGCCACGCGGTGTCTTTGCAATGCCTTCATACAGGTTGCAAGGCTGGCAATAGAACAAACGGTACGTGCCGTCGGTATGCTGCATGACATCGGGTGCCCATATCCAGTGGCTGTCGGGCCAGTTCATGGGCATGAGTGTCCAGTTTTCGAAATCCTTGCTGCACCATAATTGCGAAGGACCGAATCCTGCACCGCTTCCGTCGGTAGTGGCATATATATAATAGGTGTCCCCGAATTTCTTGACGGTAGGGTCGGCAAAATAGCCTGGCAGGAAAGGATTTCCCGCTCCCGGCGTGTTCCATTTCACTTCTTGCGCTTGCGTGGTCAATGCTGTGCCGGTCAGCAGCAGGGTGTACAATAGCTTTTTCATGGTTCTTTAGTCTTCAGGTTTACAATTATTGTATAAAGGTAAATCAATCTCGTAAAAGTACTTTTTCAACAGGTTGTACATGTCCGGGTCGTATGCTTTCAGCTTGGTGCGGTTGTTTACCTGGTTATGTACGCCGTTGGCTTTTCCTGCATAGCGGTTGCAGTTGAAGAATGATTGCGTACATTCGGCAAAATATTCTTCTTTGCAACTGATGGCGTATGTATCTTTCCATAATCCTTTCTGTATGGCGTTCTGGCGCAGTGCTTCCAGCCGTTCATCGAAATCAGGCTCTACGCCTACAATACCGATGGTATGAATCAGGTGTGCGAACTCGTGAACCAGGATGTTTTCGCCTACGTATTTGTCTTGCGGCAGGGCCAGCAGGTTTTCTTCACCGCAACTGGACGAGTAGGTATCTTCAGGCGCACCTCCAAAGCCACGGGCACGCTTGTTCCAGTATTTGATACTGTCCTCGCAATTGCAGATATGCGCGAATTCGGGCAGATCGCAGGTTTCTTCTTCTTTACCGATTACCATGACATGACAACCTTCTTTTACCATGTGTGCCGCAATGTCGGGACGTTTGGCCAGCATGAGGCTGATGATGTCGCAGGCTTTCAGCAGGGCTTTGTCGCTTACACGTTCCGAAGAGGTGACGTAGAGTCCTTTTGTCTCGATGTATTTCTTGTAGAAGTCGGGTATTGGTTTGCCTTCAGGTATGCCGGTTATGGCACTGTGCTTCGGACATACCTCCAGTTTCAGGGCGAAACCGCCTCCCGAAGCGAGGTGAAGCTTGAGCTTTGTGTCGCGTGTCACTTCCAGTTGTTCGCATAAATAGTCTTCGGCTTGCTTCGAAGCATTGATTCCGTCTTTTATTAAGGTACACCGGTATGTTTCGTTTGCATTCAGGAAAGAGAAATCGATTGTCAGGTCACGTTCGTCCCAATTAGTCATGCCGCCTACATACCAGTTGATGTCTTTTTTGCGTGCCGTTACGATGTACTTTCCTATCTCGCCCGTCAAAACAAATGTGGAGTCGGTTTCTACCGGTAAGGAGGTGATGAACTCCAGGCATTCCGGTTCGCGCATATAATTGGTGGGTGCGTCGCAAAGCATGGTAAACGGTGAATCATATACAATATAAGCGGCCAGCTGGTGGGCACGGGTTCCCATACTCATCGGTGTGTAATACATCGGTTTGAAGTCGCGCTTCGTGGCGTTGCGCATGGCTCCCGGCGTATAGTCCACGTGGCCTGCCATCATGCGGATGTAAGGGAAGGTCACATCGTATAGCGGCATATCCTTTTCCACTTCGCTCCATTTCGCTTCTTCCATGCCGAATACACTTTCGTAGTTGATAACGTTGGGATAAGTGCGGTTCAGTCCGGTCGGTTTATAAATGCCGTGATAATCGAGCACCAGTTTGTATTCGGCCGCTTTTTCAGCAATGCGGTAAATCATTTCTACGGCGGTCTGGTCATCGCGGTCGAGGAAATCTACCTTGAATCCTTTGATACCCATATCGGCGTATTTTCTGCAGGCGGCTTCCAATTGCTCGTCCAGCACATTGAATACCGTCCACAACACGATACCTACACCTTTGCTTTTTCCGTATGCTACCAATTCGGGCAAGTTGATAGCCGGAATGGTCGTTAGCATATCTCCACTCTTGGGGTCGTACCATCCTTCGTCCATTACGATGTACTCCAATCCGTTGCGCGAGGCAAAATCAATATAATATTTATAGGTGTCCATGTTGATGCCCGTGTTGAAGTCTACTCCTTTCAGGTTCCAGTCGTGCCACCATTCCCATGCCACTTTGCCGGGCTTTACCCAGCTATAGTCTCCGATGCGGTTGGGCGATGCCAAGGCATAAACCAAATTGTTGACCGGCATCTCGGTATCGTTTTCTGTAATGGCGAGGATGCGCCACGGGTATTCACGGGTGCCATTTACTTTTGCGATAAAGTTTTCCGTTTCGGTTACGTATAATTGTTTGCGCCACGGGTAATAGGCTGTTTTTTTAGGATAAGAGGCAAATACACCTTTCAGTCCGTTTGTTCCGGTAGGTTCGACAAACATACCCGGATAGGCTTCCAGGTCCGATTCCAGCAATGTTACTTTTACGTTTCCGCAATCTACGGTTACCGGAAGAAAGGCAAGTTGCTTGCGTGCTTCCGAAAGCGTTTTCACATCGTAGGTTGCCTGGTATGCCATTGCCATTGGTTTTTCTTCGTTGGTTGTGTAAGGCAGGTATGCCGTATAGTTGCCGGCGAAATTAAATTCCGCTGTTTCGTTGGCTATGACCAGTTCTTTGTCTGTCCCCAGGGTGGTGTAAAAACGATAAGCGATACCTTCATCGTATGCCCGGAAGATAACGCCAAGTTCACCTTTCAGCTTCAAGTTCATTTCGTTGCATACAGCACGGAATGACTTGAAGCGATAGAAAGGAGATGTTATATCCTGAACAACTGTCCTTGACTTTTTCGAAGTAACTTTAACTGCTGTCCCAGCGGTCAGTTGTCGGTCAAGGGTCACTAAACCTATTTGATTGCTTTTAAGTATGAGAGAATCGTTATGATATACCGAGTATGTCAACAGACTGTTTCCGTCTGTCACTGTGACTTTCAGGTGCTTGTCGGGCGAAAGCAATGTGTAGTCCTTCGCTTGCGAGGTAATTCCGATAAGGCTGAAAATGATTCCGAAAAAAAAAGATGTCTTTTTCATGTGTTTATGTATTAAGGGCTATTTTCTGTTTGCAAAACAAAAGAAAAACTTCCGAATAATGTGTCATAGAAGTCTTAAACAATGCGAATATCGTCCGAAAGCCGTTGTTATCCGTGGCTTTTGGACGATTATTGCATCTTGTTAGACGATTTTTACGGTTAGAGGATGCGGGTATTCGTTAGTTTTACCTTGTAGGGCCATTGTGCAGTCGGCACTTGTTGCAATAACCGGTGGGTGTCGTGCGGACCGGCGGTAACTATCAGCCACAGGTGAGCCAGTTTCTTGCCTTCGGGCACAGTCCACGAAACGGTGCCGGTTTGGTTGTCTGCGTCTGTGCTTCCCGATGTGCCGAACAAAGTTTCGCCTTCTTCGGTTACGCCTACCAGCCCATAGCGGTAATAGGCTGTCTCATGAAGGGGATTCTTGTAACCCGGATATCCTGTCGGTGCCTCCTTGCCTTGCAGTCCTTTGAAGTCGGCTTTCACCGTCGTGCCCGGTTCGGGCACTTCAAGCCGGATGGCATTGAAACCGTAATTTTCCGGACAACGCTCTGCTTTTACTTGCCAATAACCGTCGGGTTCTTGGGTCATGTAAGGTTTGAAGTTTTCAAATGAGTTGGCAAACGGACGGGTTTCGGCAAAAGCCCGTTTGAAGTCGAGGTTCACCAGATGGCAATAGCAGTCGAACATTTCATCTACAAATTTGTAGTTTTCTCCTTCCTTGAAACCTTTCAGGCGTTGGTAGGTCCGTACGGGGTCTTCGTCTGCGGTGCTTTTCCGGTAAAGCTCGGCGATGAAGTCCAGTCCGTTGCGTTCGCTCCAGTATTCCAGTACGTATGGCGAGCGATATACATTCTCGTCGTGCAGGAAAGCTTTGTGCGAGGCTTGTTTGAAGGCATCCCAGTGATAGGTTTCTTCGGCAATCCAGTTGGGATTGACTTGCCACAACATCCATTGTGAAGTCATTTCGAAGAATCCTCCCTGTTTCTCTCCCCAGCAGGAACTGCCATCTGCCAACATCTGAAGTTGGAAGCTGTGCCCCAGTTCGTGTGCCACGGCGTTCAGGTTCGGGTCTTGCAGCCTGTTCGGTGCAGCCCAGAAGGCTCCTATCTTGTTATCGTAAGCCCCTCCGTATGCGGTGCCGTCCAGCGAATACATCAGCATCACCATCATGCGGTAACGTTCGCTGTACGAGCCGGGGTTGACAAAATCCAGACTGTCGCGGAAAAATGTATAAAATTCTTCCAGCTTTGTTTTCAGCCGTTTTAAGTCGATACGCATATCGTGTCCGTCCAATTGTGGAGGATTGGCCAAGTCTTTGCCGAAGCCTTTTTCCCAAAAGATGGCTGTGTTTTCCGTGTAATCCATCCGGGCATAACTGTATCGGCAGGTGTCTATTTGCCAGTCTTGTCCGGCAAATTCTTCCGGTTGGTAGATGGCTTTTCCTTCCGGAAGCGGGTAGGGTTGGCTGGCAGGAAGGGTATCATGGGCTGCATACGAAAGCAGGGCAGCCGCGCTTGCTAATAGCATACTGAGGTTCATCATATTTTTTCTTTTTTGTTCTGTCAGCAAAGTAAGGGAAAAAACGGGACAAAGAAGGATGAAATCGTACAAGGTTATGCTACAATCGTCCAACCAGATGCTTTTTTTGTGTTTTCTGAGAAACTGTTTTGAATTTATCGTGTGATGATTTGGAATGAGTTTTTGAGGCATTT
>URCM01000095.1 GCA_900546355.1 uncultured Bacteroides sp.
GGATACATCAAGCCAAGAAAAACTTTTTGGAGAAATTCAAAACAGCTTCTCAATTATACACAATGTATCCCACTATACCGCTTATTACGATAAGAAGTATCGGATTGGTTTTGAAACGGTAGGAGGCAATAAATACAGCAAGGAATAATGCGGCGCTGACAATGGTTTGCAGATAGCCGGTACCGAAGTTTTCTCCATTCATTAATACTAAAGCTGCGGCTGCCAGCAAACCTACTACACCAGGACGTAATCCGCTAAACACTGCAGTTACAGCGGGATGTTTCTGATATTTAAGAAAGAAACGGCTGATAAATATCATCAGAATAAACGAGGGCAGCACTACGGCACCTGTCGTAATGATAGAACCCAGAATACCCATGGCATGCGAATAGCCTGCGCCTACTACCGCCGAATAGCCTACATAGGTGGCAGAATTGATGCCGATAGGTCCCGGTGTCATTTGACTGATGGCGATAATATCAGTAAACTCGGTTGAGGTAAGCCATTCGTGACGGGTTACCACTTCACCTTGTATCATAGATATCATGGCATAGCCTCCGCCGAACCCGAAAAGACCGATTTTAAAGAATGTGTAGAAAAGTTGTAAGAAAAGCATTTGTGTCTGAGTTAATAGTTAATAATTAAGTAAGAATGAATAATGAAAGTTGGCACTTTAAACCGGCGTATGTCAAGTCAGCTTTTAGTTTTCAACTTTCCATAGATGTATCCGCCCAGCCCGCTCAGGATGATGACGTAAATGGGCGAAAAGTCTAAAAGCCATATCAAAAAGGCAGAAACAATAGGTATCCACACGTTATAACGGTTGATGCGTGCCGACTTTGCCATTTTGAAAGTAGGGGCGGCAATCAATGCTACAACGGCTGGACGGATACCCTTGAACACACTTTCCACTGCCGGATATTGCTTAAATTGCTGAAAGAAAAGGGCGATGCCAAGGATGACAAGAAAAGAAGGCAGGATGGTACCCAATGCCATCCAAAAGGCACCCCAGAAACGTCGGAGCTTATAGCCTATAAAGATGGCAATGTTGACCGCAAAGATGCCAGGCACGGTTTGTGCCAATGCCATGAGGTCGAGGAAATCTTCGCGTGTAATCCATTTCCTTTTATCGACCAGCTCATTTTCTATCAATGGTACCATGGCATACCCCCCGCCAATGGTAAACATTCCGATACGGGTGAAAATGAGGAAAGATTTGATGTAAAAATTCATATCGTTTTATTTACTGTTTTGTTATTTGTAATTTGTTTTTTTTCCCAAGAAAGTTGGGAGAAGCTTCATTCATTCTTCTTATACACACTGGGCGGTACACCATAAAACTTCTTGAATGCGTCCGCAAAATATTTCGGGTCGGCAAACCCCATGCGGTCGGATACTTCTGCTACGGTATATCGCTGGCTTTTCAACAAAATTGCCGCTTCTTGCATACGGATGTTGCGAATGAATTCGTTAGGCGGTATGCCGGTCAGTGCTTTTATTTTGTTATAAAATCCGGTGCGGCTCATATTCATTTCCGCGCATAATGTGTCTACGGTAAAGTCACCCCCTAAGTTTTCCTTAACGGAGAAAGTAACCCGGCGTATGAACTCGTTGTCTAATTCTGATGGAAGAGGAATATCTTCGGCCGGCGGGTCTGTTTTTATCGAAGCTTGTTGCAGCTTTTTGCGGATAAGTTCACGATTTTCCAACAAATTGCTGATGTTTGCCTTTAGCACGGTCAGGTCGAATGGCTTCACAATGTACATATCCGCTTTAGTCTGCAAACCTCGTAAAATGTCTTCCCGGGTACCTAAGGCTGTGAGCAAAATAATAGGTATATGGCTAGTCTCTATATTGCTTTTCAAAATGCCGCACATCTTTTCACCATCCATTACAGGCATCATTACATCGGAGATGACCAAATCGGGTGGGGTAATGCTTATCTTGTCAAGGGCTTCTTGTCCGTTGCCGGCTTCTTCCGTGCGGTAAGTGTCAGCTAGACTTTCGGCTAAGAAGGTGCGCAATCCTACATTGTCTTCTACTATTAAAATAAGAGGCGCATCAAGAACTGTTTGCTTTGAAATCGTGCAGGGAACATCCGTCCATATTCTTTCCACTTGTTCTTCTTCTGACAAGATTCCATCAGGGATATTTCCGGCCTGATACCGGTAACGTTCACTTCGGATAGGGAAACTCAAGGCAAAAGTGGTGCCTACTCCTTCTGTGCTGGTATAACTTATCCGTCCTTCGTGGTTGCGGATCAAACGATAGGTAAGCAACATCCCAATGCCTGAACCTGTAATAAGCTGGTTGGTGGCATTCTCTCCACGGAAGAGGAACCGGAACATTTTCTTCTGGTCTTCTTTGGGTATGCCTATACCGGTGTCTTCGATGTTTAGCGTCCAACGGTTTTTGGCACTTCCGGCAGTTATTTGTATTTCTCCTCCATGGGGCGTGTATTTTAAGGCGTTGCTGATGAGGTTGCGCAAGATAGAATCCATTTTGTTCCGGTCTATCCAGGCTTCAAGTTTTTGAGGTGTACCTGTATAGTGTAAAGTGATTCCTTTTTGCTCTGCATAGGCTTCAAATTGCTTCAGGTAAGCCTGTAGGTATGCATTCAGTTCGCAATGTGATACCTTTGCTTGCGAGCTATAATAGCTTTCTTTCTGGAAGTTGATGAGGTTATCAGCCAAATCGGATAAGTTTTCCGTACTTTGCAGAGCAAGATTGAGGTTTCTCACCCCTTTTTCACTCAAAGGCTCGTTTTTCAAGATTTCACCTAAAGGTGCCTTGATCAGTGTAAGTGGCGTGCGGATATCGTGTGCCGTATGAATAAAGAAATTGATTTTTTCTTGCGACACCTGTTTCTCATGCCGGATAATCTTAATACGAATAATAATCCATGCAATTCCGATAATGATAAGGGCATATCCTAAGAATGCCCAAAAGGTAAGCCATGCGGGGCGTCCTATCAGGATGCGGATGCTTCTTTCTTCCACCAGTTGATGGCTATCGGTCAATATTGCCCGCACACGAAGTGTATAGTTGCCAGGCGAAAGGTTCGTATATTGGATGAGTCCGTCGCTGGCAAGAGGCGACCAATGGTCGTAGAACCCTTCCAATATCCAGCTATAAGCAATATCGGAAGGATTGTCAAAATTGATGGATGACACGTTAAGCGAGAATGTATTTTGGTCATATCGCAATTTAATCAGACCGGTTTGGTCGATGGGCAGGGAAAGCGGAGAATCTTTTTCACCCGGATGTACGGTGCGATACATGATTTTAAGATTGCTAAGCACAATGTGGCTATAAAATTCGGTCGGCAGCCGGATGTCATCGGGTAGGATAATAGCACCTTCGTTGCTTCCGAATATAAGGAGGCCGTCACGCGTATGAATGGCGGCATTGGGATTAAAGCTGGCAGCGAGGAGACCTTGTTCCTTAGTCCAGTTGGTGAAGGTTTTATGGGTGCGGTCGAAAAAAGACAGACCATTCTCGGTGCCGATATAGAAGTTCCCGTTACGGTCTGGAGTGATGCTGTATATATTATCACTTCCTATGCCGCTATTTTCGGTATGATAGTGGGTAAACGTTGTCTTACCTTGGGGCAAGATGAATAAACCGTTGCCATACGTACCGATATAGGTATGGTGTGCGCTATCTGTATAAACCACATTGATGCATCCCATTTGATCATTTTCTATCGGCTGAAAGGTGTGGTTCGTTTTATTGAAAACATAGATACCATTGATAGTCCCTATCCACAGTGATTGTTTGTTTCTTTGATGGATAGTAGTCACAGGGTATCCGATGTTGTATTCGGTAGTAAGGCCGGTACGGGGATTGTATGCTTTTAAACGGTAAAAGCCTCCTGTCCATACCAATCCGTCCTCATCGCGGTAAATGCATCGGATGTATTTATCCGGACTTTTATCTGGAGTGACGCTATGTTGTTGGTAGAAAGTAGTTTCTTTGGTATGCTTGTTTATCATGTAAATGCCGGACATATAACCTCCGGCAAGGATGACTCCGGGCTTCACTTCGCAGAGCGAGGAGAAAATACGGTTTTCACTTTCATTGATTGTATTTGTATCATCGGTGAGGAAGTTAATCCATTGGTCTTTATCCTTTTTATAACAGCTTACCCCGTTGTTGGTGGCATACCAGATGTCACCCTCGGTGTCCTCTAAGATGCCATTTATGCAATTATTGGCAAGTGAATGCGGATTGTTTGGCGAGTGCTTGACCCATTTATAACTGGGATATTGTTCGGAATAAACGGTAATTCCCGTAGGGTAAACCACGATCCAAAGTCTGCCTGACTGGTCTTGATAAATGTCTTTGATAATATTCCCGTTCATCTTGTTCGGTGTATGCGGGTCTTCACGTAAGAATGGAGCAAGATGCTGCCGTTTCATATCTAACCGATATATACCTTTTCCATCGGTAGCAATGTAAAGTGTGTCGGGATGCAGACGGTCGGAAATAATAGTATTGATGCCGATGTCTTTCATCGATTCTCCCATGGAAGTGAGCTTCCTTTCTTGTGGGTCGTAAATAAAAAGCTCGTCTAACAAGTTATTGATGACTAACATTTTCGAAGGCTGATGATAATAAATGTAGTCTATCAGCTGGAGAGAGGGCAAGTCTATCTGTTCCGCCTTTTCCATTTGGTTCCCTTTAAGGCTGACTTTATACAGGTTCCGTTCCGCGGCAAGGTAATATATTGTGTCGTCATGGGTCTGGGTAATGCTGGTTATTTTTCCTTTAAGCGGATGGGTAAACTGATGAACCTGATTCTTTGCGATGTCGTATAAAAAGATATATTGGTCTATACAGAACCATGTCCGGTTTGCATCGTCCATGTAGATAGCGGATATGGGACGTTTCTTGAATTCTGGAAAACGTTGTTTCAAGTCGAACACAAGCTGGGACGAATCTTTCCGCTCATCGTACCGGAAAAGGAATCCGTCTTTTCCTATCTCGTATACCGTCCCGTCCGAATCGGTATGAAGTGTATTCAGGTTCGGGTAAAAATTCAATGCCTTTTCCTTTCGGAAAAGATTGTAATGCGTAAAGCGTTTCCCGTCGTAGCGGTCTATGCCTTTATGGGTTAGCACCCAAATATAGTATTGTTTCCCTTGTTCGATGGAGAGTACCCGTCTGCTGCCAAGTCCGTTATCCATGTCGATGTATTCGAATATCTGGGCGCTTGCAGGGAACAAGGAGACCAGTATCAGCCCTATCAGAATAAAGAACTTATGTAGCATAACAGAAAAGTTTGAATGGTATTGAATATTCACCACAGAGTACACAAAGGAATACAGGCTTTCTAATTTTTCCTCTGTGATACTCTGTGGTAAAAACAGAATAATGGTTACTTATGCGTTTCTACCCACTTGCGTGCATTGACGAAAGCTTCCATCCACGGAGTGATTTGGTCTTCGTGAATGCGGTCGGCAGGATAGTAGGCATTGTTCCAGGGGAAGCAGGCACGTTCCAGATGCGGCATCATCGCCAGATGGCGTCCATCCTGGCTGGCGATACCTGCCACGCTATAGTCTGAACCGTTCGGATTGCCCGGATATTCATCATACGAATATTTCAATACTACGTTGTAGTGGTCTTCGGGGTAAGGCAGAGAGAACTTGCCTTCGCCATGAGCCACCCAGATGCCTAACTTCGAACCGCTGAGCGAACCGAACATTACGCTCCGGTTCATCGGTACGGTCACGCCCAAGAATGCCGATTCGAACTTATGCGAATCGTTGTGAAGCATCTTGCCTTGTTTCTTGTCTTCGGGAGTAATCAGACCCAATTCCATCATCAGCTGGCAACCGTTGCATACACCCAATGACAGCGTGTCTTTGCGTGCGTAGAAGTTATCAAGTGCCGTTTTGGCTTTCGGGTTGAACAGGAAGGTCCCTGCCCATCCTTTGGCTGAACCTAATACATCTGAATTGGAGAATCCGCCGCAGAACACAATCATATTGATGTCCTCTAAGGTTTCACGTCCGCTCACCAGGTCGGTCATCGTCACGTCTTTCACATCGAAGCCAGCCAAGTAGAGCATATAAGCCATTTCGCGTTCGCCATTGGTTCCTTTCTCACGGATAATCGCTGCCTTGATGCCACTTGGTGTACGGCGGTCGGGATTAAGTCCGAATTGTGAAAGTTTGCCTTTGAATGAAGGAGCGAATACGATTTCCAGCGGTTGTTCTTTGTAATTTTCGAAACGCTTCTTTGCACATCCGTTCATGCTCTGTTTGCGGTCGAGTAGGTAAGAGGTAGAATACCATACATCACGCAAATAATCGATACCGAACTGGTAAGTAGCGTCGTTTAATGTAACAAGTATATGACGTTCTTCGGAAGGAGTACCCAGTTTTACGAAACCTACGCCTGCATCTTCCAATATTTTCTTCACTTCGTGCTTGTGTTTGTCGGCGATCTGGATTACCACACCCGGATTTTCGGCGAAGAGAATCTTTACGATGTCTTCGTGCTTGAATTTGTCGAGGTTGATTTCCATACCACCTTCTGTATTGGCAAAGCACATTTCGAGCAAAGTAGTGATAAGACCTCCGGCTGAGATATCGTGTCCTGCCAAAATCAAACCCTTGTTCACCAATTCCTGAATGGCAAGGAATGCATCGCGGAAATATTCCGGATTTTGCACGGTAGGTACATCATCGCCTATCTTGTTCTGGGACTGGGCAAATGCCGAACCTCCCAGGCGAAGCTGGTCAAAGCTGAAGTCGATGTGATAGAAAGTAGTTTTCGGGTTGTTTACCATTACCGGAGAAACCACTTTCTTGATATCCGACACTTCGCCTCCAGCAGATACGATGACCGTTCCCGGACTGATAATCTTTTCTCCATTCGGGTATTTCTGGGTCATCGAAAGCGAATCTTTGCCTGTAGGCACATTGATTTGCAAGGCACAACAGAAGTCCGACAAGGCTTTTACCGCTGTATAAAGGCGTGCATCTTCACCTTCTTGCGAGCGGCAGGGCCACATCCAGTTAGCCGAAAGCGAGAGGCTGTCCATACCATCTGCCAAAGGTGCCCACACGATGTTGGTCAAGGCTTCGGCTACAGACAATACCGAGCCGTATGCCGGATTGGCAAGACCTGCTTGCGGAGCATGTCCCAAAGCTGTCGCGATACCTTTCTCGCCCCGGTAGTCGAGCGCTACTACACCACAGTCGCTCAAAGGCAATTGAAGTTCGCCCTGACATTGCTGGCGTGCGATTTTACCTGTAACCGAGCGGTCTACTTTGTTGGTTAACCAATCTTTACAAGCTACGGCTTCCAGTTGGAGCACACGGCGCACGTATTCGTTCAGTTTGGTTACATCGTAGGTCACGTTTTCATAGTGACGTTCTACGGTCTTGTCTACCATGTATGTTTTAGGTGAAGACCCGAACATCTGGTCTACGGCAAGGTCGAACGGACGTACACCGTCGGCTTGCTCGAAAGCAAAGCGATGGTCTCCTGTCGTTTCTCCCACTACATACATCGGGGCACGTTCGCGTTCGGCTATCTTCTTCACATGTTCGATAGATTCTTCTTCAATCAGCAGGCCCATACGTTCCTGCGATTCGTTGGCGATGATTTCTTTTGCCGAGAGTGTTTCGTCTCCGATAGGAAGTTTGTCCATGTGGATCAATCCACCGCAATCCTCAACCAATTCCGACAAGCAGTTGACGTGGCCTGCCGAACCGTGGTCGTGGATGGAAACAATGGGGTTGGTATCTTCTTCGCACAAGGCACGTACTACGTTATAAGCACGTTTTTGCATTTCGGCGTTCGCACGTTGCACGGCATTCAGCTCGATGCCCGATGAATAACGTCCGGTTTCTACCGATGATACCGAACCGCCTCCCAGTCCGATGCGGTAATTATCACCTCCTAATACTACGATTTCATCTCCCGCTTCGGGTGTACCTTTCAAGCAATCGCGTTTCGTTCCGTAGCCCACACCTCCGGCAAGCATAATCACTTTGTCGTAAGCATATTTCTCATTGTTTTCCTGATGCTCAAAGGTCAATACCGAACCGCAAATCAAAGGCTGACCGAACTTGTTGCCGAAGTCGGAAGCACCGTTTGAAGCTTTGATAAGGATTTGTTCGGGTGTCTGGTACAGCCATTTGCGCACGGGCAGGATGTCTTCCCATTCGCGTCCTTCATCGGTACGGGGATAAGAAGTCATATAAACCGCTGTACCTGCTATCGGCCACGAGCCTTTTCCACCGCCCATACGGTCGCGGATTTCACCTCCGGTACCTGTCGATGCGCCATTGAACGGCTCTACCGTAGTAGGGAAGTTATGGGTTTCCGCCTTCAGGGAGATGACGGTCTTGATATCCTTAATGATGAAATAGTCGGATGTTGAATGGTCGGCGGGAGCGAATTGCTCTACTACGGGGCCTTCGGCAAAAGCCACATTGTCCTTATAAGCCGAGATAATCTTATTGGGGTTTTCTTGAGTGGTTTTCTTAATCATCTGGAACAAGGATGACTCCATTTCCTTCCCGTCGATAATGAAAGTACCGCCGAATATCTTGTGACGGCAATGTTCTGAGTTGATTTGTGCGAAACCGAATACTTCCGAGTCGGTCAGCTTGCGTCCCAGGTCTTTCTCTACTTTCAGCAGGTAGTCCATTTCCTCGCGTGAGAGTGCCAGGCCTTCCTGTTCGTTGTAAGCCTCCAGGTCATCGATGTAGATGATGGGCTGGGGTTTGATGTTCACGTCAAATATCTGTTGGTTGAGTCCGTGATACATGCGTTGCAGCATCGGGTCGTGCTCCGCGTTTTCGTCTTTCACGGGGAAGTATTCCTCAATACGGTGGATGCCTGCAAGTCCCATGTTCTGGGTAATCTCTACCGCATTCGTACTCCACGGTGTAATCATTTCACGGCGCGGGCCGATGAACCAACCTTGTAAATTCTCTTCTTTTTCTACCGTTGCGTTTCCATACAGCCAACTCAGTTTCTTGATGTCGTCTGCATTCATTTCCTTGTTGCATTGGGTAGCAATCACACTTTGATTGGGTGTTCTGAAAAATAGAATCATACGCTTGTTTGGATTAAATATGTATTTTTGATGAATCAATGCGCAAAGTTACACAATTACCTTGGAATAACCGAACAAAATCAGGAAAATCCGTATCAAGCGTTTTTGCATAGATGAATTACAGAAATTGTACCTATTTTACGGATTGGGGCTTTCGGCGCATACGACTTATGGATAATTTGCTTACATTTGCTTCGGACATTAAAAAAACACGTGGCTTTATGGACGAGATTATCAAGATGGATTCGGTAGATAAATACAACAAGCTTTTCGGATTAGAAACGTTACACCCGTTGGTGAGCGTCATCGATTTATCGGAAGCGGCTTCATATCCTACGCATTTCACCATTAATTATGGCGTATATGCCCTTTTCCTGAAAGACACCTTATGTGGAGACATCCGTTATGGCAAGCAGACGTATGATTATCAGGAAGGTACCGTGGTCAGTTTCGCGCCCGGACAGGTAGTGGAAACGGTATTGGCTCCGGGGGTAAAGCCGAAAGCGCAAGGGGTTTTGTTCCATCCCGATTTGATAAAAGGTACATCGCTGGGAGCGGAAATCAAGTCGTATTCTTTCTTTTCGTATAAATCGAACGAAGCGCTTCATCTTTCAGAAGAAGAAAAAGGCATCTTCCTCGATTGCTTGGCAAAAATCAAGATGGAATTGGCGCATTCGATAGACCGGCTCAGCAAACGCTTGATAGCAAGGAATATCCAGCTGCTATTGGATTATTGCATGCGTTTCTACGAACGCCAGTTCAACACCCGTGCTTCAGCCAACCGGGATGTGCTGAGTAAATTCGAAGCATTGCTCGACGCTTATTTCCAGGGAGACACACCTCAGACCGAAGGACTTCCTACCGTGAAGTATTTTGCCGACCAAGTCTTTCTCTCGCCCAATTATTTCGGAGACCTGATTAAGAAAGAGACGGGGAAGACCCCTCAAGAATATATCCAAAACAAACTGATTGATACCGCCAAGGAGATGATAGCAGGTACCGACAAGACCATCACCCAGATTGCTTACGACTTGGGGTTCCAGTATTCGCAACATTTCAACCGCATCTTTAAGAAGAACGTCGGATATACCCCCAATGAGTACCGCAGGCTTCAGACGGCATAGGAGATGTGTTTGTTCGTCCTTTCATCAGAACTGTGTCTGGATGGGCTTGTCTGCATAAGGCTTTCCAAGTAGTTGCCTGGTGAAATCCATCTATATGCGGTTGTAAAGGCAAGTATGTATGACAATCCTGTCCAATGATTCTGCCCCCTTTTTGATATTAGCGGGGAAATTTGTAGGTAATCTCGCAAAAAAGTAGCATCTTTGCACTATGAATTGGATAGAACAGGTTACGATACTGGATTTGCTGGTGAAAGGGTTCATCGTAGGAGTGGTGGTTTCCGCCCCTTTGGGACCTGTGGGCGTGCTTTGCATTCAACGCACATTGAACAAAGGGCGCTGGTTCGGCTTTGTTACCGGACTGGGCGCGGCGTTGAGCGACATTTGCTATGCCTTGCTTACAGGTTACGGCATGAGTTTTATGGATGAACTTATCTTGAAGCATCAGGTTTTCTTGCAGGTAGTAGGAAGCATCATGTTGCTTGCTTTCGGCATATATACGTTCCGGAGCAATCCGGTGCGGGCGCTTCGGCCTTCATCGGGAAAGCGGGGGACATATCTGCATAATTTTGTTACCGCTTTTTTCGTCACATTCTCCAATCCGTTAATCATCTTTTTATTTATCGGGCTCTTTGCGCGCTTTTCCTTTGTGATGCCCGGCAGTCCTATCGGCTTTCAGCTGGTAGGTTATTTGGCCATCATCATGGGAGCCGTCAGCTGGTGGTTCAGCATTACATATTTTGTCAATAAGGTACGTGCGCGATTCAATGTGCGGGGCATTTGGATGCTGAACCGCATCATCGGCGTAGTAGTGATTATCGCCGCGATAGTAGGGTTCATATTGGCTTCGATAGGAAAATCATTATCTTGAATTTATGTATATTTCCAGACAATTGAAACAACAGAATATAGCGGAATACCTGCTTTATATGTGGCAGGTAGAGGATTTGGTCCGTGCCAACGGGTGCGACCTCGAAAAGATAAAACACAATGTGGTTGACGCTTATCCTTCGCTGACCGCGGAACAGAAAAAAGAACTGGTGCAATGGTACGAAGACTTGATTGGCATGATGCGCGATGAGGGTGTCATGCAGAAAGGGCATCTGCAAATCAACAAGAACATCATTGTCTGGCTGACCGACTTGCACCTGCGCCTGCTCCGTTCGCCCAAGTTCCCATATTACAGCGCGGCTTATTATAAGGCTCTGCCTTTTATCGTAGAACTCCGGGCAAAAGGTGCCGGCAAAGACGTACCCGAGTTGGAAACATGCTTCGATGCGATGTATGGTGTGTTGATGCTGAAATTACAGAAAAAGGAAATAAGCGAGGGTACGCGGAAGGCTGTTCAGGTAATCGGCGATTTGCTGGCAATGCTGGCTGGTTATTATATAAAGGATAAAAAAGGAGAATTGGATTTGGAATAACGATGAATGACGTTCATAGAAATTACGGACGAAAGTTTCACAAATAGGGACTTTTCGCTATCTTTGCGGCGTCAATCTGAATTCTGGTACTGAAAAGGGTCGCTGGACGAACGAAAGAGTTTTCACGTGGATTACCCAAAGACGCAATGCTAAGAACATTTTAAGAAGCTGTTTTGAATTTATCGTGCGATGATTTGGGATGAGTTTTTGAGG
>URCM01000096.1 GCA_900546355.1 uncultured Bacteroides sp.
GTTAATTTAACTCGCTGACTTTTAAGTGTTTAATTAATTATTTACCGAAGTATTGTTATATAATTATGAGCAAAGTATTTCAAGTTGTCCCCAAGCGAGTGAAACGCTGTAACGGAACAGTCCTTACACCGGAAATGTCGGTCATCGTAACAACGGAACACCACACCTCAGACCCTTTCTACAATGGGGCGAAAGAGTTGCAAGCAGCCTATATGGATAAGTATGGCTTCGACTACCGTAAGGCCTGCTGTAGTAAATACGACTTCGAGTTCAAGAATTTAGACTAAAAAACTCTATTACAGAGATAAAGTACAACCATGTGTTAGATTTTATCTCTGTTTTATTATCCTTAACTTACACGTATGAATAAAATGAAACAAGTGTTGACTGATCACAAGAATTCGGTCATTATAGCTTCAACGATAGCTTTGATAGTAATAGCATGCGCTTTTGCCGTCTATTTGAGGCTTTATACTGGTAAAGAACTTTGGTATGAGATGTTTGCTGCAATAATCGGAGTCATCATCACGGCAATTATCACCATGATGCTCCTTATAGGTCAAACCGACAGTGACGAAAAGCGCGAGAAGAAAGGCAAGGTGTTTGAAGAAAAACTGCGCATATACCAAGAATACCTTTCGACCTTATACGATGTTATTAAAGACGGAAAGAATACCAACGAGGAGAAGCTAAAGCTGGCATTCAAGACTTCGTCGGTGGCCATGCACTGTGCACCTGAACGGGTTGAGAAAATAAGCGAAAGCGTTAAAGAAATATTTAAAAGGACAATTAAGGAGGACGGCAACGCGCTGGAAAAACTTAGTGAAGAAGATTTGAAAGTAGTTTTAAAAAATTTGTTCGATATAATGGAAGCATTTAAAGCCGACCTATATGAGAACTATAAAAGGCATGAAACACTTAAATGGAACAAGACGCTCTTAAACTTTCTTGACGCATTTAAACTTGAACAAAACGATGGCGATGCGCCTCAACAAATGCCTGTCGACACGAAAGATAATATAAAAACTAATGATGCAAAGACCGCAGACGAAGACTGGGAAGAAAAGAAAAAAGACTGGACTCTCAGAGGTTGGACGGTCAATGATTATCTTGCCAGCAAAAACGGTTTTATGCTTACGTTGACAGGCTCTGGCGCAGGCAATAATCAGCCTGCCTTTGTGGATGTAGGATGGTACGACGGGCATTATTACATTCAAGCTTCATATGAGCGTGACCCGAATTTCGCTAAAGCCTTGAAGTGGGAATATGGAGGCCGCAGGAGCCATGGCACATGGTGGAAATACTTCGACGATGAGTTTTACAACATACCCGAAGGTCAATTGTACACATATTTCTGCGACAATAAAAAACTGCGTGAATATCTTTATGAGAAGATAGTGAACCTTATGGACATTGTTGAACGTGAAAATCACATTATAAAATTAAAGGACAACGTAGGAACACGTGAGGGCTGGGATATATTTACATGGTATTGGGACACTCTCGCATGCACCTACGAAAATAATGCAGACCGTCCGTTCATTGATGTCACGCGAGAAAAAACAGGTAATGTAAAAATAAAGTTGGCAAACAGGACAGAACAACCAGAACTCCTCAAAGAACTAATACAAAAAATTGGTTGTGGCAATCTTAAACCAGAAAAGGATGGGTATTATGTACTTAATGAATTGGATGAAAACGACAAAATACCTTCAAAGGTAAAAGAATGGATGAATAAAATAGAGGAAGGGACTAAAAAATGAGTGTCGACCATTCATGTGATCTCATTACATTCCATTTATACATTTGGTCAATATAATAATAAACAAAAATGTGATATGGCAGCAAATCTTTTCGGACGGTACGTCTGGCTGATAGATACCCTGCGCCGATACAAACGCCTGACATTCCAAGAAATCAGCGAGCTTTGGCAGGAAAGCGGGCTGGGCTATGGTGAGGAATTGCCTTTGCGCACGTTCCATAATCACCAGAAGGCTATCAAGGACATCTTTGACGTGTACATCGAATGTGATAGGAAAGACGGCTATCGGTATTACATAGACGAGCCGGAACGGCTGGAAGGAAATAACCTGCAAAGTTGGCTAATCAGTTCCTATGCCACCTTGAACCAAATTCAGGCAGACAACAAGTTGGAAGACCGGATTATTTTTGAGGATATTCCATCAGGGCAAACATGGCTCACGCCTATCGCCGAAGCCATGCGGCGCAATCGTGTGCTGAGTATCACGCATCAAGGGTTTGGAAAACCTGAAGCCAGCACATTTGAGATTGAACCATACTGTCTGAAAGTCGTGAAGCGCCGTTGGTATGTGGTGACACGCAGCCCGTACTATTCGGAGCGGAACAAAGAAAAAGGCATCAAGCCCGCCGATGTCTATCGGGTATATGCCCTCGACCGCATCTCGGATATTCAGGACACGGGCAAGACGTTCAAGATGAAAAAGGACTTCGATATCAATCACTATTTTGAAGGATGCTGTGGAGTAATCACTTCAGATAAACCCATACAACGCATTGTTCTTTTGGCTTACGGCGGTTTTGCCGACTATCTGCGTACACTGCCTTTGCACGAATCACAACGGGAGATAGAAGGCGATGATGAGTCCACGCTCTTTGAATACCATCTGAAACCGACTTTCGACTTCTATCAGTTGGTTCTCGCCCAAGGAGACCAGGTGGAAGTGCTGGAGCCGGAATCCGTGCGCAACGAAATGCGCAATTTTGCAAAAAACATGTTGAACTATTATACTTGGAAAGAGGAGGATAAACCATGCAAGGAATAAATTTCATCGCCATAGATTTTGAGACAGCTACAGGCAAACGTGCTTCCATCTGTGAAGCAGGCATCTGCGTAGTGCGTGACGGAGAGATTGTGGAAACCCGTTCGTGGCTTGTCCGTCCGCAAGGAAATAGTTACAGTTATTGGAACATGCAGATTCACGGCATCCGACCGAATGATACTGTCTATTCACCGGAATTCCCGGAAATATGGGCAGAAATCAGCAAATACCTTAAAGACATACCAGTGCTTGTCGCCCACAATGCCGCTTTTGACATCGGCTGCATCCGTCACTCGTTGGAACTCTACGGTATGGAGAAGCCTGACATTACCTATTATTGTTCCCTCCGTGCGGCCCGTAAGCTCTATAATTTCGGTTGCAACAGTCTGGATTACCTTTGTGACCAGTTCAAGATACCTTACGGACAGCACCACCGGGCAGGGGATGATGCAGAGATGTGCGCACGGCTGTTTCTGAGAGAAATAAAGGACTTCGGACTTTGTGGATTAGAGGAAATGAAGTACTATGGTGGAAAATTATAAAATTACGAATATTATGGAAAAACAATGTAACGACAATCAAATTGGATTGAAAACAATAGGAGAGCTTTCAGGCTTGAGCTTTTTTATCCCGAATTATCAGCGCGGCTACAGGTGGACACGCCAGCAAGTGAAGGACTTGCTCAACGACATCAACGAGTTCGATGCCAGCAAGGATGGATTCTATTGCTTGCAACCATTGGTAGTGAGACTGCGCAACGAAAATGATATTGTGACAAAAATACATGAAACGAATAAACTTTCAGAGATAAGGGAAATTCTCAATAAGAGCGTTGGCAAGTGGGAAGTTATAGACGGTCAACAGCGACTTACCACTATATACATCATTCTCAGAAGCCTTGACTCCAATGAGCCTTATTCATTGGAATACGCAACTCGCGCCAAAAGCAGGGAGTTCCTTCTCAATATGGATAAATATAATGAAAGGGACAACATTGACTTTTATTATATGGATCAAGCCAAGAAAACCGTGAAGGAATGGCTCAAACCAGACTTTGACAAAGGGGCATTCTTGGACAAGCTGAAAAACAAAGTTAATTTTATATGGTATGAATCTGTTGACGAAGACCCCATAAAGGTGTTCACCCGACTGAACATCGGCAAAATAGCCCTTACCAATTCAGAGCTGATAAAGGCATTGTTCCTCAACAGATCTAATTTTGCGGGAAAGTCGACGGACAGTTTAAGATTGAGGCAACAAGAAATCGCAAGCGAATGGGATAAGATAGAATATACCCTGCAAAGCGACGAGTTTTGGCTATTCCTGCACGACAAGGGTTATGATCGTCCGACGCGTATAGACTTCATCTTCGATTTGATTTGCAGCAGAAATTCGCTTAATATTGAAAAACTCAATAAAGAGGATGAAAAGGAAAAGATTATTGGTTCTGACGAACACAGGACATTCCGATATTTTTATGAATACTTCAAGTCCTCACACATAGATGGGAATAATGACGAAGAAACCCTATTGCAAAAAACAGAAAAGGCTTGGCAGACTGTAAAATCCTATTTCCAGACGTTTAATGAATGGTATGATGACTTGGAACTTTATCATTACGTGGGTTTTCTCCTTGCGGTAGGCACCATTCCCATTAAACAACTTGTAAACTCATGGAAAGCGAAGAAAGGTAAGAAGGAATTTGTACGCTACCTGAAAGACGAAATCAAGAAAGCGATAGGCAACAATAGCACAGACTACCCATACAAAGAAGATGGAAGCGACAAGCGCAACTGCTACCGCCTATTGCTGTTTCACAACATACAGACTGTGATAAATCAAAACCAGGCACAACAAAGCAACAATAAATACCAGATAGGGATATTTTACAAATTTCCGTTCCACTTGTATAAGTTGGAAGGATGGGACGTGGAGCACATCAATTCCAGCACAAGCAACCCAGAAGAAGATGACGGCACACGCAAGGAATGGCTTGTCAACGTCTATCTAAGTGCCGATGAAGATATACGGAAATACATAAACAACTATTTCGACACCGAGGATAAAAATACAAAAGACGAGCTTTTCAAGAAAATAAAAAAGAACTTCAATGAAGGTCCTGAGGTCTGGACGCCAGAAGAAAAGAACAGAATATGGAATTACACCCTGCTTGATTCATCAACAAACAGGAGTTATGGCAACGCCATTTTTTCCGCGAAACGCCGTGTCATTATTGGCAAGGACCAAGGCAAACTGATACCAGTACCGAAGCTAATGAAAGACGGGAAGCTCGCAATAGACAAAGAAAGCAAGTGGGCCACTTCCTCTTTTGTTCCACCGTGCACGAAACAAGTATTCCTAAAATATTACTCATCTACAATCGGTGACAATAACTATTGGACAAAAGCTGACGCTGAAGCTTACAAAAACGACATAGACTCATGCTTGGAAAAGCTTGAACAAAACGATCAGGAGGACAAACAATGACAAACGAAGCAACTTCTTTCTGGAAATTTATCGGCAATTACCAAATAGAAATTCCGATAATACAACGCGACTATGCACAGGGCAGATTGGGCAAAGAACACTTGCGCAACAATTTTCTCGTGAACCTAAAGCTAGCATTAGATTATCAATTGCCGGAACCTGCATTGAAACTTGATTTTGTTTATGGTTCCGAAGACGAAGGCAAACTATCTCCACTTGACGGTCAACAAAGGCTTACCACGCTATGGCTGCTTCATTGGTACGTGGCACTCAGGGCTGGCAAGCTCGAAGAAGCCTCTGTAAGGCTGAGAAATTTCACATACGAGACGCGAATATCTTCAAGGGAGTTTTGCAGAAACCTATGCATACCCCAAAATTTTGAAGAATATGACGGCAACACAGGAATTGTGGATTTCATAACCAGCCGCACTTGGTTTTACTCTTCCTGGAAGCAAGACCCAACCATACGATCAATGTTGAGAATGATTGGCGGTACAAAGATTAACGACAAACAAGGTAACGATATTATTGATGGCTTGGAAGAGTTGTTTGACGAAAGAAACAAAGAAAGCTTTGAAAAATATTGGAAGGCTTTGATTTCTGAAAATGCTCCTATCGTATTTTATTATCTTCCGCTTAAAAATTTTGGACTGACAGATGAGCTGTACATCAAAATGAATGCACGTGGCAAGCAACTCACTTCGTTTGAGAATTTCAAGGCCGACTTAATCGGGTACATTGAAAGGAAGGCAAAAGAGAATTGTGCCTGGAGAAGTTTCCTTGATATCGAAAGGGGCATTCCCTTAAAACTCGATACTACTTGGACTGACATTTTTTGGGAAAAAGCCGCATCAAATGGAGAAATTGACAAGATTTACTTCGCCTTCCTAAACCGTTACTTCCTGAATTGCGCTATCATATATAATAATGCAAAGGAGACATCAAAAGAATGGAAACTGTATGGTAATAAGTCAGACGATTCGTTGCTTGGCTATAACAATGGTTTTGACGACATCTACGCCGCCATCCTCTCAAGGTTGGAAGTTTTGGAAAACCTAAGCACCCTTTTTAAGCATTTGGCAGAAGCCAAGGAAGATGTCAAAGAGTATCTTCCAAAGTGGTTCGGGGAGTTTGATTTCATCCCTAAATATACTGGTAATACCATTTCCACGCTCACGCAGACGCAAAGGGTGGTATTCTTCGGGGTATGCCGGTATTTGGAATCCTGCTCAGCGTTCAATGAGCGTCGCTTCAGAAGGTGGATGAGAGTGGTGTGCAATTTAGCGGAGAACACCACGATAAATACGGTTGACGCAATGGTCGCTCGTCTGAAATTAATAGATGAATTGAGCAAACACGTGGAAAACATCTATGAATATTTGGCAAGCGAAGATTTCAAAATACAATCAAAAGCGTCTCCTGAACAGTTAGGAGAGGAAATAGCGAAAGCCAAGCAAATACTTAAACCTCAGGAAGCGCAACTACCCGAGCGGCCTACTGATTGGAGTGACGATAAAGAATGGAATTGGGAGTCGGCTATATCGGAAGCAGAAGGATATGCCTTTTTCAATGGTGCAATCCGATTTCTGTTTAGAAATAAAAACAATAAATGGGAGTGGAATAATTTTACGACAAAATGGAGAAATGCTCAGTTTCTATTCGGCGAAAAAGGATTTTACAAGAACAAATCCACTTTATTGCGGTATTTTATTAGTAAATTTACAGAATGGGATATGTTTTGGGGGATTACTTTTGATAGTACGCAATCGTCTTGGCGTTCTAATTTGTTAGATGACAAGTGGAGTTGCCCAATCGATGAAATGTTGTGTTCTTCCAGTTTCGAGGTTAATCCTGATTACCACTCATCATTCGAAGGAAAGCAAAAGGCTGTGCAAGAAGAACTTGTGATATCCGGTTTATTGGACTATATTGAGAGAGGATGTCATTTGAACTACAGGGACAACGACATTTACATTCTCTATCCCTACAACGCAAAAGCTGATTGGAAGAAATACATAATCGCTGACAAGCGTAACAAGCTATTGTCAACCCTTTACGGCGGGTGCATTGACCTGTCCAACAAACAGCTTGGCAAGATCTACACCAACCAGAAGATTGAAGGGTGTGATTTTTTCTGGGGATGGGACATCCATTTCATTTATGTTGATGATGCAGAGTATGCGTTCCGTTGGCAACATTGGAATTGGATTGACCTGTATGAGGACAATAAACGCCTTTATGAAGAAAACAACAACCTGACCATTAATGGTAGCGAGATAAAGGATGAAAAGGATTTGGTTGAGAAGATGGACCAATGTATAGACCGTTATAGAAATTCAAAAGGAAATGCCGACCAACTCAATTAATTTTCTCCACATCTCTGACACTCACAGTCAGCATCGGCGGCTCACACAGCTGCCCGATGCTGACATCCTTATACATTCAGGAGATTTTACCATGAATGGAAGCGAGCAAGAAGCCATTGATTTCATGAATTGGTTTTGCGACCTTCCTTACCCTCACAAGATTTTTATTTGTGGCAATCACGATGCCTGCCTATACGGATCTAAGATAGATGGACTGGATAAGAATGTACATTATCTATGTAATTCCGGTGTGGTTATTGATGGAGTTAAATTCTATGGTGTTCCCATGTTCATGGAAGATTGTATTTCTGACCGTCAGAGTCGCAACTATGCAGCCGTACCTACCAATACTGACGTATTGATTACCCATTGCCCGCCCTATGGTATTCTTGATTTTGACGATGAGTTAAACTATGGTTCGACAGAACTTTTAGCGAGAGTAGAAGAAATAAAGCCTCGCTTGCATCTGTTTGGCCAGCGTGGGAGCCGGCAACGTGCTCCGTGATATTATAGACAGTGGAAAAATACCCGTCACCCGCCTGACACGCATTTTCAGGCAGGCACAGTCCAGCCGCATCGTGATGAGTGCCCACGCTATCAACCAGGGTCGTTTCCCCGATACCAGCAACGGTAAGGATACCGACTTCTTCTTTATACAGCAGGAAGATCCGGAGAAGGTGGCCGGAGAGATTGTGAGCCTCGTGAAGAACCGTCTGCCCAAAGCCTATCACCGGAAAACAGCCGACATCCAGGTGCTGACGCCCATGCAACGGGGAACAGTAGGTGCGGCTAACCTGAACATGGCCTTGCAGCAGGCACTGAATCCTTCGGGTGTGTCGCTGAACCGTAGTGGTTATTTGTTCCGCCAGGGTGACAGGGTGATGCAGTTGCGGAACAATTATGACAAAGATGTGTTCAACGGAGACTTGGGTTTCGTAGAATCGGTCGATTTGGAGGAGCGCACCTTGTCCGTCAACTTCGACAGCAGACTGGTGGAATACGATGCTTCGGAACTGGACGAGCTGACGCTGGCCTACGCCACCACCATCCACAAGTCGCAAGGCTCGGAATACCCCATCGTGGTGATGCCCGTCCTGATGACCCACTATGTGATGCTGCAACGCAACCTGATTTATACGGGCATCACCCGTGCCAAGAAGATATGCGTGCTCATCGGCACGAGGAAGGCACTCTCATTTGCCATCCGCAATATGACGGTGCTGAAACGTAATACGAGGCTGAAAGAACGGTTGAACCCGGCATTGGGGCAATCCGTATCACCCAAACAGATACGCCCCTACATCTTGGGAAATCCGGAGGATGAAACAGCCATGGCCGCCGAACCTACGGTGGGTTATGACAAAGGAGACCAATAAACATGAATACCGAACGCCAATACATAGCCATTGACCTGAAGTCATTCTACGCCTCGGTAGAATGTGTGGAACGGGGACTTGACCCGCTCGACACGTGCCTGGTCGTGGCCGACCCGTCGCGGACGGAAAAGACCATCTGTCTGGCCGTGTCGCCTGCGCTGAAAAGCTATGGAATCGGCGGCAGGCCACGGCTGTTCGAGGTAGTGCAGAGGGTGCGTGAGGTGAACCGGCAGCGGGGACGCTCCGGGAAATCGCACTCGAAAAAGGAACTGGACGCACACAGGGAGCTGGCCGTGGACTATCTGGTGGCACAGCCTCGCATGGCGCATTACATCCAATACAGCACACGCATTTATGAAATATATCTCCGCCACATCGCCCCGGAGGACATCCATGTCTATTCCATCGACGAGGTTTTTATGGACGTGACATCCTACCTGAAGAATTACCGGATGACGGCTCACGAGCTGGCCATGAAAATCATCCGGGAGGTGCTGGCCGAGACAGGCATCACCGCCACCGCCGGAATCGGTACGAACCTTTATCTCTGCAAGGTGGCAATGGATATTGTGGCCAAGAAAATGCCCGCCGACAAGGACGGCGTGCGCATCGCGGAACTGGACGAGATGACCTACCGCCGTCTGTTGTGGGAGCATACACCGCTTACGGACTTCTGGCGCGTGGGGCGTGGAATTGCCACACGGTTGGCCACCTACAGCATCCTGACAATGGGCGACATCGCCCGCTGTTCCATTGAGCGTGAGGACTTGCTGTACAAGCTGTTCGGGGTCAATGCGGACTGATAGACCATGCCTGGGGATGGGAACCTGTGACTATGGACTTGATAAAGGCATACCGTCCGGAAACAAACTCAGTTAGCAGCGGACAGGTGCTCCAGTCGCCCTATACGGCAGTCAAGGCACGGAATGTGGTACTGGAAATGGCGGACAGTGTTTCACTCGACCTGGTTGACAAGAAACTGGTGACCGACCAGCTTGTGCTGACCATCGGCTATGACACCGAATCGCTGACGGACAGGGATATCCGGGAAAAGTATCAAGGCAAAATAGCGACCGACCGCTACGGCAGACAAGTCCCTGTTCATGCCCACGGAACAGTAAACATGGAGCGTCCGACCTCTTCCGAAACAATCCTCATGGAGAAGGCCGGCGGACTGTTTGACCGCATCGTAAACCCCGACCTGCTGGTGCGCCGCATCACCCTGTCGGCAAACCATCTTATGCACGAGACGGATATACAGCCAAACAGCCATGTAGTCCAACTCGATCTTTTCACCGACTACGGGAAACTGGAAAAGGAACAGAAAGCCGAAGAAGAGATGCTGGCCAGGGAACGCCGCCGCCAAGAAGCCGTGCTACAAATAAAGAAGAAGTTCGGTAAGAACGCCATCCTCAAAGGGTTGAACTATGCGGACGGAGCCACCCAAAGGGAACGCAACCGGCAGATAGGAGGCCACCATGAGTAGATATGACGACATCATCCACCTGCCGCACCACGTTTCCAAGACCCGGAAGCCGATGCCGATGATAAACCGTGCCGCCCAGTTCGCGCCCTTCGCCGCCCTGACCAGCCATGAGGAGGCGATTTCTGAAACCGCACGGCAGACCGCTCCGAGGCGGATACTGTCATCGGACGAACAGGAGATACTGTCCAAGCGTCTGGCCTATGCCATTAGCCATATCGGTAAGCGTTCCAACCTGACATTCACCTATTTTATTCCTGATACTCAGAAGGAAGGAGGTAGGTATGTAAGCACTACCGGAATATTACGAGCATATGATGATTTTGAAAAGAGAATTGTATTGGAGGATGGGACAGTTGTTCTTGTTGAGACTATAGTTTCAATTTCAGGAGACATGTTAGACAAGTTCAACCTTGAAGAAAGATGATATATTGAGAATTTTCATACTAAAATCACATATAAGTAAGCCATCTGGAGTTTGAGCGGCAGCGTGACAGCATTGCCGCTCTGCGCACGGATGGATACCTGCATGAGGGGCGTGACTTCGCCGGAGAGCAGCTTTTCCTTCACTTCCTGCGGCAGGAGGTCTGCCTTTTCCCTGTCAATGCCCAACATTGCCAGCTTTCCGTAGGGCAGCGTTTCGGATAGATTTCTGTTGTCCATTTCTTCAAACTTGTTTTTACGGGTTAATTTTGCGGCCGGAACCGCTTGAACACCCTGCAAAAGTATTTTCACCCAAACGAGAAAAAGAAATGCACAACACTATTCTGCTGTCACTGATGCTGTTGCTCCTGCCCGTCACGGCTTCCGCACAGTTCTACACCATTACCAAGGAGTCTGGATTAACGCCTGAATCTTACAGAAAGTCAGCACAAATAGCTACAAAAGAGAATGATACAATCAATAATAGTGTACAAGATGTAAATAAGGATACCTTGTCCATCAACACCCTGACAAAGCAAGAAAAGAGTGGAAAAGACCAAAAAGTAACAAAAAGACATCCCCGAAATCAGAGCTTCCCGAACTGACCATTCTCAATCTTTATGCGGAAATCATGCGCAACGGCATACGACATCCGAAAATCGTATTGGCGCAGGCTATCCTTGAAACCGGATGGTTCATCTCCCCGGTATGCAGGAACAAGCATAACCTGTTCGGCCTGACCAATCCACGGACAGGAAAATATTTCGAGTTTGGGCATTGGACGAAAAGCGTTATACAAAAGTGCAGTACAAGTACAATGGAGGGAACTACCTGCTATGGCTGAAGAACATCGGCTATGCGGAAGACCCAAGGTATGTCCGTTCGCTAAGCC
>URCM01000097.1 GCA_900546355.1 uncultured Bacteroides sp.
GTCTGTTGGAAAGGATGGACCGGGTGGTCATGGTTTCCGAGAATTACCACAAGGGCTGTTACCTTCGCAGGGATGAATACATGGTGCGTAAAGCGGATACGGTCATAGCCTATTGGGTTCTTGTGCCGAAAGGGGGAACATTCTACACGATAAGCAAGGCGTTGGAAAGCGGCAAGCCGGTCATCAACATCCACGAAAGGCTGAGATAGTGGGAACCGGGTTGTGACATTTACATAACTTATGCAAATCCACATGAACCGGGAACAAGCCGGAATGGACAAACAGGATATATTAAGAAACTATAACTTGAATGTCCGGACAAAACCGGTATCTTTGTCTTTATGAATCAATCCGGTAGCCCGGCTTTACGTATCGCGAGGCAGTATCCGATATCCGGAAGCGGCTCTTGATGATGTGTACAGCCCGTATCTTGATAATAATATTGAAAAAAATATGAACCATGAATGAAAACTGGCCTGAAATTGTGGAGGATTTGTCACCTTGTCTTAGACCGGGAGCGATAAAAGGGGATTATCTGCGGGATGTAGGGTATTGCCTGAGATATCTCGGATGGAAAAAGACCAACGGAACAATGGTGTTCCGGGACATGTGGCATTCAAGTGGGGATGACTCCGGACATCCCGATATCCTGCTCTGTAAAAAAGAGAAGGACGGCACCTGTCTGCCGGTTCTTCCTGTTGTAGTAGAGTTGCCTGACAGTGAACCGTCCGGACGGCTGGCGTTGTCAATGCGGCGGTTAAAGCTTGATATCGGATTATATATAGGAAAAAATATCCGGTTGTATTATCAGACTCCCGGTTACAAGGATGAACCAGTCTGCGCATTTGTGGCGGACTTTCAGAAAGATGACATGAACGGAAGTGCGATTTGCGACCTGCTTCTTTATGAGAACTTCAGTCCGGAAAAGATGAACGGTTTTGTAATGGATGCCATACATGGGTAATAAGAAAAACTTTATACCGGCATTTGTGCATTAATGCTCCCGCTTCATTCCCCATACCAAAAGCCATTTTTATTCAATGGAAGATAATAAAAATGGCTTTTGATATAAACAGAATTTTAAATTATATCAGCACCCGTTTCCTGCTGCATCTTACGCTCCTTCTTTTTCTCTTTTTGCAGCTTTTTCTTAGCCTCCATTTCCGCCATGATCTGTTTCAGAGGCTTGACCGTTTCCGGTTCCTCACGTTTGAACCGCTTGAAATAGATACTTTCGATAAACAGTGGAAGCGGAGCTTTCCAGACCTCCTGCCTGTGGTTGTCTATCTTGCCGAGCTTGTCAGGATTCAGTCCCAATTCCCGGGCCATCTGTACCTGCCTGTCTGAAAGGCGGTGACGCTTCTGCGCCACCATCCATTTTTCCAATATCGCCTTTGTTACTGCCATACTCAATCAATTTATTACAAAAGTAAGACTTATAAAGGTATGAACATCTGATTTTTATCGTAAAATCTCCTTAGAATGAAAATTTCAGGCATATTTGTTTATATCGAATACCTCTTTGTTCTTGGATATGGCCTTTCGCTTTGAAAGTGGCTTACCGGCTTCATCCAGATATTCATTGATCAGACTCTCTATTTTCTGCTGACAACCGATTTCATTTTCCAATATATTCAAAATTTCCGTACCGGAAAGCTTGTGATAAATGGTCATACTTGCACGGAGAGCTTTCTGCTTGTCCTCTGTAGCGGAGGTCAGCACTTCCGCTACATTATTCATTTCCTCGAATGTCATTGCCGTGTTGAATTCAGGATCAGGTTCGGCATCAACAGAAGCCATCAATTCTGCTTTTTCCTCTTCGGTCAGACCCTTATTTTCCTGAGCCACATCATCCGCATCTATTTCCTCATCCTCCTCTATGGGTTCTTTTTCCATAGGTTCGGAACGTGTAGGAGTTTTTCTTGCCGTTTCCGGGTCTTCCAGATAGACTATTTTTGTCTTGCCGATTACATCATTATCCTCAGAAGGGGAAGAACCTGTCATTGTTCCGGGAATTTCTTGTACCACTTTTGTTGCCACTGACGATTTCTTGCGCCTTGCCTTTTTGCGGGCACTTTCAGCTTTCTTTTTCCGGCACTCCATCCGATATTTCCATAACTTGATACGGGCGATACGCATCATACGGTAAACCTTGTCCCATCCGTCATATATTTTTGGGCTGAAGATGAATATCCACAGTTGATAAAATATGAATATTGCGCATAGGACTTTGACGGTGAAATAAATTTTAGTTTCCATTGTCAGCATGTTTTTCATTATACAACTTTCTAATCTCCGGTTTGCATTTTTCCAGATGGTCTTTCACGATGCTATTGATATAGCCACATATGCTTGCTTTAGGTTCAATGATAAAGAGCAGTTGTCTGATCAGGTCGAGATTCTCCTGTTCAATATCTACGCGTGCCCGCTTCGACAAAGGTTTACGAGTTAGGAATTTCTTTTTATAAATGGCACACAACTCATCAAGGTCAGGTGATTTTTTCTTTGTCTCAAGTTGATTTTCTGATACAAAGTTTTTTGGGGCTACACTTGATTGGTCTGTATCCTTTTTATTCAAACCGGATTTTCTGCCGATTGTTATTTGTACAAGCCTTACAGAACTATGAATGGCTGTTATTATCAAAAGGAATACTACGATAATGGTGACTGCAATAGTCATGATGTCAAAAAATTGTCCCATAATTATTTTTTGTATAAAGGTTTATTATTGATTTGATTGTGATAGAGGCTGTCTATTTCCTCCTGGTATTGTTCTATATGGGCGGTCAGTACATCATCAATGTATTTCGACATGCTGACCTTGGGGGCTACAACCGATAAAAATCTCTGTATGAACTGATAATTGTCGATTCCTATATAAGCCTGCTGCCTTTGCTGGACATTACCACCCATGAGAAACTGTTTGCGGTACGAATCTGTACCGTCCTTTCGTTTCCTCTGTTTGGCGGCACTTTTCTCTACAGGCGCAGGTTCCGGATTATTCGTTTCGCAATCACTCTGTTCTGATTCGTCAACGGTAATGAACGCATCTTCGGGTATATCCTTTCCGTAATTGGGTATATCTCCGGCCATAATGCCCCTGATCATCTCTTCATTTACGATTACTTGTTTTTTTGCCATGGTATTTATTTTTTGAATTTGACTAATAATTCTTCTGCCAGTTCTGTCAGTCCGCTGCCCTTCAACAATTTGGCGGGAGGTGGAAACAGAGTACAACGAAAGAAGTTCCTGGTTGCCAAAGACAGTTCCTTGTTATAGCGGTTAGTTTCCGGAATGATGGTATCCAATACCGTAAACTCCAACTTTTGCATGATGATATTATACGCATCAAAGACTTCCGTAGAAGCACGGGCATCTTTTCGGTTCCAAAAAAAGAGGAATTCCTGTAAAGGGGCTTCCTTGCTTGCCTTGGCGTAATCCCAGACGCTGGTAGAGAACGAGAGACTGCTTTGCATTACAATACGGTCGGGAACAATCGGTGTAATCACGTAGTCCATATTCACGATGGTGTTGATTACGCCTGATGAGTTCACCGTTCCGGGCAGATCCACGATAATCAAGTCGTAATTCCCGTTATTCATCAGTTTCCCAGCCGCAGCACGGGCATTCTCCGCCTTTGAACCGACAATCGTGTAGGCTTTCTTTAGGATACGTTCATACTGTGATTTCAACAGTTGCTTGAAGTATTCGCTTTGCTCGACTGTACGCATGTCCCTTTCTTTCATACGTACCAGGCTGTACTGCGGATAATCGCAGTCGATGACAGCCACATTCAATCCTTTCAGGTAATGATAATACCCTGCGAGCATAATTGTCATGGTCGATTTACCGACTCCGCCTTTCTGGTTGCAGATGGCGACTAAAACTGTGTCCTTTTTCATTGCTTTTTTATTTTATGTTAAACATCAATTGAATTCAGTCTTTCAGTAAGTAAGGAATGACCGTATATGTGCCGTAATATGGTCTGTACTCCATTCAGTCCGGCGGTCATTACTGCACATCACAAGTCTGCCGGTCGGACATTCCTTACTGCACGTGTGCAGTAATCCATTCGTGAATTATTCCGGTCATCCATTCTCTCATTCGGACAGTCGGTAAGTAAGTGATTCAGGCACTCTTTACTGCACATATCCCGTCGTTCACGCTGCAAATAAAAGGGTATTTTTTCATACCGTCACCATGTTTCGAGGGAGGTGACGACCTGTGTCACCATATGTCATCACGTTACATATAACTTTCTATTTTACAACAAGATAAACCGCCATAACTTTGCACCGACAACGGAACGGATACCGCTGCGGAGGATTCCCGAAGCCAAAGAATGAGGCTGAAGGGGCAAACACAATTTGACGGTAGGAAAATTCATGTTCAAGCGAACATAGCAAGTTGTGTTTCGGGCAGCCCGAAATGATTCGGGCATCCCGAAACAAACTTGCCGCTCGCCTTGCGGCTCGGGAGGGATTTCCTCCAAAGTCGGAAATCCATGACGGGAGATACAGCAACAGAAAACACCAATGCGTATGGAAGAAAACAGTAAAAGAAGAACAAGAAGAAGCACGGGCAGAAAACCGAAGACCGACCCGGCAGTATTCCGCTACGGTATCAAACTGACTTCGGAAGAGAACGGAAATTTCGAGCTGCTGTTTGAAAAATCCGGGATGAAACAACGGGCAAGATTCATCAAGGCGATGATTTTCGGACGTGAAATGAAGGTCGTCAGAATCGACAAGGCTGCGATGGACTACTACATCAGACTTACAAATTTCTATCACCAGTTCCAGGCCATCGGCAACAACTACAACCAGACTGTGAAGGCAGTCAAGTCCAATTTCGGCGAGAAACGGGCGTTCGCCCTGCTCCGCAATCTGGAAAAGGCCACCATCGACCTGGTGGTGCTGAGCAAGCGGATCATCATGCTTACCCGGGAGTTCGAGGAAAAATACCTTATAAAAAGAAAGAAGGAGGAACAGCAGAATGGTAGCTAAGATCAACAGGGGTGTATCGCTCTACGGGGCGGTCATCTACAACCAGCGTAAAGTGGATGAGGCAACCGCCCGTATCATCGCGGGCAACCGCATGATTACCGACCTCACCGGAAATCCCCACAATGTCATGCAGCAGACGCTATGGGCTTTCGAGAGCTACCTCGCCGCCAACAGGAACACGGAGAAGCCGGTACTGCACATCTCTCTGAACCCATCGGTGGACGACCGCCTCACGGACGGGCAATTCGCGGAACTGGCACGCGAGTACATGCAGAAGATGGGCTACGGCGACCAGCCCTACATCGTCTATCTGCACGAGGACATCGACCGCAGGCATGTCCATATTGTCTCCACCTGCGTGAAGGAGAACGGCGAGAAAATCAGTGACGCATACGAATGGAATCGTTCGATGAAAGCCTGCCGGGAACTGGAAAACAGATTCGGACTCAAGCCTGTGTCTGACAAGCGGAACGAACTGCTGGAACCGTATCTCAAGAAGGCGGACTACCGGGACGGGGACGTGAAACGTCAGGTCGGCAATATCCTCAAAAGTGTGTTCACCGCCTACCGCTTCCAGACATTCGGGGAGTTCAGTGCCATGCTCTCATGCTTCAACATCGAGGCCAAACAGGTTCGGGGAGAATTTGAAGGCTCACCCTACAACGGTATCGTATATACCCTGACGGACGATGCGGGCAGGCCGGTATGCACGCCCATCAAGTCTTCGCTCATCGGCAAGCGCTTCGGCTACGAAGGGATAGAAAAAAGGATTGCCGTCAATGTCCGAGATTTCAGAAACCGGAAGTGGCAGCCGAAAATTCATGATGCCGTCACGCTGGCCATGCACGGCTGCCGTGGAAACCGGGAAGATTTCATCCGGCTGCTCGGGGAAAAGGGCATTGACGTGGTGTTCAGGGAAAACGAGGAAGGCCGTATCTACGGCGTGACCTTCATAGACCACAGAAACCGTGAGGTATATAACGGTTCCCGTCTGGGCAGGGAGTTTTCCGCCAACGCCTTCGAACAGCTTTTTAACAGGCCGCAGGATTTTCCGGAGCCGGAATCCATCGGACAATATGCCTCCACACGGGAGAGCCTTTCCGACAACATGGAAAGCGCCATCGAGCAGGCTTTCGGAATATTCAGTCCCGACATCAACGGACCGGACCCGCAGGAGGAGGCACTCGCCCGCAGACTGCAACGCAAGAAAAAGAAGAAATGCCGTTCACGCGGCATATCCTGATTGTCAATTACCAACCATCAAAATTTTTAATTTATGCAACAAGAAGATGATTTAAGAGGACTGGCCAAGGTCATGGAGTTCATGCGTGCCATTTCCATCGTGTTTATTGTGATCCATGTCTACTGGTTCTGCTACAGCGCATTCGTGGATATGGGCATCAACATCGGAGTCGTGGACAGGATTCTGCTGAACTTCCAGAGGACGGCAGGACTGTTTAGCAACCTGCTTGTGACGAAAGTGTTCGTCTTCATATTCCTGGGACTTTCGTGTCTGGGTACGAAAGGTGTCAAGAACCAGAAGATGACGTGGCGGAAAATATACGCCGCCTTCCTCGGCGGCATCGTCCTGTTCTTCATGAACTGGTGGATGCTTGACCTGCCGTTCAGTACGACAGTGAACGCTACCGTATATACGCTGACGCTCACCGCAGGCTACATTCTCCTGCTCATGTCGGGAGTATGGATTAGCCGTATGCTGAAGCATAACCTCATGGAGGACGTGTTCAACACCGCCAACGAAAGTTTCATGCAGGAAACAAGGCTCATGGAGAACGAGTATTCCGTCAACCTGCCCACGAAATTTGTCTATCAGGGCAAGGAATGGGACGGCTGGATCAATATCGTGAACCCGTTCCGGGCCTCTATCGTGCTGGGAACACCAGGCTCGGGAAAGAGCTATGCCGTGGTGAACAACTACATCAAACAGCAGATCGAGAAATCATTTGCCATGTATATCTACGACTACAAGTTTCCGGACCTCTCGGAGATAGCCTACAACCATCTGCTCAAGCACAGACAACATTACAAGGTCAAGCCGGAATTCTACGTCATCAATTTCGACGACCCCAGACGCAGCCACCGCTGCAATCCAATCAATCCTAGATTCATGGCAGACATCAGCGATGCCTACGAAAGTGCCTATACCATAATGCTCAATTTGAACAAGACCTGGATACAGAAACAGGGTGATTTTTTCGTGGAGTCACCGATTATCCTGCTGGCCGCAATTATCTGGTATTTGCGGATTTACAAAGACGGAAAGTACTGTACGTTCCCTCATGCGATCGAATTTCTGAACAAGCCCTATGCGGATATTTTCACGATTCTGACCTCGTATCCGTCCCTCGAAAACTACCTCTCCCCGTTCATGGACGCCTGGCAAGGAGGCGCACAGGACCAGTTGCAAGGCCAAATCGCAAGTGCGAAAATCCCGCTTTCAAGGATGATTTCGCCACAGCTGTACTGGGTGATGACGGGGGATGATTTCACGCTGGATTTGAACAATCCCGCACACCCCAAAATCCTTTGCGTGGGTAACAACCCGGACAGGCAGAATATCTATTCGGCAGCATTGGGACTGTACAACTCCCGTATCGTGAAACTGGTGAACAAGAAAGGGCAGCTCAAGAGCTCCATCATCATCGACGAGCTGCCCACCATCTACTTCCGTGGTATCGACAACCTGATTGCGACGGCCCGAAGCAACAAGGTGGCCGTCTGTCTCGGCTTCCAGGACTTCTCGCAGCTTGCACGCGACTACGGGGACAAGGAGGCGAAGGTCATCCAGAACACGGTGGGCAACATCTTCAGCGGACAGGTGGTCGGCGAGACGGCAAGGAGCCTGTCGGAGCGGTTCGGCAAGATACTCCAGCAGCGGCAGTCCCTCTCCATCAACCGGCAGGACACCTCCACATCCATCAACACGCAGATGGACTCCCTCATACCCGCCTCCAAGATCGCCAACCTCTCGCAGGGCACGTTCGTGGGCAGCGTGGCCGACAACTTCGGGGAGGAGATAGAGCAGAAGATTTTCCATGCCCGCATCATCGTGGACAGCGCGAAAGTGTCGGAGGAGATGAAAGCCTATAAGAAAATACCTGTCATCAACGAATTCAGGGACGCAGACGGAAACGACATCATGCAGCAACAGATTGACCGCAACTACTCGCAGATAAAGGCGGACGTGTTGCAGATAATAGAGGATGAGATAACACGCATAAAAAATGATCCGGAACTGAGACACCTCATCCCGCAGCAGGAGGAAGAAGAGAACAATGACGGAGAATAAAGAAAAAAGGAGACCGCTGTTTTATTTCCGCCTGCAAAGGTCGTCCCGTGCCCGCTGGATTGTGCAAGGCCGGGCCCCTCCGTGGTTTGCTGAAAAAATCATCCTCGCCCGGGGGCTCCGGTATTTTTTCGCAAAGCCTTGCGCAATCCGGCACGGGACAGAAAGGCAGGCAAGAAATAAAATACCGGCTCACGAGCCGTGAAATGTTTAACTCAAAAATAAAAAGGTATGAGCAGAAGTAACTTCACCCCGATGAAAAGGTTCCACGAAATCATTGGACGTTATGGTCTGAGGCTGATGGAAGTCGGGACAAACCATTTGAGAGTATTCTCCGAAGGTCGGAAACTTTTCGACTACTATCCGCTGCGTATGAAACTCTTCGATTACCGGCAGTGGAAACAGCTTACCTATCCCTCGCTGATTGACGGAACGGACAAGTGGGAAACAGAGCTCGACGACATTATCAAAGAGCTTATGGTATCACAGCAATAAACAGCAGGATTATGAATGGCAATAACAGCAAGACGCTCGTTTGGGACAACATTCCCGAATGGGCGATTTTTGCATTGGAGTACGGCACCCGGGAGGAACTGTTCCTGTCTGATGAGGACAAGAAAATGATAACCAAGTTCATCGCCGAAAACTTTCCGAACGGCTACACCATGTCGGTGGATTGGGAGTCATACAAGGAATTTGACACCAATCCCGCTTTCGGGAAAGCATGTAAGACCTACAAGGTCACTTTCATAACGGAATCATAACTAAAAATCAAATGAGTATGGCAGATAACAGAAAACATACAAGAGTAGTGAATATCCGTAAGGAGGCATACGATGTGTATATCGGTCGTGCCGGTAAAGGGCAAGACGGGTATTTCGGTAATCCGTTCAGGCTGAAGCAGGACATGATCCGGGGCGGGACACTGGCCGGATTCCGCGAATATTTTTACAGGAGGCTGGTGAACGATGCGGAATACAGGCGCAGGGTTCATGAGTTGCAGGGAAAGACTCTGGGATGCTTCTGTAAACCGCATCCGTGTCATGGGGATATTATCAAGGAATACCTTGACAGGATGGCCGGGCGTGGCGAAGACATAGAGATCGGTACAATTTTCTACAAAGGCAAGGCATACCCGTCGCGTGAGATTACGACCGGCATGGAAACCTATACGATATCGGTGGAGGAGCTGGGACATGAACTGGAAAATGACATGCGAAACCTTTTGGACGAAGCTGTCGAACAGGACGAGAATATCCGTTACTATTGTACCAACGAAGAATTATGCACGTTTCCCGATAGGGAAATGGATAAGATTATATACGGATAGACAACAGACTGATATGGAAACACCTATTAAGGTAGTGTTCAGACGGTTCAAGGAAGGCGGGGTAATTGCTCTCTTTCCATATATACCGTGGAACGAATCCGAAAATACAATCACATCCTACATGCATGCGGGACAGCATGGCGCAGCCGATTACAAGGGAATCATCTCCGGGACACTGCCCGCGACGGAAAAAGAATACAGGAGCCTGCTGGTAGAACTGAAATCCATCGGATACGGCAATCTGCATGTATTGGAACGGGCTCATGCAAGACAGAAGTTTTTCTTATAATTCTACTAAAGCAGACCGGATGAATCTTTTGCCGTAGTCATGGAACCGTTCCACGGATGGAGCATACATATGTAAAAAAGTAAGACCATAAAAAGCACCATTTTTGTTTATTTGAGTGAGTAAAAATGGTGCTAATATCAACTACTGCTATAATTCACCAAACATTATATCCATATCTCGTTTCAAAACTTTATCTTCAAAATTCGCTAATATTTTATCTTTTACAATAATATGATTGATAAGATGTAACACAGTATCATAAGTGAGAGGGTATGCAAAGCCTTTTTCCATTACTAATTTCAATATTTTGGTTCTATTTGCACGATACAATAATTTTGCAGTTTTATTATTGTTTGACAAATATTTACAAAGTTCTTCTGACAAACCTTTATCAGCAAAACGAACTCTCATCTTATTGCGTAACATACTATTCCAAACTTTATTTTTATACTGGGAATATGAAAGTCTGTCAAATAATGTAAGCATTGACCATTCACTACTTTCCAAGGTAGCATAAATTCCGTTCAGAAGTCTGGATTCCTCTTTAAATTCATTCCACTCTTCTTTGCATTTATAACGTAAATCATGTTCAACTTCGTGCCAACCTTCCGATAAAATAGTTCTGATTTGAACTTCATAAGTGTTATCAATTAAATCTTCATAACCAGTTTCTTTTATTGCCGCTTTCATATCTTGCTGAAGATTATTTGGAACACGCATAATTAAATTTAGTCTTTTGGGACAGAATTTATCAACTTCGGCTTCATCAACAGATTCACTGTCAAAATTGGACTGACTTTTTAGATAGTTGTGAACAAGTTCTACATCATCCGTAAAATACAAAGTAATACGAAGAGCCAATAAATCTTGCATCTTCTTGTTGGCTTTACGATATTCTTCAGATTTTTTCTCAAGTTTATTTTTAATAGACATTTCTGACTTAGTACGATAAAACACATGGTACATTACGCCACATTTGTTCAAGACAGCCTCCAAATCTGTAACTATATCCCTCAAAACTTTATTTCCTGCACTCATACTTGTATGTTCTTATGATAATATGCAATACCTGATTTTGAAATGTGCGAATTATTCCCGTCAATCAGAATCATTCCTTTTTTCTTTAATAATTCAAAAGTTGCAAAAACGACATCCAAATTCTTTTCTCCAAATTCTTTTCTAAGGGTAGAGATATACCTCATTTTGGGAGATTTTCCATCAACTTTAAAATACTTGCTAAGTATTTCAATCTCTAGATCTATATCTTCTTGTTTCTGCAAAACAGAAGATGTCGTAACTTTTACCAAAGAAGATATAAAGCCAGTGTTATAGTCATCGCATCCATAACAATGAATATTGTTAGAACCAGAAGACAAATCACTATTCACATCACAATCAATAAATTTGCATCCTGTAAATGTAACATTATAAAAAGCGTTTACATCAAAAGTGCATCTCTCAAAAACAGAATCGACAAACGAAGTTTCTACAAACTTACATTCTTCACTAAGGATATTAATATCTTCAAAATGGAAAGAATTCAATCCTGCACATTTATAATTACCTGTTACTTTCTTTAAAAGAATGCAATCTGTGGTAACAGCCAAATACAAAGACATTTTATCTTTTATAACAGAAAACTTATCCCATAATTTTAATTTATCATCATTGGAAGAATATTTGTATGCGTAAATTGCCAGTTCGATTAGATGCTCAGGTATAGGGTTAAGTTTTTGCAAAAATGTGACAGGTTCTTTCTGAATTGATTTTCCGAGCAAATACCCAAAAATAAATTCATTGATAAAAGTTATAAAATCTTTATTCCCTGTTCTATCTAATAGGGCATGATTTG
>URCM01000098.1 GCA_900546355.1 uncultured Bacteroides sp.
ATGCCTCAAAAACTCATCCCAAATCATTGCACGATAAATTCAAAACAGCTTCTAATCTATACAAAGGTTCTTACATTATTGATAATGATATTTATGTTGTTTCTTTTTGTATTTCTCCGTTGATACGTTTTCGAACGATGGAATATGCTTTTTGGAACAAGGCGGATTGCTCCATGGTGTCCGTCATTTCCTTGAATCTGCACGTTGGAATGGTGAATGTCAGTTCGTTTTTAGGAATCAGCGGACGTGCTGACGGGTCGAGCATACCGATGAAACAGCGACGACCGTTTTTCTTGTTTTCTTGTGTTGCAAAGGTTACGATACTACAGCATCCCGAAGCAAACTGTGTGCAGACCGCGTCATTGTCATTATTGTCGTAAAACGCCCATGAACACAATCCTGACAATACGTCGGGTGTGGCAAAGAAGATTATTCCTTCCGTCTCGTCCAGATTCTCCACACAGTCCATACGCATAAAGTTGAGGTAAGGTTTATTGGACAGGCAAATATCAAGTCGGTCAATATATGTTTTTACCTGTTCCTTATTTTGTTTGTAATGTTCCACTTCCGAAACAAATACCGGCACACGGTCGGGCATAGGTGCAAAGGCGGTATAAAGACTTCCTCCACCACACAATACATTGTCTGCCGAGAGTGTCAGTGTTTCTCCTTCACATACTTTGCGTATCGCGCCAATCATGCACCGGGGTATCTTTTTCACTTCTGTCACTGCTTTGTCACTGTAACCAAAGGCGATGGGAAGAGGTACGTTTTTACTGAAAGCCTCTTTGTATTTGATGATGAATTCCTGGATGGTCATATTGCTTGTTTATGTTTGATAAGTGGTCTGGGTGGTAATAATCAGGCAGCACAATCTTTGTTCTGAAGATGTGCTGCCTGATTGTATATGACAAGTAATATCTTATTTTTTCTTTTTATCTGGTTTCAGCAGATGGCGGTGGAATTTCATTTCAGCACGCTGGATGTCATATATCTTTTTGGCTGAAAGGAATTTTTTGTATTTGCGTATATATTCCAAATCCAGTTGGTCGACCGTAATGCGGGTTTGAATGACTGTTTCTATGATGCGTGCGTATTCCTCTTCACTTAAGTTAGGTTGTTTTCCTTTTCTCATCTCTTGCCATGCTTCCCGGTTGTGGGCACTTTTTTTGTCTTGTAATTCGAAATAAAGCGGGAAGAATTCTTTGGCCTCCTTTGGGGTTAGTTGGGCATTTTCTGTGATGAATGCTTCCTGACGTGCCCGGAATTCTTCTTTGCTCAATTTGTTTTTCTGTGCCTGTGTATAGGTGCAGAAGCAGGTGAAAAGAATCAGGATGGAAAATAGTTTTTTCATTGAGGTTGTTATTTGGTTAGTTATAGATACCGGCATCGGCATCGGTTAAATATTGGTATAGTTCATAATCGTCCATCATGGTTTGGTTGACGATGGATTCGATATATTCGTCCGGCATATCGGAAAGGTTTGCATCGTTTCCTTCTTGGGTATTGCCTACAAAGGCTCGTATGGTAAACATCAGCCCTGCAAACATGGCCGCCATATAGACCCACGGTTTTACCCGGTCCCATAGTTTCACTTCGGGAGGTGTTGTGGCTTCTTTTTTCGGAAGCCGTTCCATCAGTTCCTCGGTGAAGCGATCAAAATATCCTTCAGGTACCGTATACGGATTCTTTTTCCCGTATTTCTTTTGAAGTTCAAGGTCGTTTCTTTTCATCGTGTTATCCTCCTTCCTTTATTTCTTAGATTGGTTTTCCGGTGTAAGGTTTAATCGTGTTGGCTTAAAAATTCTTCTATTTTTTTCACAGCATGGTGGTAAGAGGCTTTTAGGGCACCTATACTGGTGCCGAGGATATCGGACATATCTTCGTATTTCATTTCTTGGAAGTATTTCAAGTTGAACACGATGCGTTGCTTTTCTGGTAAAGTTTGTATGGCTTGCTCGAAAAGCAGTTGGGTATGGGTGCCATCGAAATAAGGGTCGCTTTCCAGTTTGTTGAGGGTTGCGGCTTCGGCATCATCTAATGAAAGCTGGTTTAAGGCACGTTGCTTGTTTAAGAAGTTCAGTGTTTCGTTCAGGGCGATGCGGTAAAGCCATGTAGAGAGTCTTGCGTCTCCGCGGAAATATTCCAAGTTGCTCCATGCCTTGATGAATGTATTTTGCAGCAGGTCGTTTGTGTCATCGTGAGATAGCCCCATGCGTCTGATTTGCCAATATAATTGTTCGCTATAGTGCCGCACGATTTTCCCAAATGCTTCCCGCTGCAATTGAGGGTCTTGTAATTGAACGATTATTTCTTCCTCGTTATAGTTGTTCATAATGGATATACTTGTATACGTAATTTAGATAAAATAAAGTGCCAACGTTTAATGTGAATAAGTTTTTTTAACCTGATTATAAGGATAATTGCAAGTTTTCTTGTGCTAATACGGTTTGAGGGAATACTTCTTGCGCCTCTTGTAAAAGCAGGTTTTCGTCATCATACCGGGCAGAGAAATGTCCGATGACCAGCCGTTTCACTTCCGCATCGTGTGCGATTTGTGCGGCTTGTCGGGCCGTAGAATGCTGGGTTTGCTTGGCGCGTGCTTTGTCTGAATCGGCAAACGTTGCTTCATGATAGAGCATATCTACTCCGCGTATCTGTTCGATGATGCGGGGACAATAAGCGGTATCCGAGCAGTAGGCATAGGCACGAGGCGGGTCGGAAGGGATAGTCAGCCGGTTGTTGGGGATGGTTTCTCCTTCTTCGGTGGTGAAGTCTTCTCCTTCTTTTATGCGGTTAATCATCCAGGTAGGAATGTGATAGAAGTCAATCATATCTCGTCGGATATGGTTCAGTGTAGGTTTCTCGCGGAATAAGAATCCGCATGTGGGTATCCGGTGTCGTAAAGGGATGGTTTCTACCGACACCGAGCGGTCATCGTAGATGACGGCTTGTACTTTCGGGTCGAACGGGTGGAATACGACTTGGTAACTCATGCCTTTGCAGAAATAATCGATTTGGGCTTGTAGCAGATTCACCAGGTCGGGATGGCTATAGATGTGTAAGTCGGCAGTACGTTCCGTCATGCCGAATGTGGAAATCAGTCCGATAAGTCCGAAGCAATGGTCGCCGTGCAAGTGAGAGATAAAGATGTGGTTCAGCCGGCTGAATTTCAGGCGTGAGCGGCGTAATTGAACTTGTGTTCCTTCGCCACAATCTATCATGAATAGTTTTTCGCGCACATTGATGACCTGTGATGTGGCAAAATGCCGCATAGTAGGCAATGCTGATCCACATCCTAAGATATGTAATTCGAATCTCTCCATAGAAATTAAGGATGAAAAATTTAGAGCCTGCTTAAATTTTGCTCAAAAGAGGCCTGGCAATGTGACTTTATCGGAAAATTTAAACGACAGGCTCTAAGAATGAAGAATAGAGAATGAAGAATCATGAATACTTGCTTATTCTTCATTCCCGATTCTTCATTCTTTATTTACTATTTGTACTTTTGCAGAAGTCCGTCTGCCACTCCGTCTCCTAAGTCGGCAGCTTTCTGTAAGTTAGAGATACCTTTGTCTTTTTCTTTGTTTTGAATTTGCGCATAGCCCAGCATGCGGTAGGCTGGAGCGTTTTCCGGGTCGAGCGTGATTGCTTTGTCCAGTGCTTTTATTGCTTCACCCATTTGGTTGACACGCAGGTGTACTCCTCCTTTTTCTACCCAATAGCTCACATTGTCAGGGTCAAGTTCGACGGCTTTATTGATATCGTTAATGGCTTGTTGGTACATTCGGCATTTCAGTTCAGCTTGTGAACGGATAAGGTGGAATTCAGCGGAGGTTTGTCCTAGCATAGCATCGTAGAACTCGTTATAGTCGGTTACAGCACCGCGATAGTCTTCCATGTCGGTCTTGATGCGGGCACGTTCGTATAAATAAGGTGCTACATCTTTTCCGTAGGGTTTAGTGTATCGGGCTATGGCACTGTCCATAAGCGCAACGACTTCTTTCTTGTCGGAACCTTCTATGAGTTCCTTGGCTTTGGCTGCGGAGTAAAAGGAGGCGGCAGAGGCTAAGTTGCTTTTATTTACGGTGTCGTAAGCTGTAAAGGCTTCGGTGAATTTCTGCATGGCGAAATAGATGTCGCCTTGCAACTGATAGTAAATAGGTTCTTGGGCGATGCTTAAAGCTTGATTGATTTCGTTTAAGGCAGAATCGAAAGTCCAGTCAGCATAAGCTTTCTTGTCGCCTATGTTCAACTGGTACGAGTAAATCAGTTTGGCTATCTCGTAATGGGCTTCTTCTTTTTTCTCAGCAACGTCCATCACTTTTTTCAAATCTTCGGCAGCTAAAGCGTAATGGGCATCGTCTCCGATATTGATATTATAAGTGGCGCGGCGCAAGTAGCCTTCCATATTATTCGGATATGAGGCGATAAAGTCGTTCAGCAATTCCAAATATTGATTGTTGTCATAAGTGCCGGATGCCATATAAAGGTAAACCAGTGCTTGCGATTCATCTTCGGGCAATCCTTTTTTGATGCCAATGGAGTTGAGGGCAAGGTCGTTGACCGATAAGGCTGTAATGTTCAGGTCGTTCAGGTAACGGATACCGATGGCATAACTTTCTTTGCTTTCCGGATCATTGTTCTTCTGAATCATGCCTATTACTTGTCCTTCGGCGTTCATAAGGGGACAACTTACGGTTTTGTCGGTAGTTTGCATGGTCAGGGTGTAATAGAACTGGTTGTCGCCTATGGTATCTACTTTAGCTATGGTTCCTAACTGGCCTGCAGAGGCTTTTTGGGTGGAATAGGGAACCAAATAGACGGTTTGTCCTACGGCTGAAGCCACCGAAGCGGGTTGCAGTACTTCGGCTTTCTTGTCGAATTCGGCTTTGAATTTCACTACATCATACATGTCGTTGGCTCCCATTATGTATTTCACGGGTAATTCTTTACCGTTGGCGGTGACAATGACCGCACGTTCGGCTCCTTTGAAAAGGGTGTAATCGGAAACTCCTGTTCCTGTTTCATCGATGTAGAATCCGTTTCCCGTATTCAGAATCCCGTTGTCTTTGTTATAAGTGATGATGGAAAATACCGCTTTCCGTGCTTTGTCTGTCCATTTAGGCAGTTCCTGCGCCAGCAAGACAGAGAAAGGCATGACGCATAATAAGATAGCTATCGTTTTTTTCATGTGTTTAAACTTAAAAATGAAGGTTATTAAGTAAATGGATTTATATGAGGTGTTTTTTTACTCTTGTGTTCCGGAGAATCCGCGCTGTTCGATGGCTTTGTAAATCAGGATGCCTGCCGCTACCGAAACGTTTAGTGATTCGATGGAGCCGAAAAGCGGGATTTTGACCCATTCATCGCACAGGGCGAGATTGTCGTAAGATACTCCTTTGTCTTCGGCACCCATAATGAGGCAGGTAGGTGAACTGAAATCGGCTTTGGTGTAATCATAATCTCCTTTTTCGGTAGCTGCTATGATTTTGAATCCGCTGTTCTTTAAAAAGCGGAGCGTTTGGGTGAGGTTGTGTTCCCTACATACCGGAAGGGTGAGTAAAGCGCCTGCCGAGGTCTTGACAGCGTCGGCGTTTACGCTTACACTGTTTTTCGAGGGGATAATGATGGCATCTACTCCGGCGCATTCACAGGTGCGGGCTATGGCGCCGAAATTGCGTACATCGGTTATTCCGTCAAGCATGATGAACAATGGGTTCTTGCCTTGTTCGAATAGGAAAGGCACCAAATCTTCCGTGTGTTGATAAGTGACGGGAGAGATGAATGCCACTACACCTTGATGGTTTTTCCGTGTAATGCGGTCGATACGTTCTACAGGTACGCGCTGTACTGGGATAGAGGTTTGTTTGAGTATCGCAAACAAATCCCTTGCCAAGTCGCTTTGGATATCTTTCTTTATTAATATCTTGTCAATCTCTTTTCCGGCTTGGATGGCTTCGATGACCGCTCTTACGCCGAATATCATTTCGTTTTTTTCTGTCATACGTATTTAGTTCTTAATTTTTTACTTATTAAGTAATGATTGAAATTTACAAACCGAGCAATGCCCGTGCATTATTCAATGCAGCTTCGGTCAATGTACTTCCGCTTAGCATGTGTGCTATCTCTTCTACCCGTTCTTCCGGAGTAAGCCGGCGGATGTAGCTGCTTGTGCCCGATTCGGTATCTTTTTTATATACTTTATAATGCGTAGTGCCTCGTGCGGCAATTTGAGGCAGATGGGTAATGCTGATAACTTGTCGGTTTTGCCGCCCCATGTCGTGCATGATCAGTGCCATTTTCTCGGCTATCGAGCCGGATACGCCTGTATCTATCTCGTCGAAGATGATGGTGGGAAGCTTTACCGCTCCGGCTATCATGGCCTTGAGCGAGAGCATGACACGGGCAATTTCTCCTCCCGAAGCTACGGAGGCTACGTTTTGTAAGGTTCCGTTCTTATTGGCAGAAAATAAGAAGGTCACATTGTCTATGCCGTTCAAATCGGGCTCTTTGCGTGAAGCCAGTTCTACGGCAAAGCGTGCATTGGGCATACCTAACGGAAGCAAAAGCGTTTTCATCTGTTCTTCGATGTGGCGGGCCGATTCTGTACGAAGACGGGTCAAGCCTTGGGCTTGTTCTACTACATTATTATATATAGTATCTTTTTGTCTGCGCAGTTCGGCTATCCGTTCATCAAACGAAGAAATGTCGTTCAGTTTCTGTCGGTATTCGTCTGCCAGTTCAAGCAGGCCCTCTACGGTATCAGTCCGGTGTTTCTGTTGCAGGTTGTAAATCAGGTTGAGCCTCTCGTTTACATAATCTAACCGTTCGGGGTTGAACTCGGTTTCTTCTCCGGCCAAGGAAAGGTCGTGAGCAATGTCTTTCAGCTCGATGTAGCAGCTTTGTAATCGTTCTGTCCATTCGGAAGCGGAAGGGTAGACGTTCGAGATGTTTTGCAGGGTTTGCCGGCATTCTTTGGCAAGTTGGAGAATCCCGCTGGTGTCTGTTCCGTCTATCAGTTGTCCTGCTTTGTAGAGTCCTGCCTTGATGTCTTCGGCATGGCTCAGCGTTTCCGATTCTTGTTCCAGTTTCGTTTGTTCGTTGGGCTGAAGGTTGGCTTCCTCTATTTGCTCCAGCTGGAAACGCAGGTAGTCTTCATCTTGCCGGCTTTTCTCTGCTTGTCCTATTAAGGTATCCAGCCTTCGGCATACATCTTTGTATTGGAGATAGGTTTGTTTGTATGCCGCAAGTTGTTTTTCGTCTTGTGCCAGAATATCGAGGATATTCAATTGGAATCCTTCTTTGTTTAGAAGCAGGTTTTGATGTTGGCTGTGTATGTCTATCAGTTTTTCTCCCAAAGCTTTCATCTGTGCCAACGAGGCTGGAGTGTCGTTGATGAAGGCACGGCTTTTCCCGTTGGCAGACACTTCGCGCCGCAAGATACATTCTTCAGGGTCGCATTCCAGGTCGAGTTCTTCGAAGAAAGTTTCCAGTCCGTATGAAGCAATGCGGAACCGTGCTTCCACTATGCTTTTAGAAGCTCCGTTCTTGATGGCTTTTGCATCCGCACGTTGTCCCAACAACAATCCGATGGCTCCTAAGATGATGGATTTTCCTGCGCCGGTTTCACCGGTAATGACCGAAAAACCCGATGTGAAGTCGATGTCTAACTTGTCGATTAGGGCATAATTTTGTATGTGGATAGACTGTAGCATACGTTTGTATTTATTTGTTTACTATGGATACCAGTTTGTCGATGATGTCGGAAGCCACTTCTTTTTTGTCCTTGAGGGGATAAGGTGTACTTCCGTTTTCGTCTACAATAGTGATTTTATTCGTGTCGTGACGAAATCCGGCACCTTTATCGTTCAATGAGTTCAGTATGATGAAATCGAAGTTCTTCCGTTTCCGTTTTTCTTGGGCGTGTGCCAGTTCGTCGTTGGTCTCTAACGCGAATCCTATCAGACGTTGATGAGGCTGCTTTATCTTTCCTAAAGCGGCGGCTATATCTTGTGTTGGTTTCAGGCGGAGGGTAAGGTCTTCTTTTTCCCGTTTGATTTTAGAGGGAGCGATGGCTTCGGGCGTGAAGTCGGCCACGGCTGCACACAAGATGCCGGCATGAGCTTCGGGATAAAACCGGATGGCTTCCCGATACATTTCGTCTGCGCTTTCTACATCGATTCGCCGGATAGAGGGATGCTGTGTCTTGAGGTTGACAGGACCGCTTACCAAGGTGACTTCCGCTCCCCGTCGGGCACAGTCTTCAGCCAAGGCGTATCCCATTTTGCCGGAGGAATAGTTACCGATGAAGCGCACCGGGTCTATCTTTTCGTAAGTAGGACCTGCCGTTATCAGTATTTTTTTGTTTTTCAGGTCTTGCGATTGGGCGAAGAAGGCTTCTAATACTTCGACTATCTTTTCGGGTTCTTCCATTCGTCCTTTGCCCACTAAGTGGCTTGCCAGTTCGCCCGATGCGGGTTCGATGATATGATTTCCGTACGAGCGCAGGATGTCCAGGTTATGCTGGGTGGCAGGATGGGCAAACATATCCAAGTCCATGGCAGGAGCGATGAATACGGGTGCTTTCATCGAAAGGTAGGTGGTGACCAGCATATTGTCGGCTATGCCGTGCGCCATTTTCCCGATGGTGGAAGCGGTGGCTGGAGCGATAAGCATGGCGTCTGCCCATAATCCGAGGTCGACATGGCTATGCCACGTGCCGTCCCGTTGTGCGAAGAATTCGCTGATTACCGGCTTGCTCGTCAGTGCCGATAAGGTAACCGGAGTGATGAATTCTTTTCCTGCAGGCGTGATGACTATCTGCACTTCCGCGCCTTTTTTTATCAAGGCACGGGCAAGCACCGCCGCTTTGTAAGCGGCGATGCTTCCCGTTATGCCCAAAACGATTTTCTTGCCTTTCATATTCATTTTACCAGTCCGCTTTCGCGTAATTTGATTTTGGTCAATACATTCTTGGTATTCAGTGTGAAGTCGCCGTTCATAATCCAGCCGAAATAGCCGGTGTCTTTTTTCAGCACTTCTGCTACAGGCATTCCTTTGTATTTGCCGAAGTTGAATACCTCTGTGCCTTTGTCATCGTAAACGATGCGTCCCGCAAAGTCTGCGTTCTTGCTGTATGTAGAATATTCCGAGAGGAAAGCTACATCGTTTTGCAACACGTCCGGATAGCGGTCCAGTTGGGCTTTCAGTACTTCGTAGGTTGCCCGTGTATCGGCTTCGGCGGTGTGCGCGTCTTCCAGGTTCTTTCCGCAGTAGAATTTGTAGGCGGCCGAAAGGGTGCGCTGTTCCAGCTTGTGGTAAATCACCTGCACGTCGATGAACTTGCGTCGGCTCAGGTCGATGTCGATGCCTGCACGTAAAAATTCTTCTACCAATACCGGCACATCGAAGCGGTTGGAGTTGAACCCGGCGATGTCGGCTCCTTCAATGGCACGTGCCAATTCCTTGGCTATTTGTTTGAAGGTAGGGCAGTCGGCCACGTCCTCATCGCGTATGCCGTGTATGGCGGTAGAGGTCTCGGGGATATGCATTTCAGGATTGATGCGCATGGTTTTGCTTTCCTCGTTTCCATTGGGATATACCTTCAGATAGCATATTTCTACGATACGGTCGCTATTGATATTGGTTCCGGTTGTTTCCAAGTCAAAGAATACAATCGGATTTTTCAGATTCAGTTTCATGTGGTTTGATTTTTTTTTATAGGTTAGTCGCTCAGCATCATCGGCATCAATAACATCAGCAAATCTTCGTCTTCGCCTTGCTCTTCGGGGACGATGACTCCTGCGCGCGAAGGGTCGGCCAATTCAACGATGACGTTGGTTGAGGGTATGTTGTTTAAGATGTCGATTAAGAACGACGATTTGAAGCCGATACTCATCGGTTTGCCGTCGTATTGGCACATCAACGTTTCTTCGGCGGAAGTGGAGAAATCGATGTCCTGTGCCGAGATGTTGATTTGGTTCTCCTTCAGGTTGAGCTTGATGAGGCTGCTTGCCTGTGACGAGAAAACCGATACGCGGCGCAGTGCGCTGATAAACGATGCACGGTCGACAATGGCTTTGTGCGGGTTGTTTTGCGGGATGACCGAGTTGTAGTTGGGATAGCGTCCTTCTATCAGCCGGCACACCATTTGATAGTTTTCCAGGGTAAACATGGCGTTGCGGTCATCAAATCCGATTTGTACATCGCCTTGTTCTTTTGTCAGAAGATTCTTCAGGATGTTGGCCGGTTTCTTGGGAAGAATGAAAGCGGCCTTTTCCGTTCCGTGTGCTTCGTAGGTTTTGTTGCGCACTAATTTGTGTCCGTCCGATGCCACTAAGGTGATGTCTTCAAGGGTGATGTCGAAGTAGATACCGTTCATTACCGGCCGTAATTCGTCATCGGCGGTGGCGAAGATGCATCGGTTCACTCCGTCGGTCAATACATTGGCGGGGATTGTCAGTTGCACGGCATTTGTGCCCAGGTCTTGCGGCTTCGGGTATTCGTCGGCGTTTTGTCCCATCAGACTGTATTTTCCGTTCTGATATTGTACGGTGATTTCCAGGTTCTCCGGATTTATCAGGAAAGAGAGCGGCTGTTCCGGAATCTCTTTTAATGCTTCCAGTAAGGTACGCGACGATACGGCAAAACGTCCGTTTCCGTCAAATTCGTTCATTTCGATAGAAGTGGATAGAGTCGTTTCATTGTCGGAAGCGGTCATCTGAAGGGTTCCATCGTGCAGCTCAATCAGGAAACAATCCAAAATAGGTAACGAGTTTTTCGAATTGATAACACGGCTGATGGCCTGTAAATGGCTGAATAGGCTTGTACTTGAAACAATAAATTTCATATTCGTATATATTTTTTGTTTTTTTGACGTTATAGTAAACAGCTATGGTATATTTGTCATGCAATTGATTCCGTCGGGTTAGCTTATCATTAAAGCAATGCCAAAGGTACGAAAAAGATTGCGGACAAATCGCAAAAAGAAGCGAAAAAATTAGTTTACTTCTGTAGAAAAACGTATTTTCGTACCCAATTTTAAATAGATGTGATATAGATTATGGAATTAGCAGGAAAAGTGATTGCCGTCCTCCCACCGAAGAGCGGTACATCAAGAAATGGAAATGAGTGGACGGTGCAGGAATATGTGATTGAGACACACGATCAATATCCGCGCCGTATGTGTTTCGACGTTTTTGGCGCTGATAAAATACAGCAGTTTAATATTCAGGTAGGCGAAGAATTGAACGTGTCATTCGATATTGATGCGCGCGAGTGGCAAGGACGTTGGTTTAACAGTATCCGTGCATGGAAGGTAGAACGGGTAGGCGCTGCTCAGCCGGCGGCTCCCGAAGCTCCGTTCCCGCCTGTAGGTGCGGCTCCTGTCGCTCCGGTGGACTTCGCCGCTACGGATGAAAAAGACGATTTGCCTTTCTAACTTATTGATTGTAAAAAGGAAAGAAAACGCAGAAACGTAAAGTCGCAGCGTGCTGATAGGGGGAGAAAGCAATACGTATGAAGGAAGCAGGAGGCTTCGTGGCTTTTTTCAAACGCATCGGAACTGCGCTTTTGCGCTTATGCGTTTTTTTTCATATTTCAAGGTAAGTGCGTTTATAAGAAGCTGTTTTTGAATTTCTCCAAAAAGTTTTTCTTGGCTTGATGTATCCGTT
>URCM01000099.1 GCA_900546355.1 uncultured Bacteroides sp.
CAACGGGGTGTTTACCCGCGGTACGGTGAAAGGCGTAGTGAGCGACACGTGCTCGTGTCTGATAGAGATGTTGCTCAACGGTCGTAAGGTCCAGTTCGGCGAGCTGGGTACGTTCGGTATTTCCATTTCAAGCGAACCTGCCGCTACCATGGAAGAGTTTACGGCGGCCAATATTAAAGAGGTGAATATCCTCTTTACACCCGGTGAGGATTTCGAGAACCTGCGCTCGCGTGCCGAGTTTGTGCCGGTGGCAAGCCGGATTGCGCAACAGGCTACGCTGAAAGCCGAGAAGTCGGGTGAGTCTACCGTCAACCTGGAAGCCGCCAAGCGGAAACCTTCCGTTCCTTCGGAAGAAACCGGCGCGTGAGTTTTCACCACAGGTCATGCGGATTGATTTATGCGATTATTCATCATTGTCATTCATTTAACCACGAAACGTATGAAAACGAACTGGAAAAACGTGTTGCTTTATGTTGTTAAGTTCATCGAACTGCTGATAACCGGCGCCGCGGGAGGGGCTATCGGAAGCAGTTTATGAGAACGGTTACATTAATCATCGTGCACTGTTCCGCCAACCGGGCGGGCAGTGCCCTTCGGATGGAGGACATCGACCGCTATCACCGTTCGCTGGGATGGAAAGGCTGCGGGTACCACTACGTGATACCTACGGACGGAACCATCGAGCCGGGACGGGATGAGGCCAGGGCAGGGGCGCATTGCAAGAACCATAACCGTCATTCTATCGGAGTCTGTTACATTGGCGGTCTGTCTTCTGGCGGGGAGCCGGAAGATACCCGGACGGATGCCCAACGCATGGCCTTGCGCAAGCTGTTGGAGGACTTGCACCGGAAATATCCGCGCGCCTTGATTGTGGGACATCGGGACTTGGATCCGCAAAAGGCTTGTCCGTGTTTTGATGCCGTGACCGAGTATGCTGGTTTATTCGGTTGACGGGTTGGCAAGTACCGGTTGTTTCCAAAGTCAGCAATGGATTGCGAAACATGGAATGGAACGCAGGGACGCAGAAGCGCAAAGTTTATTTTTTTGAGAGGGCAAAGCACACAGGGAGTGGCATTTGGCTTCGTCTAGATTATTCCTCTGTGTCTTTGCGTCTCTGTGTTCTGCGGTTTTTTGCAGGCAGCGCGGATTTTCTTCATTTCTCCAGGCTTTCCCACGAATGCCGTGCCACAGTCAGGTTCAAGGGGAAAGAAAGCCCGAATGTCTTTCCGATTTTTCTCAAGTTCCAGTTGATGGTGTGGATGGCCGCATTGTGTTGCCGCCATTGCTCCTTAGGTTCTTCCGACGTGATGACCGGGAACAGGTAAGGAGTGTCCGGCTGTGCATATTTGTCTACTATTTCCTGGAGAAAGCCGTTCCAGCGGACGGTTTCCTGCTTGCCGTTCACTTTGGAAGTATAGGTGAGGACCCCGTCTTTCAGGTTGCTTTTGGTGAGGTAGAACATATCTCTTCCGGTCATGCCCTTGGTGAGTACGGCGAACAGAAAAAGGTCGCGGGCAAACAAGGCGGAGGGACGCAAGCCGCTTGTGTCCATATGGCGCAACCGCATCACTTCTTTCGGGGTCAGCCTGTTCCGGTCTTTCATTTTCTTGATATGGTAACTGACGTCCATGTCTTTGAAAGGATGGTTTTCTGTGGCAATTCCTTCGTCGACGGCAAGGCGGTAAATGCGTTTCAGGTTCCGGATATACAGGGAGATTGTATTGCGCCCCAACTCTTGGTTCTTCAGCCAGGTGTGGTAGTTGCGTATCAGCAGGGCGTCGAAGTCTTTGAAAGGGATTTCATTCTTTCCTAAATAGGTGACGAACTTCCTGAGATACATTTTCAGCTTGTTGGCGGCATCGTAACGCCCCTCGTCCTTCAGTTTCTCAACGCGGGAGTTGGCATAGGAGATGAAACCAAATCCTTCTCCGGCTCTTTCTGGAGTGGATAGGGGGATGGCTGCCGTCTGTATATCTTTTTGTTTGCTGTTCACTTGTTGCTACAATTTTTTTATCTGTATGAATAACAGTCCTTAATTATGCAGCCATACCGTCCGCAGGTATCTCCGCCAGATGGCAAGGTGGGTGGTGGTGTTCAGTTCTTTGCAGATGCTGACACACGTGTTTATCAATTCGTTTTTAGCTTTGTCTACGTCGCCTGCCGTTGTGATGGTAGCCAATACATTCAGTGTCTCATTTCCGACAGGGAAGTCGGGGACTGCTTTTACCGCCGAACCGGCGTCCGTCAATACCTTATATAATATAGGAGCATAATTGCGGAAAGACTCGATGAGCTTTTCCGATTGTGCTGTTTCTCCGCGGACAGCCTGCACCGTCCCACTTACCAGCCTTTCATTGGCTTTTCCGGCCGTCAGGAAATATTCGCGGAGAAACTCGTCCCAGTTGGCAAAGAGGATAAAGCTTTCTTCCGGTTTCTCACTGCAGGCAAGCGGCATGATGCCTATGTGCGCATAATAGGTACAGGTGAGCGTTTCGTCTTTTTGCTTGCTGGGGCAATAGGCTTCTTCTGTAATATCCACCTTGCGGATGATTTCCGTAAAACCCTTGTGCTGGCATTCCACTTCCGTCTTGCCGTCTTCCATTGCCACACCGGAAGTCGGGGTAAGGAACGGGCGTAACGTCAACTTGCTCCAGTTGGTCTTCACGTAGCCCGGATTGTCGCGCTCATAACGCACGAGGTTGATGACGAGTTCCGCCTCCTTGCCAGTCATCTGCGCCAGACGCCGGCTTAAAGCGGTGTCGCCTTGCGCATGGAGGGCTTTGCAGAGGGAAACCAGCGATGGTTTATCAACCAAACGGTCGATGATGAGGTAAAGCATAGGCAACGTGCGTGCTCCGTATCCGCAGGCTTGCAGAAAACCGATAAGCAAATCTACGGCACGGCCTTTCTCGGTGCCGACGGATAATCGGTCTCCTTCGGTATTATGCAGACGGACTACGTGCAGGTCCCATGCATTGGGATAGGACACCGTGAGATAGCTGCCCGGCTCAAAGCCTTGCACCTGGAACACCAGCCGCTTGTCGCGGCGGAAGCGGCAGATATAGCCTTCGCGTCCTGCCAGCGGGCCGTCGATGACACGTACAATTTCGTTCGGCTCGCCCGCTTTCGTGTTGAACGCATAATCGGTGTAAGGACGTTCCAGCACAATTACCTTATCGGCGTAATTCTCGTTGTAGTCGCGGAAAGCGCGCATCTGCTCTTCGGGTATGACACACATGGCCGTCTTTTCACCCTGTTCTTTTTTGCGTTCATACTGCATATCGCTATCGAGGGAATGTTCTTTGATGAAATGCATCAATGCATGCTGCGTGGCGAGTACAAACACGATGCCCGCAAACAGAGGTTTCTGCTTTTCATCGCTGTCGTGATGCACATGAACCGTGGTATGGGTCGGCGCATAGATTTCAAGGATATTCTTGGTCTCCGCCTTTTGCTTTTCCAAAAGCTCCACCAACTTGCTCTCCTGATGACGTTTGGTACGCATGACGTACCAACGGTAATCCACATGGTTGAGTTTGTCGGGCATAATATAGAAGGAGTTAAAGAAGTTTGAAGGAATGAGAGGAGTTAACCAGATGGCTTGGTTGGCATTTTAAAACTTTGTTAACCCCTGCTGAAAAGAGCGTTCTTTACGTTCCTCTCATGTCAATCGCATGATAGTTCCGGAGCACCTTATTTCAGGTATAACGGCGGTATTCTGGACGAATCTCAACAGCAATGGGCCACCGTTGTTATGTGACGAGAAGAATAAAACGCAATGCGCTTTACTAATTTTGCTTCCATATCACAACTGTTTAGTAACCAATTAATTAAGTCTCTGTATGCTCGCCGCTTTACATTCGTTTCACACTATGAAGCGGCAGGTTTTTGTAACATACTGACAATCAAATAATAACAGATAGTAGTTGAAAAAATTAGTCGAACAAATGTAGATTTTGAAGGGCTTTAACAACTAATCTTGAAAAATTTTTTGAACATAAATGCCTCTGTATTAAATCTTTTTATTACATTTGCAGCAAGTTATGCCGCTTCATAGTGTAAAGCGGCAGGTTTGGTCGGACAAATTCCGGTTATTTTTTCTGCGAAAATTTTATGAATGTCCGCATTTTACCAATAACCTGTAGGGGCAGGGTTTGCCTGCCCGAAAATTAATGGGGCTAATTTTGAACACAGAGACGCAGAGACACGGAGAAATGATTTAGAGAAGTAAAAGTTACGGGACTAAGAAACTGTTTTGAATTTATCGTGTGATGATTTGGGATGGGTTTTTGAGGCATTTCCGCTTCTGTGATGAGGAAGATAGCGGGCTATCTGAAATAGGAGCGAAAAGAACCAAAAAATCGCCCAAAGCACACACGAAAACGGATACATCAAGCCAAGAAAAACTTTTTGGAGAAATTCAAAACAGCTTCTAAAAACTCTGTGCCTCCGTGTCTCTGTGTTCGATAAAACTTTATGCCTATCCCCACTAAAAATCTACTGGCCCGTAATGTTTTCGAAAACGAATGTATCAAAATGAGAAAAGCTTTTTGTAGAAATTCAAGACTGTGTTTCAAAACAAAAAAAGACTGTTCCACTAAGTAAAGGTGGAAACAGTCTTGTTGTTTTCATGAGCCTCTTGTCGGATTCGAACCAACGACCCCGAGATTACAAATCACGTGCTCTGGCCAACTGAGCTAAAGAGGCAGGTGGGTAAGCTTACCATATCGCGCCGCTACAACCAACTACCTTTGCTGCGATCAAGCCCTGGAGGATTCGAAGGGAGCTGGCCGTATGGGACTTACCCGTATTTCAAAAAACGTGCAATTGATGACCGTCAGCTGTGCGACTTTTCTCGATTGCGGGTGCAAAGGTAGGCGTTTTTTTTGAATCTGCAATAGTTTTGCGAATAAAATTGTAGAAAAATCGACGGGAACGTTATTTTTCACGTTTCTTATTACAAGGAATCAGTACAAAAAACGTACTTTTGCACGCAGATAAAGCGATTTGCTGCAGCGGGCAAGGAAAGAAGCGTATGGATTTGCCCGATGAAGTGATTCTAACTACTTTTTAAAATAGAAATATGACAACAGACAGACCAATTGCCATTCAAGAGCACGCTATGAGATTCGGCACCTATATGGGAGTATTCTGGATTATCAAGTTCATTTTACTTCCGTTAGGCTTTCAGATGCCATTGCTGCAACTGCTCTTTATTTTATGTACCGTGTTCGTGCCTATCTTGGGATATATTTATGCCCGGAGATTCCGAAACTTGTATTGTGAGGGGACCATCTCTTTTTTCCGCGCTTTTCTTTTCGTTGTAGGTATGTATGTCTTTGCCGCCATGCTGACAGCGATAGGGCATTACATCTATTTCCAGTTCATCGACCACGGTTATTTATTTGATATGTACAGGCAACAGCTGAATGAAGTGAAAGCTGTGGCGCAGGGCGACCTTGCCCAGTCAATGGACCAACTGATGGTGGCCTTTGATACGGTTTCCGCCTTGAGCCCGATCCAGCTCACGTTTCAACTCATTACCCAGAACGTGTTTTATGGAATTTTGCTTGCGCTTCCTACGGGGCTGGTGGTTATGAAATACAAAAAATAAAAAAACTGCGGTTATGGATATATCAGTCGTTATACCTTTATATAATGAGGCGGAATCATTGCCCGAGTTGCATGCTTGGATTAAACGGGTGATGGATGACCATCATTTTACTTACGAGATTATTTTTGTCAATGATGGGAGTACGGATGATTCGTGGAGCATTATCGAGGGGCTGGGCAAGGCTTATAAAGAGGTAAAAGGCATCAAGTTCCGCCGTAATTATGGCAAATCGCCTGCTTTGTATTGCGGGTTTGAACGTGCGGAAGGAGAAGTGGTGATTACGATGGATGCCGACTTGCAAGACAGTCCCGACGAAATACCTGAACTGTACCGGATGATTACAGAAGACGGATACGACTTGGTGTCGGGATGGAAACAAAAGCGGTATGACCCGCTGTCGAAGACTTTGCCGACCAAGCTGTTTAATGCAACGGCACGTGCCGTGTCGGGGATACACAACCTGCACGACTTTAATTGCGGGCTGAAAGCTTACCGTCGGGATGTAGTAAAAAACATCGAAGTATACGGAGAGATGCACCGTTACATTCCTTATTTGGCCAAGAACGCCGGATTCAAGAAGATAGGGGAGAAAGTGGTGCATCATCAGGCACGGAAGTACGGGAAGACCAAATTCGGGTTGAACCGTTTTGTCAACGGATATTTGGATTTGATTACGTTGTGGTTCCTGTCTACTTTTGGCGTGAAGCCGATGCATATTTTCGGCTTTCTGGGTTCCATCATGTTTGCGATAGGTCTGGTTTCGGTAGGTATCATCGGATTTAACAAACTGCACGATATGTATAGCGGAAATCCTTACCGGTTGGTGACCGAAAGTCCTTATTTTTACCTGGCACTTACAACGATGATTATCGGTACCCAACTGTTTTTGGCTGGTTTTATCGGCGAATTGATTGCCCGTAATGCTCCCGAACGCAATAAATATCAAATAGAAAAAGAATTGTGACAATGAAAAGATTACCGGTCATATGCTGCATACTGGTGTTGGTGGGATGGCTTATCCCCGGTTGTGAGGTGGAAAACTGTCCGCCCAACTCGCTGACGTATCTTCACTTTTCGTTAGTGGACCAAAACGGAAGGACGTTCAAGACTTCGGATACGATAACGATTGTGGGACAAACAACCGTAAGTGATTCGCTGGTGTCGGATACGCTCATCAATCAGGAAACAGCAGCCAGCAGTTTCAGTATACCGTTGAGTTATGATGCCTATACGCAATTTATTTTCGCATATCATGCGTTGGATGTCGGTTTTGTCGGAAGGGATACCATACGGATTGACCACCGTAATATCCCTTACTTTACGAATCTGGACTGCGGCACCATGATGTTCTACGAAATCACCGGTGTGCAACATACGCACCACCGGCTCGATTCTATCTCTTTAACCAATCCGAATATAGACAATAATGAAAAAGAAAACATCCGCATATATTTCACTGTTACTGCTGTTGCTCAGTAGTTCGCTTCTTTTTCCGTCTCCGGCATGGGGGCAGAAAAAAGACAAGGAGCAGTTAAAGGCCGACTATAAAGCTTCTCCTTTGTACCAAGGAAGCTCTGTCGGGATAGAAGTGGCCGGTGCGGCAGGTTATTTGTTGGGTGGCGATATTCTGAGTAGTGAACTGTTGTTGCAAAGCAATCTGAAAAACCGTTTTTTGCCTACGCTCGAAATCGGATACGGGAGAACTGATGTCGTCAATGACGCCAACGATATGCACTATAAGACATCGGCGCCTTATTTTCGTATCGGTATGGATTATAATGTATTCTATTTGAAACCTTACCTGCCGGGTTATCTTTATGTGGGATTGCGTTATGGCATGAGCTCGTTTACCTACGATGTGAGCGGTCCGGATATGGAAGACCCTAATTACGGCAATACGGTTGTGCCTTTCTCTTATTCGGGCATGAAGAGTAAGGCAAGCTGGCTGGAAGGTGTAGTGGGCATCAAGGTGAAGATATATAAAAGGTTTCACATGGGATGGGCCGTGCGCTACAAGATGCGTATGAGTGTCACCGAACACGAGAATTCCACGCCTTGGTATGTGCCTGGATTCGGGAAAAACGCCAGCAGCAGTTTTAATCTGACTTATAATTTAATCTATAATTTACCTTTCTGATACAATGGGTACAGTTGCTGTTTTGTTGCTTGCCGTCAGTCTGGCTATCGACTGCTTTACCGTTTCCGTTACCAGCGGAATCATTTTGCGGCGCATCCGGTGGGGGACTTTTCTTACGATGGCATTCTTTTTCGGTTTTTTTCAGGCATTGATGCCTTTCTTAGGATGGTTGGGTGCCAGTCATTTCAGTCATCTTATCGAGGCATACGACCATTGGATAGCTTTCGGCTTGCTTGCCTTTTTGGGTATCCGCATGATACGCGCGCATTTCAAGGACAGCGAAGAATGCAGTTTCGACCCGACCCGCCTGAAAGTCATTATAACATTGGCCATAGCGACCAGTATCGATGCGTTGGCTGTCGGCATTTCGTTCGCTTTTGCGGGATTCAATGACATCGGGACCTTATTTTTCCCTTTATGGGTTATCGGATTGGCTTCGTTTATTATTTCGTTGGCAGGCAGCTTTATTGGTATATTTTTCGGGAAGCGGTTCAACTTACGGATGGAGTTGTTCGGTGGCCTGGTCTTGATAGGCATCGGTTCCAAGATATTGATAGAACATCTTTTCTTTTAACGATTAAATACGTGGCGATATGACAAAAAGAAACGGACTGAAGTGGCAACTCCCTTTTCTGTTGTTGCTGATAATAGGAACGGTATGGATTCTTCGGAAGCAAGCTCCTTATCAAACCGATCAAGGGTTGGTATTCGGCACGATGTATAAAATCACTTATCAGTCGGAAGAGAATCTGAAAGCCGATATAGAGGCGGAGCTTCAAAAAGTGGATTGCTCGCTTTCTCCTTTCAACGAACAATCGGTCATTACGCATATCAATAATAATACAGACATGCGTACCGACTCGTTGTTCGACTATGTTTTCAATTTGGCAAGAAAGGTATCGGAAGAAACGCATGGGGCGTTTGATATCACCGTAGCCCCGTTGGTCAATGCGTGGGGATTCGGATTTAAGAACGCTGCCCGTATCGATTCGGCGACCATCGATAGCTTGCGTCAATTTGTGGGCTTTGAGAAGATTCGGCTTGAGGACGGAAAAATCATCAAGCACGATTCGCGTACGATGTTGGATTGCAGTGCTATAGCCAAAGGGTTTGGGGTAGATTGCGTGGCACGTTTGTTAGACCGCAAGGGAGTACGCAACTATATGATTGATATCGGAGGCGAGTTGGTGATGAAAGGCGAAAATGCCCAAATGGCAACTTGGCGTATCGGCATTAACAAACCAATCGACGATTCGTTGGCGGTCAACCAGGAACTGCAAACGGTTCTCCAAATCACCGATGTAGGATTGGCTACTTCGGGAAATTACCGGAACTTTTATTACAAAGACGGGAAAAAGTATGCACATACCATTGATCCCCGTACAGGTTATCCGATACAGCATAACATCCTTTCAGCCACTGTAGTGGCCAATGATTGTGCTACTGCGGACGCATACGCCACGGCATTCATGGTGTTGGGGCTGGATTCCGCCAAGGCTATCTGCGATGCCCATCCGGAACTGGATGCTTACTTCATCTATACCCAGGAAGACGGGAAGATGGATGTTTATTATACGGAGGGAATGGAGAAGTATATAGTGAGGTAGCTGGACACTGTGCTGTAAACAGAGAAAACTTTAAAATTGAAGATAACATGAAAGAAACAAAAGAAGAAAACCCGACGGGATTGCCGGAGAACGCATTCCGCCCGTTAAAGCCGGGAGAACAGTATCATCCGCTGATGTCGCCCGACAAAAATTATCCTGAAGTCAACGCCTGGTCGGTGACGTGGGGTATTGCGATGGCTGTCCTTTTTTCGGCAGCCTCTGCTTATTTAGGTCTGAAAGTAGGACAAGTGTTCGAAGCGGCTATTCCTATTGCCATCATTGCTGTTGGCGTATCGGGTGCGGCCAAGCGCAAAAGCGCACTGGGCGAAAATGTCATTATCCAGTCCATTGGAGCTTGTTCGGGAGTAATCGTTGCAGGAGCCATTTTTACCCTTCCCGCACTCTATATTTTGCAAGACAAGTATCCTGAAATGACGGTCGACTTCTTTCAAATGTTTATCAGCTCGTTGTTGGGAGGTATCTTGGGTATTTTGTTCTTGATTCCTTTCCGCAAATATTTTGTCAGTGAAAAACATGGAGAGTATCCTTTTCCCGAAGCTACTGCCAGTACGCAGGTCTTGATTTCCGGAGAAAAAGGAGGAAGCCAGGCTAAGCCCTTGCTTTTTGCCGGACTGATAGGTGGGCTGTATGACTTTATTGTCGCTACTTTCGGCTGGTGGAATGAAAATTTCACGACCCGTGTTTGCGGATGGGGGGAAATGATTGCCGATAAAGCTAAATTGGTCGTTAAAATCAATACCGGAGCGGCTGTATTAGGACTTGGTTATATTGTCGGATTGAAATATGCCGCTATCATTTGCGCCGGTTCACTTGCCGTGTGGCTGGTTATCGTACCGGGTATTGCAATGCTGTGGGGCGACCAGGTATTGAACGCATGGAATCCTGCTATTACTCAAACGGTCGGCAGCATGTCGCCCGAAACCATCTTTGCCGAGTATGCTAAGAGTATCGGTATTGGAGGTATCGCTATGGCGGGCATCATCGGCATAGTCCGTTCATGGGGTATCATCAAGAGTGCGGTCGGGCTGGCAACCAAAGAAATGAAAGGCAAAAAAACAGAAGCCAGCGTTGTACGTACGCAGAAAGACCTGTCGATGAAAATCATAGCTATCGGTTCGATTGTTACCATCATTTTAGTAGCCTTGTTTTTCTATTTCGATGTGATGCAAGGCAATCTGCTGCATACCCTTGTGGCCATTGTCTTGGTGGCTGGGATTTCGTTCTTGTTTACTACCGTAGCCGCCAATGCCATTGCTATCGTGGGCACCAATCCCGTTTCGGGCATGACCCTGATGACGTTGATTCTTGCTTCTGTCGTGATGGTGGCTGTAGGGCTGAAAGGAGCTACTGGCATGGTTGCGGCATTGGTGATGGGTGGTGTGGTATGTACAGCCTTGTCGATGGCGGGAGGTTTCATTACCGACTTAAAGATTGGCTACTGGTTGGGAAGCACACCTGCCAAGCAACAGACTTGGAAATTCCTCGGTACGTTAGTGTCCGCCGCTACAGTAGGAGGCGTTATCATGATTCTGAATAAGACGTACGGATTCTCATCGGGAGCGTTGGCTGCCCCACAGGCTAATGCCATGGCTGCCGTTATCGACCCGTTGATGAATGGGGTGTCTGCTCCATGGTTGCTTTACGGTATAGGTGCCGTCTTGGCCCTTGTGTTGACTTACCTGAAGGTGCCTGCTTTGGCTTTTGCGTTAGGCATGTTTATTCCGTTGGAGTTAAACCTTCCGCTTATTGTAGGAGGAGCTGTAAACTGGTATGTGACTACCCGCAGTAAAGACGCGGCTGTCAATGCCGCGCGTGGGGAAAAAGGTACGTTGCTTGCTTCTGGTTTCATAGCGGGAGGCGCGCTGATGGGAGTGGTAAGTGCAGCCATGCGCTTCGGAGGAGTTAACCTGGTGAATGAGGCATGGCTGGCTAACCCGATGAGCCAAGTCGTATCGCTTGTCGCTTATGCGCTCCTTATCACTTATTTAGTGAAAGCAAGTATGAAAAAATAAATAAAGTGAATTGTCCGCAAGCAGCCAGTATATACCCTCGGGAAATGAATATATACTGCATCCGCCTGCGAATATATACTTCATCGGCAAAGTCAGTACTACTGCGTTTTTAACGCGGTCGGACTGGCTTGCTGCAGATATACAGTCAATCAGAAATGGATTGCGAAAAATGGAATGGAACGCAGAGACGCAGAAGCG
>URCM01000100.1 GCA_900546355.1 uncultured Bacteroides sp.
TACAAAATAATTCTGTAACTTTGTCCTCGGTGATCATAGCGATTATTGTTTGTAAGTCTTTGTATTTTAGCACTATAAAGTTACAGCAATTTTCGCTAATCACCAAATCTTCAAACACTTATATTTCATCGAACTCACGTTAAATAAGATTTGCCAAGTGACTTCAAATACGGATTGCTTCTGCAAAATCGGCTGCACCTGTACACCATTTGATTTCTTTTTTCCGGACAGGCACCGCAGTCGATACCACTCGTGTAGGAGAAGCATGCAAACCAACAGAAGACACATCTATGCCCATATCCTTCTCGTTCCAATGAAGAATTTCCTGTTGTTGCGCCCTGCGCCACCCCGATAAAGTCATGCAGGACAATTCTCCATTTTCGCGGCTCACCATCACAGCGCAAGGCAGTTCGATTTCCATCCGCTGCAAACAGGTACCAGACTTCCGGCTGACAACTATTCCATGTGTCGTCAGTTGCTCAATAGCAGCCAGACAGGTGACTTGAGGAATATCCAACTGACCGGCTACTTCTGGTCCGACTTGTGCCGTATCGCCATCGATTGCCATTTTACCGAAAAACAATAAGTCGTATGCTCCTATTTTACGCACAGCCGAAGCCAACACCAGACTGGTACACCACGTGTCACTCCCGGCAAAAGCAGGAGAAGAAAGCAATATCGCCCTATCAGCTCCCCGCTGCAAAGCTTCACGCAATACGGTTTCTGCCGAAGCAGGCCCCATACTGACCGCAATCACTTCTGCACCGCTTTGCCGTTTCAAGTCGAGTGCCATTTGCAAGGCATATAAATCATCCGGATTTGTTTGGCTCAAAGCCGAAGAACGTTTCAATGTTTTTGTTACCAGATCAAGGTCTACTTTAGTTGAAAGAGGAACTTGCTTTAAAAATACAATATATCTTTTCATCGTTTCATTTGTTTTTATTGTTTCCTTGAAAATTCGCCTTTTCATCTCCGCATCCAACCGATTATCCGCCTTTCTTATTCGAACGTGCATCGGCACAACGCTGCTGGAATTCCGGAGAAAACGGATTCACTTCGCCGAAGCGTTCGGGAGCAAACAAAGCCGGATTGACAAAAGGTTGTTCACCGACAATCAGTTCCGAAGCCAAGCGTCCCATACCTCCACCTGCCGCAACACCGCCTCCGCAACATCCGGTTACAGTAAACAGCCCCTTGTATGCATGTACCGCTCCAATGATAAACATGGCATCGGGCACATAACAAGACGGACCTGCCATGTAATGAGCAATAGGCAAATCTTCAATATCATGCAGATAAGGCTTCAGCAACGAAGCGCATTCGTCAAGCACAGTCCATTCGGCTTCTTTGTGGAAATCAAAATCTTCCAATTTTTCGGTCATGGCCGCCGGGTCAAACGCTTGGCAATGACTTTCACGTAAGCCGATAATCAAAGCACCCACATCCGAACGGGTAAATGCACGGGCATCAGGTATTACGGTAAACGGATGCCCTGCCGGAAAACGCTCCTTATCAATCTTCGTTATCCAGAAATGACTACGCACCGGAGTAAAAGGCAGACCGACATGCAAAGGACGCATCAACAAATTAGCCCACGAACCTGCCGCATTGACAACAACCGGAGCTTCTACGCATTCACCGTCAGTCAACCGGACACCGCAAACACATTCTCCTTCAACCATTATCTCCTTCACTTTACAATTTGGACGAAGCGTTACCCCCAAACGGGCAGCGGCTTTCGCATAGCTTGAACAAAGCAAAGCCGAATCAATAAATGCATCGGTAGGCATATAAAGTGCCACATCGACTGCATCCACCTCCATCCACGGGAGCAATGCCTTCACTTTGTCTTTCGTAATACGTTCATTAGGGTCACCGTGCCCAGATAGCCGATAAAGTCAATCATCGCTATAAAGAAACCTACATTCCCCTTGATTCGGAAACAAGCGATAAACCTGTCGAAGAAAACCGTCTGGAAAGTCAGGTAAGCGATATACAGCGACAAGCTTTCAATGAAAAGCCACATCACGGGCGAGAGGTCGAGTGTATCGTAATGATAAGACACATACGTCATGGTGAGGCATCCGGCAATCACCAGGGTCATCAGCCAAAGCAGCGTGCGGATATTGCTGCGGAAGAAGATGAACAGGGCGAAAATGCCTAAAATAATCAGCGTCACAATCGTATCTATCCGGGCGAACATCCACGACGATTGGTTGCTCATATCCAATATATACACCAAGAAATCTTCCTTGATATCACGCAAAACGAGGAGCATGAAGTTGCCGATAAACAACAAAGTCAATATCGGCGCATATTTCAAAAAGAGCGCTTTACGTCCTTTACTGTCCAAAGTCACACGTTCATTACGCAAGGCAATGTATTCTGCCGTGGGCTGCGGAAGCCGCTTCAGCATGTATCCCATCAGCACCAGCAAAGGCAAGGCAAAACCGCCGATGACTGCAGGCATCCAGAACTGTCTGATGTGCATTTCGTTCATGGCAAACAACCCAAAGCTTTTCGCCACGCCCGAACTGAACACCATGCTTACGCCCAACAGGCTTGCCAGAATGTCGGTCACTTTCCGCCCTTCGATAAAACTGAATATCACGCCCCACATGCAGCCCAACGAAAGGCCATTGACAAACATCGCGATGACATTCCAAGGAGTATCCAGCAATCCGAACCCTACCAATGCCGCCTCGGCAAGCACTGCCGAACCTACAAAGAAACGGAAGCGGTTCTCCTTTTCAGTTCCGAAATAATCTTAATGCCGAAAAACTTGGCAATCACATAACCCAAAATCTGAATGGTGGTCACCGCCACTTTGTAATCGCTTCCAAAGAACTCCAATCCTTCAAACGAAGCCGCCGTATAAGGCTTGCGCAAGGCATACACCAACGAATAAGAAAGCAATGCCGCACCTCCTGCCCACAAGATGAGCAGCACTTCCGATAAATTCCTGTTTTTAATCAATTGTTTCATATCTTTCAACGTTTTAGTCTGATTTCGAGTGCAAAGCTACCCCACCCTTGATTCTGAAAGAATTAATTTATGATGTATTATAAACCTCTTTTACAGGGCGTTTATAAATTCATCTTTATATTAAGATAATGTCACCGAAATGAAACAATTGAAATATTGCTGTAACATCTAAATCGTACATTTGTAAAAAAAATCAACAAAACGACCACGGACAGATTACTCTCCCTTTACGAACGAATGAAAAAGCTCCGCGAATCGGGGGTAAGGATGAAAGACATATCCGAAGAGACCGACATCGCTTCGAGCGTACTGTCGTCGCTCTACTCTTCCGTACTTCCGATGTATGTCAATCTTGTTTCGGGTGGAGAAGAGCAGGAAGCGGCATTAGACAAAGCCCTGCAACAAGTAAACAACGTATCGAAACGCAAACTGCTGGGATGCCTGGACACCTTATATGATAAGGTAAACCATATCTAGCCCCGGCAGGCGAGCAACAAGAACAATGCCCGCCCGTTCCTCGATGACATCGAAAAAGAAGCCTTGCGCTACCTGCCCAATGCAGGAATTTATACCGGACTGTATTTAGCATACAGTTCGTCTTCTTTCTCTGACGGACTGAAAGTGGAACCGTATATGATAGCTTCTATCACCGACGGCGATGCGTTGCCCAAAGTTTATTCGCAAAACATGAACGGTGATTATTATGCAGGCGTGGGCGTGTTCTCTCCCTTCCAGATAGGGTATCTGATGTTCAACGAACAAAAGCACTTGCAATTGGCACTGAAAGTAGTCTTCTTGCAATTGCCGCTTATCGAATACCCCGGTTGGATGGAAGGCATCTACCTGACACACGATTATAGCCGCAACCCCATCGCCCGGCGGGTAGTCTTCGTGCGCCAAGGAAATGAAATCCCCTTAGAGGAATTTGCCGAAATGCGTACGGAAGTCATTCCAAAAGACAAACTGAATGAAGAACAGCAAGCGTATTATGATTATACTTGCCAACAAGGAGACGTAATAAGAAGCATGATGCTGGTATCTCCCGAAAAAAACGTAAACGATTTGATGAGGGAAAAAGAATTATTAAAATTGCTCTAAAAGATATTGCCCCCCAATAACATAAGCACACAAAGACACGGAGATGCAGAGATTAAATACTCCTCCTGCCTGTCTTTGTGTGCTTATTGGTTATAAACGCGAGAACTGGGCGTTTATCCTAACTCATCTGCACGAATACCCAACGACTGAAGCACGGAAAACCCTAATATGTCAAAGGAAAAATTTCCTTTGTAAACAGGTGGATTCATGCCCAACACTGTAATTGCCGCCTTATTTCCTACCTTATTAATATAGTCACCCAAACGATTACCGTAACCATTTTCATCGGGTATGGCTATCATGCGCCGCACCTCCTTCGATTCGCCCAACAATTGGAACGATTCAAGAAACAAGTCCTCACGTGTAGCAAACCCCGAAGGCTGAAAGGCATAAAGCGAAAACTCGCCCAACCGACTCTTGAATGCCATAGCATGCAGTTCCTTTTCCAAATCGGCAGGAACACAAAACGAAAAACGTTTCATGCCGGCATCATAAATAAAAATCACTTGCACTTTTTCTTCCCCCAGCGTCACTCCGGCATCCAAGGCAAGACACTCCAAAAGCAGTGCCAAATCAGCTTTAGGCAATTCCCGTCCTATCAAAGGAGCAAAATGCGACTTCAAATCGTTTCCAACTCGTTCCAAATAAGCCGCGTCCACCAGCATCACCACAGGGTCGAAAGGTATTTTCTGTTCCATATATTCGTTGTTTCTATCGGTTTGGGGGATAAAGATACGAAACTTTACTGACAATTTGTACAAAACCAAGACAATATTACAGAAGGAAAGCGGTAAACAACTGACATTTAGGCAGATATATCCTGTTTTAGGCGTTTGGCAAAATATTTGATGATAAAGAAGCGTAACTGATTAACTAAAGAAAACAAAGAAAAGGAGATTACGATATGAACTTTAACAACTTTACAATCAAATCGCAAGAGGCTGTGCAAGAAGCGGTCAATCTGGTACAGAGCCGCGGACAGCAAGCCATCGAGCCGGAACATTTGATGGCAGGGGTGCTGAAAGTGGGCGAAAATGTAACCAACTTCATTTTCCAGAAATTAGGCGTCAACGGTCAGCAAATCGCAACGGTACTCGACAGGCAAATAGCCTCGTTGCCAAAGGTTTCGGGAGGAGAGCCCTACCTGAGCCGTGACGCGAACGAAGTGTTGCAGAAAGCCGTAGACTACTCAAAGGAACTGGGCGATGAATATGTTTCGCTGGAAGCCATGCTGCTGGCATTGCTCAACGCGAAAAGCACTGTATCGACCATGCTGAAAGACGCAGGCATGACCGACAAGGAACTGCGTGCCGCCATCAACGAACTTCGGCAAGGACAGAAAGTAACTTCGCAATCGAGTGAAGATACTTACCAGTCGCTGAACAAGTATGCCATCAACCTGATTGAAGCTGCCCGAAACGGAAAGCTCGACCCGGTCATCGGACGTGACGAAGAAATCCGTCGGGTACTCCAGATATTGAGCCGGCGTACGAAGAACAACCCGATTCTGATAGGTGAGCCGGGTACGGGTAAGACTGCTATCGTAGAAGGACTTGCCCAACGTATCTTGCGTGGTGACGTGCCCGAGAACCTGAAGAACAAGCAACTCTACTCCCTGGATATGGGTGCGCTGATTGCAGGTGCCAAGTATAAAGGTGAGTTCGAGGAGCGTTTGAAATCGGTTATCAACGAAGTGAAGAAGTCGGAAGGTAACATCATCCTCTTCATCGATGAGATTCATACGCTGGTAGGCGCGGGTAAAGGAGAAGGTGCCATGGATGCTGCCAATATCCTGAAACCGGCATTGGCGCGTGGCGAATTGCGGAGCATCGGTGCCACTACCCTCGACGAATACCAGAAGTATTTCGAAAAGGATAAAGCCTTGGAGCGTCGGTTCCAGACCGTCATGGTAGACGAACCGGATACGGCAAGCTCTATCTCCATTCTGCGTGGCTTGAAGGAACGTTACGAGAACCACCACCAGGTGCGTATCAAAGACGAAGCCATCATTGCCGCCGTGGAATTGAGCAACCGTTACATCACCGACCGTTTCTTGCCCGACAAGGCAATCGACCTGATGGATGAAGCTGCAGCCAAGCTGCGGATGGAGCGTGACTCACTTCCCGAAGAACTGGACGAAATCGAGCGTCGGTTGAAACAGCTTGAAATCGAACGCGAAGCTATCAAGCGGGAAAAGGACGAAGCCAAACTTGCCCAGCTGAACAAGGAAATAGCCGAACTGAAGGAACAGGAAACTTCGTACAAAGCCAAATGGCAGAGCGAGAAAGAACTGGTAAACAAGATTCAGCAGAACAAAAAGGAAATCGAGCAACTGAAGTTCGAAGCCGACCGTGCCGAGCGTGAAGGCGACTATGGCAAAGTAGCCGAAATCCGATACGGCAAATTGCAGGCACTGGAAAACGAAATCAAGAGCATACAGGAAGACCTGAAGAAAAAGCAGGGCGACAATGCGATGATTAAAGAAGAAGTGACCGCCGAGGATATCGCAGACGTAGTATCGCGCTGGACAGGCATACCGGTCAGCAAGATGCTGCAAAGCGAACGCGACAAGTTGCTTCACTTGGAAGACGAACTGCATAAACGTGTCATCGGTCAGGATGAAGCCATCGAAGCCGTAGCAGACGCCGTGCGCCGGAGCCGTGCAGGACTGCAAGACCCGAAACGGCCTATCGGTTCATTCATCTTCCTGGGTACTACCGGTGTAGGTAAGACCGAACTGGCGAAAGCGTTGGCAGAATACCTGTTCGATGATGAATCGCTGATGACCCGTATCGATATGAGCGAGTACCAAGAGAAACATACCGTTTCCCGACTGATTGGTGCGCCTCCGGGCTACGTAGGTTATGATGAAGGCGGACAACTGACCGAAGCCGTACGGCGGAAACCTTATTCGGTCGTGCTTTTCGATGAAATCGAGAAGGCACACCCCGATGTATTCAACATCCTGCTTCAGGTATTGGACGACGGACGATTGACCGATAACAAGGGACGTACGGTGAACTTCAAGAACACCATCATCATCATGACTTCCAATTTGGGAAGCTCATACATACAGAGTCAGTTCGAAAAGATTAACGACCAGAATCATGACCAAGTCGTAGAAGAGACCAAGAAGGAAGTGATGGAGATGCTGAAAAAGACCATCCGTCCGGAATTCTTGAACCGTATCGACGAAATCATCATGTTCCAGCCGCTTGACAAGAACCAAATCAAGCAGATTGTCCGCCTGCAAATCAACGGCATACAGAAGATGTTGGCTGATAATGGCGTAACGTTACAGATGACAGACGAAGCCGTCGAGTTCCTCGCCACGGCAGGATTCGACCCTGAATTTGGCGCACGTCCGGTCAAGCGTGCCATCCAACGTTACCTGCTCAACGACTTGTCGAAGAAGTTACTGGCTCAGGAAGTCGACCGCACGAAACCGATTGTGGTGGAACGCAGTGCCGACGGACTGAAGTTCCGCAACTAATCGAACGATAAACCAATAACCTCACCAATAGGAGGCAAACACAGTACACCGGTGTTTACCTCCTATTTTTGTTATTTTTCATAGATACAGGCGATATGTCTATTTCATAACAGGCACCAGCCTGCAAAAACAACGGTTATCTCAATGACCATATCGATACAGGTTGTAGCCTAAATAAAACAGATAAACTCCAGCAACAAGCAGCATTAACACTACCACCAACCAAGGTCTGGGTTTCCCTACAAAAATACCGGTTTCCATATTTCCTTCTTTCTTTTTTAAGTAAGCCAATATATACCCCCTGAAAATGAATATATACTGCATGAGCGGTTGAATATATACTTCATCGGCTCACGAATATATACTTCATCGGCAAAGTAAGTACTACTGCATTTTTAATGCAGTCTAATTGGCAAATTACAGATATTCATTTTTTACAAAGATAAAAGCTGAATATATCAAATCTGTTTCAAACAGATGACAATCCTACATTTATATAATGGAAAGAAAAACATTTGTCGTGCATTCTTTGTCCAACAAAACGAAGGAAATTCAGTTTGTAACCATTATCTTTGACGAAGGATGTATGATACTTATAAAAATAAGCACCTTATATGGAAAATCTGCCGTTTCTACAACGCTTTTTCATTTGACTTTTAACTTTACCGTTTTCACCTTTCCCGGTATGGTTGTCAACCTTGCTGTGCCGTTTTCGTTTATCTCCACATGGGTGTAACGGGCTTCTACAACCACCTTCCCGTCAAGCATGATAACGCCCCACTGCCTGGGGTTGGCTTCCACGGCGCAATAGTTGCCCACGGGTTTCTGTATGCTGCGGTAGACAGGAGGGACGATGACGCGGGCGCCTGACTTTAGTCCCCATTTCAGCCCCGACTGGAAAGGAAGGGCATTCTGTATAGTGGCAAGCCGCTCCTGCTGTTTCTGTTCATTCTCCCGCCGGCTGTCCTCACGCATCCTTACCGCACGTGCTTCGGCTTCCGCCTGCAAGCGTGGCACCACCGTGCCAAAGTCATCCTCCTTGCTTCTTGGATGTTCCGAAGCGATGTATTGCTTTTTCTCACCTGCTGCCGCATGGTAATAGTTTCCTTTCCCGTCGGTAATCACGATGCTGCCGTCAGCAAGCTCGCCACAAAGCCAATAGTAGTCATTTACATCGTTTGCAAGGATGCACACGCACTCACGGTACAAGAACGGACGGCTACTGTCCACCAGCTTGAACTCCTGCCTGCAAGGGGAACTGTCGTATATCCGGAGGTAAAAACCTCTTGGGATGATGTTAAAGTCTCTTATCATCGAACGGCTCTTGAAAACGTGTTTCGTGCGACTGCAATACTGCATACCTACTTTCAGCATCTCTATCGTTCCAAACCGCAGCACTTTCGGTTTCTCGGTATACAGGGTTTCGCTCTTCAAATCAATGTAAAATGTCTTGCCAGCATTATCCTCGATTAAGACGATTTCTTCGGGCAGGAACCTTATGCGACGGTATCGGTCGAGTTTCATCCGGACATTTCCGTCCGCATCCACGATGCCGACCCGGTTGTCCTTGAACTTCACTGCCGCAAGTTGGTCTCTTACGTCAAATACCGTGAGATATTGCGCCGCTGCGGTAATGGTTTGTCCCTCTCTCAGTCCCCAAAGCCCGCTTTGCCTGTCCTTGAAAGGCTTCAGTTCTTCGGGCTGCGGCACATTGTTCTCAGGCAAAGGTATACCGTTTTGCAGATACTCCAGCAGTTGCCCGTGCGACACAATGGTTTCCAACTGCCCACCGTCCTCCAATCTCTCGTCTTTTGCTTGCATCGCGGCCATGTATGTCACAATTCTCGTATTTGTGTCCGGATAACCTTTCCCTGCCAGCCGCCCCTCGAACATCGCCAGCCAGTCACGGTAAGCCGTAGGCAAGCCGAACAGGCGGTAAAGCCCCACATTGTCGATTATCATGCAACACTCCTTGCCTTCCGTCTTCCGCAGGCCACGCCCTACCTGTTGCAGGTACTTGGCAAGTGAGAGTGTAGGACGTGCCAACTGCACAAATTCCACATCCGGACAATCAAATCCCTCACTGAACACGTCCACGTTCACCAACACTTGTATCTTGCCTCTCTTGAAGTTCTCGACCAACTGTTTGCGCACGTTGGCGGGCGTCTTGCTGTCAATGGCGACGGCGTTCATACCTTTATTATTATAGTATTCGGCAATATTCCGTGCATGGCTGATGCTGATGGCGTACACGATGCCTTTTTTTCCATTAGCATATTGCCTCACACCTTCATACAGCCTCTCAATGCTTGTCCATCTGTTCAGCACGGTGTCCATCTCCTTCACTTGAAAATCTCCATCCGCCCCTCTCTTCTCTAAACCGTCAATTAACCGCTGCTCCTCGCAGTCCGGACGGATGGACACGTAGTCGAAGGCGGAAAGCCATCCTTGCCGGATAAAGTCCGCTATGCTGTCCGAGGTTATCAGCATGTCAAACAAATCCGTGAAACCCTTGCGGTTCAGCCGGCAGGGCGTGGCGGTCATGCCCAGTTTCTTGGCATTCGGATAGCGTAGCCACAACTCTTTGTAAGTATCGGCAAGCGCGTGGTGGGCTTCGTCTATCACAATCAGACCCGGCCTTTCGTCCCCTGCTTCCTCCCAATGTCGTGACAGCCACTGGATGGACATCGCCTTCACTCTCCCGTTTTCTTTGGAAATACCATATCGTGCGACTGTTTCCTCTATCTGCTCCACGAGTTCTCGGCGGTGGGCGACAATCCAGACGCATTTGCCTTGCTCCTCTTTCAAATGGTCATAAATGACAGCAGCAAGCAGGTGGGTTTTGCCTGTTCCTGTAGGCATCTGTACCATGACGCTATTGACTTGTTTCCATTCAGTCATAAGCGAATGTTTGATGCTGTGTTGGTAATTCCGTAGCATGGGTATACAGAGCGAGTCTTTGATAAATTGAAAATACGCCAAAGAGCGGTATATACTGTAAGCACTCAATTTAGGGCACACCCCTTTGAAAGGGCACTTTTCAGTGCCCTAAACCGAGTTTTGTTAATTAATTGGTTTTAGGCTTTCCGCTCCTGTTCTTCGTCAGATAGCCCGCTATCTTCCTCATCACAGAAGCGAAAATGCCTCAAAAACTCATTCCAAATCATCGCACGATAAATTCAAAACAGCTTCTTAAACCATTTTTGGAAAATGTTATAAGAGACTTTGTTCTTGACACAAAACGATTGGAGAGATTCTCCATGAGGCAATGCCTCACTCTGGTACTGAAAGTAAAACCTTTCAAGATCTTCACTGCTATACATAATGCTATAAATTGGGTTGGCAGCGAAGGTAGTCATTTCAATCAATAGGCTTTTTTTTGGACTGCTTACTAACTGATTAAAAAGATGAAATATGACGTGTCCTATGTGCGATAGGACATGAAGATAAGTCCGTAGGCTGGCGAATATAGCTTCGTCAGCCTACGGATATAGGTATATTAAAAATGTTTCGTGATGATTTTAGAACCTGTCGTTTAAATTTTGATCAGGTTTATTTCGAGATAATAGTCCGTTAAAAATTCACCATATCGGCTAAGCGGCTTCTGCCACAAAGCC
>URCM01000101.1 GCA_900546355.1 uncultured Bacteroides sp.
TTCTGCGTCTCTGCGTTCCATTCCATTTTTCGCAATCCATTTCTGATTGACTATATATTGTGATTGAATTTCCAATATTCATACTTATTCTCTTCACAATCATCCAATCCTTTCCATATCAGATTGAACCATTTATAAAATCCGATTTCTTTTCCCCAAATTACATTTTTTGCCCCTTTAAATTAAACATTAATAGAAGAATTCCTATTTTTGTATCCGCCAACTGAAAAAAGAAGAACGTATGAATACTACTACTGAAAAGCTATGGAACCGGAACTATCTGAGAGTCTGGACCGCCAATTTTCTGCTTTACTTTTCATTTATGCTTCTGACACCGCTATTCCCGCTATATTTAAGTGAGACTTTCGATGCCGACAAGCAAATGATTGGTATTGTATTATCGGGTTATACATTGACAGCTCTAATTATTCGTCCGTTTAGCGGATATATGGTAGATAGTTTCCCCAGGAAAAAAGTGCTGCTGACGAGTTTTTTCCTGTTTTTCATCTTGTTTATCGGCTATCCATTGGCGGCTACATTGCTAATGTTTGCCATTGTAAGGACGTTGCACGGCATGCCTTTCGGTGCGGCGACCGTATCGAACAGCACAGTGGCTATTGATGTGCTTCCGGCTTCACGGCGTGCGGAAGGCATCGGTTATTATGGATTAAGCAACAACGTAGCAACCGCCATCAGTCCGAGTATAGCTTTAGCAATCTATGGAATGACGGGAAACTACGATTTGCTCTTCTTACTTGCCATCCTTTTTTCTGGATTGGCTCTATATTGTAATTACGGCGTGAATCTATCTTTCCGTCCTACCACCAAACGACAACCTCTTTCGCTTGACCGTTTTATTCTTTTGAAAGCTTGGCGACAAGGGATATGCATTGCCTGTTTCGGATTTTCTTATGGAATCATTTCTACTTACATTGCTATTTACGGAAAAGAGGAACTTGGAATAACAGAAGGAACCGGGTTTTTCTTTTTACTCATTTCTATAGGACTAATTCTTTCTCGACTGACGGGAAGCCGGACATTACGACAGGGAAAGATAACTCAAAATGCAACGGTAGGCGTTATTGTCTCATTGCTTGGATATTTCCTGTTCGCTTTCTTTCATAATTATTGGGGCTATTATGGTGCGGCATTGATTATCGGATTGGGTAATGGGCATATGTTCCCGGCGTTTCAGAACATGTTTCTGAATTTGGCACCCAACGAACAACGAGGCACAGCAAACTCCACCTTATTTGTTTCTTGGGATACGGGATTTGGTATCGGCGTACTGCTCGGCGGGATGGTGGTAGAACATTGGGGATATCATTCGGCGTTTTGGGTAATGTGGATAGCCAATCTGCTGGGTGTACTTTTCTATTTTGCCAGCGCAAGAGGGTATTTTCTGGCGAACAAGTTAAGATGAGTACCGTACTGCATTTTTCAGCCATAGCAAATCTGAAGGACATTCATAATGCCGAAAACCTCATAAACCATTAACTTTCAACCATATTTCCGTGATTTGCTCAGTATCTCACTTTTTTGTATTATCTTTGCGGCAACTTAAACTAATATTTAATATATGCAAAACAAAAAACTACTGTTACTTGCTTGGCTCATCGTTTTCCCGATGTGCCTTTTTGCACAAAACAAAGAAAATATTATTAAAGTGGCTTGTATAGGCAACAGCATCACCGAAGGATATGCGTTGACACATCCCGAAACTGAAAGCTATCCGGCTGTGCTCCAACGTCTGTTAGGGGATAAATATAAAGTTGGAAATTTCGGCCTGACCGCCCATACACTAATGATGAAGGGGAACTTACCCTACATGGCAAAGCAACCCTATCAAGACGCACTTGCTTTCCAACCCGATATCGTGACCATTAAGTTAGGTACAAACGATTCAAAGCCAATAAACTGGGTACACAAAGAGGACTTCCAAAAAGACCTGAACACGATGATAGACGCCTTCGAGGCACTCCCCTCGCGTCCGCGCATCTACCTGTGCCTGCCCATTCCCTCCAATTCTGAAGACTGGGGTATCAATGATAGCATCATCACTTACGGAGTCATTCCCCGCATCCGCGAAGTGGCACACGAACGCAACCTGCCCGTCATCGACCTGCACACGCCGATGCTCCCTTATTATCCGAAGGAATATACCGACGGAGTGCACCCGAACAAATACGGTGCCATCATAATAGCCGAAAATATCTACAAGGCACTGACCGGAAGAGACCCCGTGCCTGCACCAGGCAGAGCCGACCAGACCTTATGGTATGACGAACCGGCGGCACAATGGGAAGAAACCCTTCCGCTGGGCAACGGACGCCTGGGCATGATGCCCGATGGAGGCGTTACGAAAGAACACATCGTGCTGAACGAAATCAGCATGTGGAGCGGCTCGGAGGCAGACTACCGCAACCCGCAAGCCTCCGAAAGCCTTCCCCGCATCCGCCAGCTCCTCTTCGAAGGCAAGAACAAAGAAGCGCAGGAACTGATGTACACCAGCTTCGTGCCCAAGAAGCCCGAAAAAGGAGGCACGTACGGATGTTTCCAGATGCTTGCCGACATGTACATCGACTATATTTTCCCCGATACGGCAAGCCAAGCGAAAGACTACCTGCGCTGGCTCAACCTGAACGAAAGCGTGGCATATACCACCTTCACGAAAAACGGTACACGCTACGTGCGTGAATACTTCGTATCGAAAAACAAAGACGTGATGCTCGTCCACCTGAAGGCAGACCACCCGGAGGCTCTCGGATTCCGCCTGACCTTGAGCCGCCCCGAACGGGGAAGCGTGCGAAGGCTGGGCGAAGGGAAACTGGAAATAGCAGGCACATTGGATAGCGGGAACGAACGGAAAGATGGCATACGCTATTCCGCGATAACGGGTGTGAAACTCATAGGAAACAAGAGCCGGATGCAGACCCATGCAGATGCCATCGAGGTATCGGATGCCGACGAAGCGTGGATTATCGTATCGGCGAACACCTCGTACATGAAAGGCGAAATGTATCAGACTGAGACCCAACGACTGCTTGACCAAGCCTTGGCTTCCGATTTGGCACAAACCAGGCAAGAAGCAATCGGTGAATACCAGCGGCTTTTCCACCGTGCGGGCATCGTATTGCCCGAAAACCCTGCCGTATCCGCATTGAGTACCGACAAGCGGCTGGAGGCTTTCCAGACACAGGATGACCCTTCGCTGGCTGCCCTTTATTACAATTACGGGCGTTATCTATTAATCAGCAGCACCCGCCCCGGAAGCCTTCCACCCAACCTGCAAGGGCTTTGGGCGAACGGGGTGACTACGCCCTGGAACGGAGATTATCATACGAACATCAATATCCAAATGAACCACTGGCCCGTAGAACCGGGCAACCTTTCCGAACTTTACCAACCGATGATAGCCCTGGTGGAACGCTTGGTGAAGAGCGGGGAAGAAAGTGCGAAGGCATTTTATGGGAAGGACGCGAAAGGCTGGGTGCTCCACATGATGACCAACGTATGGAATTATACCGCACCAGGCGAACATCCTTCATGGGGAGCGACCAATACAGGAGGCGCATGGCTCTGCGCACACTTGTGGGAACATTACCTTTATACGGGCAACCGGCAATACCTTGCCGACATCTATCCCGTATTGAAAGGGGCTTCGGAATTCTTCTATTCCACCATGGTGAGTGAGCCGGAACACGGATGGCTGGTGACCGCCCCGACTTCTTCTCCCGAAAACGAGTTTTACGCATCGCAGAAAGACCGGACGCCGATTAGTGTCTGCATGGGACCTACGATGGACATCCAGTTGGTGCGCGAACTCTATACCAACGTGATAGAAGCCGCTTCCATCCTCCATACGGACTCTCTCTATTCCACCCGATTGCAAGAAGCCATCACCCAGCTTCCTCCACACCAAATCAGCAAGCAGGGGTATCTGATGGAATGGCTCAAGGATTACGAAGAAGTGGATGTGCATCATCGCCACGTGTCTCACCTGTACGGCTTGCATCCGGGAAACCAAATCTCGCTTTATCATACCCCCGAACTGGCAGAGGCGTGCCGTGCTACGCTGGACCGGAGAGGAGACGGAGGAACGGGCTGGAGCCGCGCATGGAAAATCAACTTCTGGGCACGCCTGGGTGACGGAAACCGGGCATACACCTTATTCCGTAACCTGCTTTATCCCGCCTATACGCAAGCAAACCCGACAGAACACGGAAGCGGAACTTTTCCCAACCTGTTCTGTTCGCACCCGCCCTTCCAAATGGACGGAAACTGGGGAGGCACTTCGGGAATCAGCGAAATGCTGATACAAAGCCAGGACGGATTCATCAACCTGCTCCCTGCCCTGCCCGACTCGTGGAAAGAAGGAAACTTATACGGATTCAAAGTACGTGGAGGCGCTATGGTCAGCATGAAATGGAAAGAAGGAAAGCCGGTAGAAGTTATTCTTACCGGAGGCTGGGACCCGAATATCAAGATTAAGACGCCGGAAGGAGTGGCCGAAGTGTCGGTAAACGGAGAGAAACGTAAAGCGGGAAAGTTCTTGGAACTTACGGTTCCGGCAGGGAGAAAAGTAAAACTGCACTTCTGAAATTAAATTATCCGCATTTTACCCAATTATCTCGCAAGGGCGGAGTTTGCCTGCCTGGAAATATCCATGTGGACACATACAAGACTATCTCCGCCCTTATTATGGACTAACTGCGGATATTCGAATAAAATGATACTATTTTATCAAAAGGTGATACACTCAACAGAATCTCTTGGAGAAAAACAAAAAAAGATATATTTTTGGACAACACTAATAAAAATATACAATGAAAAATCTAAAAAACATCGCATTGGCTTCCGTATTATGTGCAGGAGCCTGTTTAAGTGCAGAAGGACAAACCGTCCCTCCAGCCATTCCTTCCGATCCGGTTATCGAAGCCAACATCCAAGATTGGCTCAAGAAAATGACCCTCGAACAAAAAATCGGACAGATGTGTGAAATCACCATTGATGTCGTGACCGACTTCGAAGCAAGCCAGAAGGACGGATTCACCTTGGACAAAGCCAAACTGGACACCGTTATCGGGAAATACAAAGTAGGTTCACTCCTGAACGTGCCACTGAGCATCGCCCAAACCAAAGAGAAATGGGCGGAAGCCATCAAGCAAATCCAGGAGCTTTCGATGAAGGAAATCGGAATCCCCTGCATCTACGGCGTAGACCAGATACACGGAACCACCTATACCCTCGGAGGCACGCTCTTCCCGCAAGGTGTGAACATGGGCGCGTCCTTCAACCGTGACTTGGTGAAGCGTGAAGCCGAAATCTCGGCGTACGAAACCAAAGCGGGATGCATCCCATGGACATACGCGCCGGTGGTCGACCTGGGAAGAGACCCGCGCTGGTCGCGCATGTGGGAGAACTATGGAGAGGATTGCTACGTGAATGCGGAAATGGGGAAGGCATCCGTCATCGGCTTTCAAGGCGAAGACCCGAACCGTATCGGTCCGAACCATGTAGCCGCCTGTATGAAACACTATATGGGTTATGGCGTTCCGGTTTCGGGCAAGGACCGTACGCCCTCTTCCATCTCGCGGAGCGACATGCGCGAAAAGCACTTCGCGCCTTATCTGGCAGCCGTCCGCCAGGGGGCGTTGAGCGTGATGGTCAACTCGGGCGTGGACAACGGTATGCCCTTCCATGCCAACAAGGAATACCTCACCCACTGGCTGAAAGAAGACCTGAACTGGGACGGGCTGGTAGTGACCGACTGGGCGGACATCAATAACCTCTGCACGCGCGACCACATAGCCGCTACCAAGAAAGAAGCCATCAAAATCGCCATCAATGCCGGTATCGACATGTCAATGGTGCCCTACGAAGTGAGCTTCTGCGATTACCTGAAGGAGTTGGTAGAAGAAGGTGAAGTACCCATGAGCCGCATCGATGACGCCGTGGCACGCGTGTTGCGCCTGAAATACCGCCTCGGACTCTTCGACAAGCCTTATTGGAGCACCGAAGACTATCCGAAGTTCGGCTCGGAAGAGTTCGCCCAAGTGGCTCTCCAAGCCGCCGAAGAATCGGAAGTATTGCTCAAGAACGAAGGGGGCATCCTTCCGATTGCCAAAGGAATGAAAATACTGCTTGCCGGACCGAACGCCAACTCCATGCGGTGCCTGAACGGAGGCTGGTCGTATAGCTGGCAGGGACACCGTGCCGATGAATGTGCCCAGGCATACAACACCATCTACGAAGCCCTGTGCAACAAGTTCGGAAAGGAGAACATCCTCTACGAACCGGGCGTGACTTACGCTCCCTACAAGAACGACAACTGGTGGGAAGAGAATGTACCGGAGATAGAGAAATCCGTAGCCGCCGCTCAAAATGCCGATGTCATCATCGCTTGCATCGGCGAGAATTCCTATTGCGAGACTCCGGGAAACCTGACCGACCTGAACCTCTCCGCAAACCAGCAGGACCTGGTAAAGGCATTGGCCGAGACCGGGAAACCTGTCATCCTGATTCTGAACGAAGGACGTCCGCGTCTCATCAAGGACATCGAGCCGCTGGCTAAAGCCGTAATAAACATAATGCTTCCGGGCAATTACGGGGGAGATGCCTTGGCAAACCTGCTTGCCGGAGATGCCAATTTCAGTGCGAAAATGCCCTATACCTATCCGAGACACATCAATGCCCTTGCTACCTACGACTACAAGCCGTGCGAAAACATCGGCCAAATGAGCGGGAACTACAATTATGACTCGGTTATGGATATCCAATGGCCTTTCGGATTCGGCCTGAGCTATACTACCTATAAATACAGCAACCTGAAGGTAGACAAAGCCCAATTCACCGCCGATGACGAACTGACCTTCACCGTAGATGTGACCAACACGGGAAGCGTGGCAGGCAAGGAAAGCGTATTGCTTTACTCGAAAGACCTGGTGGCAAGCAGCACGCCCGACAACATCCGCCTACGCAACTTCGAGAAGATTTCCCTGAATCCGGGCGAAACCAAGACCGTCACGATGAAATTGAAAGGAAGCGACCTGGCTTTCGTCAACTATTACGGGCAATGGACGCTGGAAAAAGGCGACTTCAAAGTGAAGTGCGGCGACCAGTGGATTGACCTGCAATGCACACAAACCAAGGTGTGGGATACCCCTAACCGATAAACTATAATCGAACACAAAGGCACGGAGACACGGAGAAAAAAATAAAAAACTCTGCGTCTCCGTGTCTTTGTGTTTAAATAAATCGTATCTTTGGCAAAACATTAATCAAAAACATCATATCATGATAACATTCCCTAACGCCAAAATAAACTTAGGCCTCAACGTCGTAGAAAAACGTGCCGACGGATACCATAATATCGAAACCGTCTTTTATCCGATTAACCTGCAAGATGCGCTCGAAGTGAACCGGCTGGAGAACGGAAGCGAGCCTTTCCGCCTTTCTGTCAAAGGCACCCTGCTTGATGGAGCGCCCGAAGATAATCTTGTAGTAAAAGCCTATCTCTTGCTTCGCGAGAAATACCATCTGCCCCCTGTAGACATTCATTTATACAAACACATCCCTACCGGAGCCGGATTGGGAGGAGGTTCAGCCGACGGAGCTTTCATGATTAAACTATTGAACGAAAAATTCCAAATCGGACTGACCGTGCAGGAAATGGAAGAATACGCCGCACACATCGGAGCCGATTGCGCTTTCTTTGTGCGCAACCAACCCGTATTTGCCACCGGCATCGGAAATATCTTCGAACCTGTCAGTTGCTCACTTGCCGATTACCGGCTGGTATTGGTCAAGCCGGAAAACGCAATTTCAACAAGCGAAGCCTATAGTCGCATCAAGCCACATTATCCGGAGAAATCGGTGAAAGAAATCATCCGTCAGCCCGTAGAGACTTGGAAAGACGAATTAAGAAACGATTTTGAAGAATCGGTATTCGCCCTCTATCCCGAAATAGCCGCCATCAAAGACAAAATGTACGACTTGGGAGCCGTATATGCTTCGATGACCGGTTCCGGCTCAGCCGTCTATGGTATCTTCCGCGAACGGATTGAAAACGTCGATGCTATCTTCAGCGGATACTTCTGCCGCCAGCGGGAAATGATTTGATTTTTTATCAGAAAACCAAACCATGACCGACCCCAATATCCATCGTTTCGCATCTTCTGTTGAGGGCATATCCTTCCCTTCAGGTTTCACATACCCGTTTCATTACACCCCACATCCATTGGTGCAGACGGCGGCACACGAAGTGCGGGCTTATCTCCGCACTCGTCCCGAATGGGAAGAAGAACTGAAGAAAGGGAAGATGTTTGGTGTGCTTCTGATAGAAGATACGGAAGGATATGTAGGCTATTTGGCGGCTTTCTCCGGAAATCTTGACGGAAGCAACCTACACCGTGGGTTCGTACCTCCGGTGTATGACCTTTTGTGTCCGGACGGTTTCTTCAAGCAAGAGGAAAGTGAGATATCCGCCATCAACCGACGCATCGAATTGCTGGAAACAGACGAAGATTATCTGCACCTGCAACGCACATACCAAATCGGTGCGGAAGCCCGTCGGACGATATTGGCAAAAGCCAAAGAGGAAATGAAACAAGCCAAATCGTTGCGTGAAGAAAAGCGGAAGAAAGGGATTTCGCCCGAAGAAGAAGTCGCACTCATCAAGGAAAGCCAGTTCCAAAAAGCCGAATACAAACGCTTGGAGAAAAGGCTGAAAGCGCAGGAAGAAGAACAGAAAAACTCGCTTGTGGTGTTCGAGAATCAGATACAAACCCTGAAACATGAGCGGAAAAACCGCTCAGCAGCACTCCAGCAACGCTTGTTCCGCCAATTCCGGATGCTCAATGCGCGAGGGGAGATGAAAGACCTGTGTCAAATCTTTCGCGACACTCCGCAAGGTGTTCCTCCTGCCGGAGCAGGCGAATGTGCTTTGCCCAAGCTCCTGCAATACGCTTACCTGCACGGGCTTCACCCGCTGGCGATGGGCGAGTTTTGGATAGGACAATCGCCCAAAGAGGAGCTCCGACGCGAGGGGAATTTCTACCCTTCGTGCAAAAGCAAGTGTGAACCTATTTTGAAACACATGCTGATAGGACTGGAAGTAGAGCCCAACCCGTTAGAAAAGATCCATCAGGAGACCGGAGAACTGGAAATCGTGTACGAGGACGAATGGTTGGTTGTGGTAAACAAACCCTGTGGCATGTTATCCGCTCCCGGCAAACTTACATCTGACTCGGTTTACACCCGCCTACGGGAAAAATATCCTGATGCCACCGGACCACTCATCGTCCATCGCCTCGACATGGCTACATCGGGATTGCTTTTAGCGGCAAAGACCAAAGAAATACATCAGGCACTACAAGTGATGTTCACTTCCCGCCAGGTACAAAAGCGCTATACCGCCCTATTGGAAGGCATCGTAGAGAAAGACGAAGGCGTCATCGACCAGCCTATCTGTCCGGATTATCCCAACCGCCCACGCCAAATGGTACATCCCACACACGGAAAACCAGCCATTACCCGTTACAAAGTGCTTGAACGGAAAGACGGGAAAACCCTTGTCTCATTCTATCCCCTCACCGGGCGTACCCATCAGCTACGTGTCCACGCCGCCCATCCCAACGGGCTGGATTGTCCTATCGCAGGCGATGAGCTCTATGGCAAGAAAGCCGACCGCCTCTATCTCCATGCCGCCGAACTCTCGTTTATTCATCCCGCCACACATCAACGGCTTGTTGTCCGAATAGAAGCGGACTTTGCACAATACTTTCAAGTTTGCACAAACATCCCCATTGTGGAAAATAATCTTTTTTCCAATAGAGGATAATCATTTCCGGCACGGAAGGAAAGCATCATTTAGATGCATTTGCCTTGTAATTTTCAGGAACAAAATAGGATTTTTCCATTTTTTTCCGTTTATTTGTACCATTAAGCTCTCATCTTATGAAAACCATCAAAATAGAAACAGCTGTATGCGTCTGCACCTATGCAGAACTGAATGAAGAAGACCGCCGGGTGGTTGATGCAGCCAAAGAAGCTACCTCCCGCAGCTATGCTCCTTATTCACACTTTGCCGTAGGAGCGGCGGCTTTATTGGGAAACGGTATTGTTGTCACAGGTTCAAATCAGGAAAATGCGGCTTATCCGTCAGGCACGTGTGCCGAACGTACCACATTGTTTTATGCCAACTCGCAATATCCCGACCAGCCTGTAAAGACATTGGCGATAGCCGCCCGTAATGCTTCCGGATTTCTTGAATCACCCATTCCTCCTTGCGGAGCTTGCCGACAAGTCTTGTTGGAAACCGAACGCCGCTACAATTGCCCGATGCGGATTCTGCTTTATAGTGAAAAAAATATTTATTGCTTGGAAGGAGTAAAAAGCCTGCTCCCACTCTCTTTTGGTGCGGAATACTTATAAAAAAGAATGAAGAATGAAGAATATTGATTCACGTATTCTTCATTCTTCATTTTTCATTCAGAAGCTGTTTTGAATTTATCGTGCGATGATTTGGGATGAGTTTTTGAGGCA
>URCM01000102.1 GCA_900546355.1 uncultured Bacteroides sp.
ATTTATCCTTGCTTCTATCGCAGTTGAAGCATAGTTTCATTTGTAAGGGAGTAATTGGGCAAAATGCGGATATTCATTAAATCTATTTATATATACTTTCCATATGCCGCTGTTTGTGTTCGCAAGTGGATATGTGTATATCGCGACTGTAAAAGAATTTCCTTTGGTCTTGTTTTGCATTATACGTCATTGCCACTGACAGACTTGTTTTGTATTGAGCAATTCAAGAAGATGCTTGTGCTTTTTGGGTAATTGCGTTTGAACATATCGGGCCGCATTCCTTCATCAAGGATTTCAAGGTGAAACAATCAGTAATCATATCCTTATTGTTTGCTGTTTGCCAATATATTCAATTCGGGATGGAGAAACAAGGCGCAATTATTTGTTCCATACCACATTTGAAGGTTTTATAAAAGCTGTATTTAGAAAATTGCCGTTGGACACAGACTTGTGGTATATTTTCTTAGCTGAAGCCATTGTTGTGATTACGGTCGGAGTGATTGGGCCAATGTTGTGTTTCAAGATATTCAAGAAGTACAGGTTGACAAAATTTCTGTTTGGTATGTAATGTCATTTTGTTTTACGTTTCTGAACGAAAAGCCATAAAGCAGACAACAGTGACAGGCAAATTATCCCTGTATATTGTAATGTTTCTTTTATGTTCGATAAGGTTTTACGCATGAGTCTTTGCCTATTTTCTTGCAAAGTTAAAAATAAAATCCTTTTAACCATCAAACATTTATTATGAAAATAGTTGTTACCGGCACTCGTGGCATCCCAAACATAATGGGTGGTGTTGAAACACATTGTGAAGAGTTATTTCCGAGGATTGTCGCACATGGATTTGATGTCACCATAATACGTAGGACTAATTATGTCAAGGATGACCTGGATGAATGGAAGGGTGTACGGTTGATAAACATAGATAGCCCTAAGAAAAAGTCATTTGAGGCCATCATCCATACTTTCAGGGCGATAAACGAAGCAAAACGTTTGAAAGCAGACATCCTGCATATACATGCCATTGGGCCTGCACTACTTGTACCTTACGCAAAAATATTAGGGATGAAAGTGGTGTTCACTCATCACGGACCCGATTATGACAGAGATAAATGGGGATGGATTGCAAAAACGATGTTGAAGCTCGGTGAACGCATGGGCTGTATGTTTGCAGATGAGGTGATAGTGATTTCAGATGTCATCCGTAACCTGATAAAGCGGAAATACAATCGGACAAGTCACGTACACCTTATATATAATGGAGTTCCTGAGCCGGACTTATGTGATTATCCGGAATACTTTGAAGAGTTGGGTATAGAAAAAGGCAAGTACATATTGGGCATGTGCCGTTTTGTTCCGGAAAAGAACTTGCACCACCTGATAGAGGCATTCGTTAAAGTGAAAAATATCCATTCGGATATAAAATTGGTATTGGCTGGTGATACGGATTTTGAAGATGATTATTCTCGGCATTTGAAACAGATGGCAAAGGAAAACGGAGTGGTGCTTACCGGATTCATCAAAGGGAAAAAGCTTCATTCACTGCTTACCCATACCCGTTGCTTTGTGCTTCCTTCTTCTCACGAGGGCTTGCCTATCGCTTTGCTGGAAGCCATGAGCTACGGTAATCCGGTTATAGTGAGCAACATACCTGCCAATTTGGAGGTGGGTTTGAATGATGAAAGTTATTTTCCCGTAGGCGATGTAAACGAACTTGCCCGAAAGCTGCAAGAGAATATTGAAAAGCCTTATCAGAAAGTGTCTTATGACATGGCGGAATATGATTGGAACCATATTGCGCGGCAAGTGGTGGAGGTATATCGGCAATGCGGAAAACCATGAGCGTCCAACAAACAGACATATTGTTTATCTGAACACGATTCTTTAAACGTTCTAAAAACGTCCAATTTTGATTACTGCTTGGGAGCAGGGAGGTCAGAATTGGACGTTTGTGTTATATTTACGGATATGCCGTTGGCCTGAAATCGGTTGAAAATGGAGCTTTTGGGTAGGAACTTATGTCGTAACAGGAATTGGATGCTTACTAATGATAATTTTTTTCGATAAAAAACTTTCATTTTATTTGTTTATTCGGGAAAAGGCTTTACCTTTGCAATCGTAAATAACTAAAAACAGAAAGATAATGACAACGGATACACGAATTAACTTGGCAGTCCTGCATTTGATTCACGTCGTGGTGGTACCAGGAGGTGAGGAAGGTTCGTGTATGTAGTTGAATGTGGATATACGTTGAAAAGCCTTTCTCACCTGAGTTGAGAGAGGCTTTTTACTTAATGACAAGAAGGAGATATATGGAGATGAAACATCAGTTACGCAGTTCAATGAGTACCGAAGGCCGCCGCATGGCGGGAGCCCGCGCTTTATGGGTAGCCAACGGAATGAAGAAAGAAATGATGGGCAAACCGATTATCGCGGTGGTCAATTCGTTTACCCAGTTTGTGCCGGGGCATACGCACCTGCACGAAATAGGACAGATGGTGAAAGCTGAAATCGAACGGCAGGGATGCTTTGCCGCCGAGTTCAACACCATTGCCATTGATGACGGCATCGCCATGGGCCACGACGGAATGTTGTATTCATTGCCTTCGCGCGACATCATCGCCGACAGCATTGAATATATGGTGAACGCGCACAAGGCGGATGCGATGATTTGCATTTCGAATTGCGACAAGATTACACCGGGGATGCTGATGGCGGCGATGCGGCTCAATATTCCTACCGTCTTCGTATCGGGCGGACCGATGGAAGCGGGCGAGTGGGGAGGCATGCACCTCGACTTGATAGACGCGATGATTAAGTCGGCGGATACGAGCGTGAGCGATGCTGACGTGGCTGAAATCGAGCGTCACGCCTGTCCCGGATGCGGATGTTGTTCGGGCATGTTCACCGCCAATTCGATGAATTGCCTGAACGAGGCGATCGGCCTTGCCCTGCCCGGAAACGGAACTATCCTTGCCACGCACGCCAACCGCAAGATTTTGTTTGAAGATGCGGCACGGCTCATCGTGGAGAATGCCTACAAATATTATCGTGATGGGGACGAAAGTGTATTGCCTCGCAGCATAGCTACCCGTGCGGCTTTTCTGAACGCCATGACGCTGGACATCGCCATGGGAGGCTCTACCAATACGGTGCTTCACCTGCTTGCCGTCGCCCACGAAGCGGAAGTGGATTTCCGCATGGACGATATCGACCGTCTTTCGCGCCGTGTGCCCTGCCTTTGCAAGGTGGCTCCCAATACGCAGAAATACCATATTCAAGACGTGAACCGCGCGGGAGGTATTTTGAATATCCTGGGCGAGCTGGCAAAGGGCGGTTTGCTTGATACTTCGGTGCGCCGGGTAGACGGAACCACCTTGGCGGAAGCCATTGCCCGTTATGATATAAATAAGGAGAATCCCGACTCGGAAGCATTGCGCATCTACCGGAGCGCGCCGGGCGGAAAGTTCTGCATCACGCTGGGCGCACAGGACGCGATGTATGACACGCTGGATACCGACCGTGCCACGGGATGCATCCGCGACTTGCAGCACGCTTATTCGAAGGACGGTGGGCTGGCGGTATTGAAAGGGAACATCGCACAGGACGGATGCGTGGTGAAGACGGCTGGAGTGGACGAGAGTATCTGGAAGTTCTCCGGTCCGGCGAAAGTGTTCGACTCGCAGGAAGCGGCATGCGAAGGTATTTTAGGTGGAAAGGTGGTGAGCGGTGATGTAGTGGTTATCACCCACGAAGGACCGAAGGGAGGTCCGGGTATGCAGGAGATGCTGTATCCTACGTCATACATCAAGTCGAAACACCTGGGCAAGGAGTGCGCGCTGATTACCGACGGGCGTTTCAGCGGAGGTACATCGGGACTGAGTATCGGACATATCTCGCCCGAGGCGGCTGCGGGAGGAAATATCGGTAAAATCGTGGACGGTGACATCATCGAGATAGATATCCCCAACCGTACGATAAACGTGAAGCTGAGCGACGAGGAGCTGGCGGCACGTCCGATGGCACCCGTTACGCGCGACCGCAAGGTGTCGAAAGCCTTGCATGCATACGCCGCAATGGTCAGCTCGGCGGATAAAGGTGGAGTGAGAATGATTGATTAAGGAAACAGAAGAGTAAAGATATATGGCAAAAGAAAGAATAACAGGTTCGGAGGCATTGATGCGCTCTTTGGAACACGAAGGGGTAAAGACCCTCTTCGGTTATCCGGGGGGAGCTATCATGCCGGTATTTGATGCGTTATACGACCATCGCGATAGGTTGAATCATATCTTGGTACGTCACGAACAAGGGGCGGCTCATGCGGCACAAGGCTTTGCCCGGGTATCGGGTGAGGTAGGCGTGTGCCTGGTGACGAGCGGACCTGGAGCGACGAATACCATTACGGGCGTGGCGGACGCGATGATAGACAGTACGCCTATCGTGGTGATAGCCGGACAGGTAGGTGCTTCGTTATTGGGTACAGACGCGTTTCAGGAGGTGGATTTGGTAGGTGTGACCCAGCCGATTTCGAAATGGAGTTATCAGATACGCCGGGCGGAAGACGTGGCGTGGGCAGTATCGCGCGCGTTTTACCTCGCACGGAGCGGACGTCCCGGTCCGGTGGTGCTCGACTTTGCGAAGAATGCGCAGACCGAACTGACCGATTACGAACCGTTGGATGTAGACTTTATCCGAAGCTATGACCCCGACCCGGAGACCGACCCGAAGATAGTGGCAGAGGCGGTGAAGCTGATTAATGAAGCCCATCGTCCGCTGGTATTGGTGGGGCAGGGAGTAGAGCTGGGTAATGCGCAGGAAGAGTTGAAGGCGTTTGTCGAGAAAGCCGACATGCCTTGCGGATGTACCTTGCTGGGGCTTTCGGCATTGCCTTCCGACCACCGGTTGAATAAAGGAATGCTGGGCATGCATGGCAATCTGGCTCCGAACGTGAAGACCAACGAGTGTGACGTGCTGATAGCCGTGGGGATGCGTTTCGATGACCGTGTGACGGGTAAGCTGGAAACATACGCCCGCCAGGCAAAGGTTATCCACTTGGATGTGGACCCGTCGGAGATTGGTAAGAATGTACCGGTGGATGTTCCTATCCTGGGAAACTGTAAACGCACATTGGCGTTGCTCACCGAGTTGATGCAGAGCCATAAGCACACGGAATGGATAGACAGCTTCGCTCCGTATGCCGAGAAAGAATACGAGCAGGTTATCCGTCCCGAAGTGTTCCCAGGCGAAGGATCGCTGAACATGGGCGAGGTGGTGAATGCGGTGAGTGAGGCTACCCGACACGAAGCCATTCTGGTGACCGACGTGGGACAGAACCAGATGATGGCGTGCCGTTATTTCAAGTTTGCCCAGCAACGGAGTATTGTGACTTCGGGCGGCATGGGTACGATGGGCTTTTGCCTTCCTGCCGCCATTGGTGCCACATTCGGATGTCCGGGACGTACGGTATGCGCCTTTATGGGTGACGGAGGTTTGCAGATGACATTGCAGGAATTAGGAACGGTAATGGAGCAGCAGGCACCCGTGAAACTGATTCTGATGAACAACAATTACCTGGGCAACGTACGCCAGTGGCAGGCGATGTTCTTCAACAAGCGTTATTCGTTCACCCCGATGATGAACCCCGACTATATGCAGATAGCCGCCGCATACGGCATTCCGGGGCGCAGGGTGATGGAACGCGGGGAATTGGAAGAAGGCATCCGCGAAATGCTGGATACCGACGGACCTTTCTTGCTAGAGGTATGTGTGGTAGAAGAAGGCAATGTCCTCCCGATGACTCCTCCGGGAAGTTCGGTAAACGATATGCTGCTTGAATTGGATTGTTGATTTGTTGTAACTTTAACTGATAGCAAATGGATAATAAGACCTTATATACAATCATTGTTCACTCTGAGAACTTTGCCGGATTGCTGAATCAGGTAACGGCTGTATTTACCCGCCGGCAAATCAATATCGAGAGTCTGAACGTTTCGGCTTCTTCCATTAAGGGAGTACATAAATATACAATAACCTGTTGGACCACCCCCGATATAGTGGAAAAGGTGGTGCGTCAGATAGAAAAGAAAATTGATGTCATCCAGGCACATTATTTCACCGAGAAGGAAATCTTCCAGCGCGAGGTGGCGATGTACAAGGTTTCCACACCCGAATTCCAGTCGAATCCCGAGGCATCGAAGGTGGTGCGCCGTGCCAGCGCGCACATCGTGGAGGTGAACCCTACGTTCTGCATCGTGGAACTGACGGCTATGAGCGAGGAAATCACCGACCTCTATCAGAAACTGAGAGACCTGAACTGTATGCTTCAGTTCGTCCGTTCGGGACGGATAGCCGTGTCTACCAGTTGTTTCGAACGGGTAAACGAATACCTGGCGCATCGGGAAGAACGTTATCTGAAAGAGAAAAAAGACTGATTCATTAAAATCTGACGGATATGGAAGCAAAAGAGAAAGTGGGCAGATACGAGTTTGTGGCAGAACCTTTCCACGTGGACTTTACCGGTAGGCTTACGATGGGCGTGCTGGGCAACCATTTGTTGAATTGTGCGGGATTCCACGCCGCCGACCGTGGGTTCGGGATAGCCGTATTGAACGAGAACCATTACACATGGGTGCTTTCACGCCTGGCGGTGGAAATGGACGAGATGCCGAAAGCGTATGAGAAGTTCAGCATCGAGACATGGGTAGAAAATGTGTACCGCCTTTTTACCGACCGCAACTTTGCGATTCTGAATGCGGAAGGCAATCCTATCGGTTATGCGCGTTCGGTATGGGCAATGATTAGCATGGAGACCCGTAAGCCTGCCGACCTGTTTCTTTTGCACGGTAATGAAATCACAGGTTATGTATGCACCGACAAGCCTTGTCCCATCGAGAAAGCGGGTAGGGTGAAGGTGAACCAGACGCAACCTGTGGCGGAATATCACACCAGATATAGTGACATTGATTTGAACGGGCACGTGAACAGTATCAAGTATATCGAGCATATCCTCGACCTGTTCCCGTTAGAGATGTTCCGCGAGAAGACGTTGCATCGTTTTGAGGTGGCATACGCTGCCGAAAGTCATTATGGCGATACGCTGGAATTTTACCGTGAACAAAAATCCGAGAACGAGTACGACATTGAGGTACGGAAGAATGGTACCGAGACTGCGATTCGGAGTAAAGTGATATTTTTTTAAACATTTATATTAACCAGCGGTCGGTCAGGACCGCGATAAAAAGATTGTAATTATGGCAAAAATGAATTTTGGCGGGGTAATTGAAAACGTAGAAACCCGCGAAGAATTTCCTTTGGAGAAAGCACGTGAAGTATTGAAAGACGAAACCATAGCCGTAATCGGTTACGGCGTACAGGGACCGGGTCAGTCATTGAACCTGCGCGATAACGGATTCAATGTTATCGTGGGCCAGCGTCCGGGCAAGACATACGATAAAGCCGTGGCAGACGGATGGGTGCCGGGCGAAACCCTTTTCGGCATCGAAGAAGCTTGTGAACGCGCTACGATTATCGCGGTATTGCTCTCGGATGCGGCACAAATCGCTTGCTGGCCGACTATCGAGAAACATCTTACCGCCGGCAAGGCGTTGTATTTCTCTCACGGATTCGCCATCACTTGGAACGACCGTACAGGCGTGGTTCCCCCGAAAGACGTGGATGTGATTATGGTAGCTCCGAAAGGTTCGGGCACTTCGCTTCGCACGATGTTCCTCGAAGGCCGTGGCTTGAACTCTTCGTATGCTATCTATCAGGATGCTACCGGCAAGGCTTGGGACCGTGTTATCGCAATGGGTATCGGTATCGGTTCGGGTTATCTGTTCGAAACCACTTTCCAGCGTGAAGCTACTTCCGATTTGACCGGTGAACGCGGTACGTTGATGGGTGCTATCCAAGGCTTGCTTCTGGCTCAATACGAAACATTGCGTGAGCACGGACATACGCCTTCCGAAGCGTTCAATGAAACCGTAGAGGAGTTGACCCAGTCGTTGATGCCGCTTTTCGCAGCTAAGGGTATGGACTGGATGTACGCCAATTGTTCTACTACTGCTCAGCGTGGTGCGCTTGACTGGATGGTTCCCTTCCACGATGCAACCAAGCCCGTGTTCGAGAAACTGTACAAGTCAGTAGCCGATGGCTTGGAAGCACAGCGTTCTATTGATTCGAATTCTCAACCCGACTATCGTGAAAAATTGAACGAAGAGCTGAAAGCATTGCGCGAAAGCGAAATGTGGCAGACGGGTGTTGTAGTGCGCAAGCTCCGCCCCGAAAACAACTGATTCTTTGTAAAATAATAAAAGTGAACCCTTTCCTTGCTTTTACGGCAGGAGAGGGTTCGTTTGTTTTTGTATTGCATTGGAGGGAAGGAAACTGTGCTTGAAGTCTTTTGACTTTCTTAACACTGTAATTCCCCTTTAATAAGAAAAGCTTTGTACATTTGCCTAAACCATAAAAACAGACGATTTATGAAAATGCGTGTATTTTGGGGAATGCTGGCTATGTGCTTTGTAATGGGTGCGTATGCCGAAAGTGATCCGACCTCCTTTGTACGTAAACGTTATCCGAACGCCCGTATCTTGGATAAAGATTACGATGACGGGTTTATCGAAGTGAAGATGAATCATCGGGGAGCGGAAAAAATTGTGATTTTTAATCACGACGGGGATTGGTTGCGTACGATGTGGGAAGTGCGCCGAAGCCGCCTTCCTCGTGCAGTCATCAATGTGTTGAAGCGTTCAGGATTTGTTTATGAAGAAATAGACGATAACGATAACAAAGCGATGGAGAACCGTCGGGGGATGTATTACATCGTGCAAGCCGACCGGAACGACCGGAGCTACGTATTGGTTGTATCAGAAAGAGGCAATATCATCGAGCGTTTTTACGATGACGAGTGGGATGATGAATGGGATGAAGGACGCTGGGAAGGTGAGTTCTGGGATGACGGGGAAGACCATTTCGATGAAGGAGACGATGAATGGGACGACCGTCGTTATCGTCCGCGCCATCACCGCGACCATCGTCATCACGGTTGTTGCGGACATGACGATGAAGACGAAGACGATGGAGAAGACCATTTTGATGAAGGAGATGATGAATGGGACGACGGAGAGGCTTGACAAGAGATGCGGCGTGGGCATGGGTTCCCACGCTCTATTTTGCTGAGGGATTGCCATACATTGCCGTGATGACTCTGTCGTTGGTGATGTACAAGCGCATGGGCATCTCGAATACAGAGGTAGCTTTATATACGGGTTGGCTGAACTTGCCGTGGGTCATCAAGCCTTTATGGAGTCCGTTTATCGACTTACTCCGCACCAAGCGTTGGTGGATTGTTGCCATGCAAGTCTTGGTGGGTGCCGGACTGGCTGGTATTGCTTTCCTGATTCCGGCTGACCATTTTTTTCAGTCGACGTTAGCTGTATTCTGGTTAATGGCTTTTGCGTCCGCCACGCACGACATCGCCGCGGACGGTTTTTATATGCTGGGGCTTTCTCCGCACCGGCAAGCCTTGTTTGTAGGTATCCGGAGCACTTTTTATCGCATAGCCACTATTGCAGGGCAAGGATTACTGATTATGTTTGCCGGCTATTTGGAAAAGTCGGAACGGGGCATTCCGTATGCGTGGAGCATGACGTTTCTGGTAATGGCAGGCTTGTTTCTGGCATTGTTTGTCTATCACGCTTTTGTACTTCCTCGTCCGGACTCCGACCGTCCTGCCGCCAATGTCTCGGCGCGCGGATTATTACGTGAATTTTTGCTTACTTTCCGTTCGTTTTTCCAGAAAGAAGGCATTGGGGCAGCACTCTTGTTTATGTTGCTTTACCGCTTTCCCGAAGCACAGTTGGCGAAGATGAGTATTCCTTTTTTGCTCGACCCGTTATCCGAAGGCGGATTAGGGATGACTACCGAACAGATTGGTTTTACTCAAGGCACGGTAGGTATCATCGGGCTTACGATTGGAGGTATCTTGGGAGGCATTGCCGTAGCCCGGAACGGATTGAAGCATTGGCTATGGGCTATGGTCTGGGCGATTTCCCTGCCTGATTTGGTGTACGTCTATTTGAGTTATTTCCCTGAAACAAGCCTGTTGTGGGTCAATGTCTGTATTTTCATCGAGCAGTTCGGGTATGGGTTTGGCTTTACTGCCTATATGATGTATCTCATTTACTTCTCGCGTGGAACACACAGCACGGCACATTACGCTATCTGTACAGCATTTATGGCATTGGGCATGATGCTTCCGGGTATGGCTGCTGGCTGGCTTCAGGAACAGTTGGGCTATCGGTTGTTCTTTATCTGGATTATGGTATGTTGTGTGGCGACCTTTGCCGTAACAGCATTGTTGAAGATAGACCCAGAGTTTGGAAAGAAATGAGTAGATTTAATGTGCTAATGAATAATGTGCTAATGTGAGAATGAATCAGCACATTGCCACATTGGTTTATTAGCACATTAAGAAGCTGTTTTGAATTTCTTCAAAAAGTTTTTCTTGGCTTGATGTATCCG
>URCM01000103.1 GCA_900546355.1 uncultured Bacteroides sp.
TTGTTGCTCAGGAACTTATAAATAAAGTTAAATCAAAGTGTTGCGGAATTAAGGCAGATAAAAAAAGGATTAAGAACTTGCCACAGAGAGAATGCAGAGAAAATATTTTTAGAAACTATTTCTTAATCTGCGTAATCTGTGGTGAAATAACATATACCATGGAACACGTAAGAAAGCCCGAATGGCTCAAAATACAAATCGGAGCCAATGCCCGTTATGCCGAAACGAAACGCATTGTAGATACTCATAAACTGCATACTATCTGTTCCAGCGGACGGTGCCCGAACTTAGGCGAATGTTGGGGAAAAGGAACCGCTACCTTTATGATTGGCGGAGCTATCTGTACCCGCTCGTGCAAATTCTGCAATACACAAAGCGGAAAACCGTTTCCGCTCGACCCGGAAGAACCTCGACATGTAGCGGAATCCATCCGCCTGATGAAATTAGACCATGCAGTCATAACCTCGGTTGACAGAGATGATTTGCCCGACTTGGGAGCTTCGCACTGGGCAAAGACCATCCGATGTGTCAAGGAAATGAATCCCAACATCACTTTTGAAACACTTATCCCTGACTTCCAAGGACGTGCCGGCCTCATCCGTCTCATCACCGATGTCCGTCCCGACATTATTTCACACAACTTGGAAACCGTAAGACGCATTACGCCTCTGGTACGAAGCGTAGCCACGTATGAACGGAGCCTGCAAGTAATACGGATGATAGCCGAAAGTGGAATTACAGCCAAATCGGGCATCATGGTCGGCTTAGGAGAAACAACAGAAGAGGTAGAGCAAACCATGGACGACTTACTTGCCAACGGATGCAAGATGCTGACCATCGGACAATACCTCCAGCCCAGCCGGAAACATTATCCTGTAGCGGCTTACATCTCACCCGAACAATTCCAGAAATATAAGGAAACAGGAGAAAAAAAAGGATTCTCCGTTGTAGAAAGCGGACCATTGGTGCGTTCCTCTTATCATGCCGAAAAACATATTCCATTCAAATGAACCAAGAAACGCATCCGGTTGTTGTTGTTTAAAGCCTATTCAAATAGTACTCAAGCCTATTACAAACACGATTGGTTATGAAAAAATACTATTACTTATTTATATTATTAGCGTTATTTATCGCTATTCTCACCGGACTTTATTTATCGGTTGCTCCTACAATCAAACTCCAGGCTATCCTGTACGGAATATTAGCCATGAATCATACGAGCCTACTTATATATGCCATGCTCCTTATATCTTTCATTCTCGTAACCTATCTCATACTCCGTTGGGTCATTCCTCCCATCATCATCCGCATTGTTCCTGTTGCAAACGGTAAAATCTACCTCACCGGGAAAGACATCAAAATGGAAGAAACAGAAAAACCTCTTCTCTTTTTTGATGTCCCTGTCATGACCTTATACAGAAGTTTCCTTTCACCCCGAGAAAGCTTCATCCGGCACTTGGCAAAGCCACTTGCATCGGTACAGCCTACCCAAGCCCGGCTACTTGCCCGTTATAGCGTCTGCGCTACAGATGGTTCGCAAAAAAAGCGAATCTACCTCTATATCCTGCCCTTGGAAAATGAAGAAGACGTACAGCCAGGAGGAATTTTTATTTCCATAGACCAAATACCGGAAGAAAAATGCAACCCGCTGTTAAAGATAGAAAAGAATTACCTGAAAATGGCTGCCAACGCATGGAAACAATACGGCACTCCTCATTTATAAATCAAGAAGATACAGGGAATTTTCGATAAATCAGGCAGATGTCCTTTCCAATCCCGAATGGTTTTAGTACGGATATACTCGCCTGCACAAGTAAGATTTGCGGCTATGCAAAGTTTGGTCTGCGGACGGCACACTTTCAATATTTCCTCCGCCAGCTTATTATTGCGGTACGGAGTTTCGATAAACAATTGGGTCTGCTGTTCACCATAAACGCGTTGCTCTAATTCTTTCAAACGCTTCGCACGCTCGGCCGGTTCTATCGGAAGATAGCCATGAAAAGCAAAACTTTGTCCGTTAAAACCTGACCCCATAACCGACAAGATAATAGAAGAAGGACCCACCAACGGAACAACTTTCAAATTCCTGCGCTGGGCAATAGCTACCACATCCGCTCCAGGATCGGCTACAGCAGGACATCCCGCCTCTGAAATCACTCCCATCGGATATCCTTCCATCAAAGGCTTCAGATACCCAGAAACGGCATCGGGGGAAGTATGCTTGTTCAACGGATAAAAAGCCAGCCCGTCAATATCGATGTCACGGTCTACTTTCTTCAGGAAACGGCGGGCCGAACGCACGTCTTCTACAATAAAATGCTTGATTTGCAAAATGATTTCCTTATTATACGCAGGCAAAACATGCTCAATGGCCGTGTCGCCTAAAGTAACCGGCAACAAATATAATGCTGTATCCATATCCAATGCTAAATAAAAAGATAAAAAATCGTTATTCAAGTGTCAGATTTCCAAAATCTTCACACTCCAACAACGTTTCGATACTCATATCGGGATGTTGTTTCATGAATTTCTCCGTCAGTTGCATACCTATCCATATTCCAATAATAGGAGGAACCGACTCACCCTTCAGGATAATATTCGGGTCGGGATGCGTATAAGCACGGATAATCATCGGGTCGGTGCTCGACAGATACTCCCGGCTCACCATCCACTTCCACAGTTTCTTCTCGTTCTTCTTACACCAGTCTGCTTCCGCCTTTGTATAATCCAACAATTCCGCATTCGATTTTATGCCCAAAACCTTCCGCACTACCCAGTTAATCTTGCCCTGGTGCATGATGACATCAAACAACGTACGCCGGCCTTTTTCCCAGCCGAAAGGATATTGGCTCATCAAATAAAAAGTAAAACAATCAGGAAGAATACGTTCGGGCTTCATCGAACGACGCTGGTAAGCATAATAATAGCGCTTATAGAGCGGATAATCCTCGCCCATATATTTGTCGAGGCTAAATCCCAAAAGGCTGTCGCCTACCACCACCGACTGATTCAACGCCGATATTTGTGAATACACCGAAGGTATTGGCAGAGAGGGTACCTCTTTCTTCAATTCCCTGAAACCTTCAGTCAGTTTTTCTTCTATCGGACGCATATCACCGAATTTTTCTTCCGCATCCAACATCAGGCGGAACAAGACGGAATCAGTATAATAGGCACACATCCGTTCGTTGATGTTCGGTTCGTCCACTTTTCCCAACATCAACACATCCTCTATCAAGATTCGGGTTGCCCTCGGACAATCCAAATTCATCTTCTGAACCGCTGCTATGCTGTTCATAGCGGTCGCTTCATACTGCAAGCGGTCATAACGGAATACTTTTATACCCCTATCAAACAAAGCGTCATCGCTTTGCATTTCTGACCTGCAGGATGCAAAGACAATGACGCCCAGTAATATGAATATAATCTGTTTCATCCGTCCTATCCGTTATCCGTAGATAATGTTTCCGTTTTCGTCTTTATATTCGTCCAAACCTTTTTCATACGTAGCCATCGCGCGTAAACTCATGCCTACGCTCGAGAACCCTCCATCGTGATACAAATTCTGCATAGTAACCTTCCGGGTCAAGTCGGAGAACATCACAATGCAATAGTCTGCGCACTCATCCGCCGACGCATTTCCCAGCGGAGACATCCGGTTAGCGAAATCGAACAGCTTGTCCATACCTTTCACGCCCGAACCTGCTGTTGTCATTGTAGGCGACTGAGAAATGGTATTGATACGCACATTGTGCTCACGGCCATAAATATAACCAAAACTACGCGCGATAGATTCCAGCAAGGCTTTTGCATCTGCCATATCATTGTAGCCATAAAATGTACGTTGGGCGGCTACATAACTCAATGCCACAATTGAACCATAATCATTGATAGCATTCAGTTTTTTCGCGCTCTGGATCATTTTATGGAAAGAGACAGCCGAAATATCCAACGTCTTATTCAGCATATCATAGTCCAAGTTATCATACGTACGCTTCTTGCGGACGTTGGGAGACATACCAATCGAATGCAGCACAAAGTCAATCTTTCCGCCCAATATTTCCATCGAACGTTTAAATACATTCTCCAAGTCTTCTACACTGGTTGCATCAGCCGGTACAATCTCACAATTCAGTTTTTCAGCCAGTGCCGATACTTCTCCCATACGTACCGCTACCGGAGTGTTCGACAATGTAATGGCAGCCCCTTCCTCGACTGCTTTCTCTGCTACCTTCCATGCGATGGATTGTTCATTCAACGCACCGAAAACAATACCTCTTTTTCCTTTTAATAAATTATAACTCATACGTCTTTAACTATAAATTTACGGCAAAGATACAAACATTTCTGTTAATATTGCTTTTTTTGTGGACGAAATATCAAAATGACGTTCTTTTGATGAAATATTCCAAGCCAGACCAATTATTGTAAGTAAGTATCAAAATTTTGCTCATTTTTTTCACTTATTCAGTCAAAATCTTCACATCATTCTTGCTGAAACATTGTACATTTGTACGAGCGAATAATAATTTATTAAAAAACAAGAATATGATTACATTCAACACATTAAGACATTGGATTCTTTCTGTAGGAATCACAACGCTCGCATGGAGCGGAGCCACATACGCTCGTGCCGCCTCTCCCGTCATTCCTGATGAGGTGTACAGCAACCTGCCGTTTCAAATGGCTAAAGTGCAACAACCCATTTTCCCCGATCATTTCCGGTCGATTACTGAATTTGGCGCTGTTGCCGATGGCATCACACTGAACACTGAGGCTTTCGCGCAAACCATCGAAGCCGTATCCCAAAAAGGAGGAGGGACAGTGGTAGTGCCAGCCGGCTTATGGCTAACAGGACCTATCGTGCTAAAAAGCAACATCAACCTCCACCTGGAAGAGAATGCGTTAGTACTCTTTACCGCCGACCACACACAATACCCTATCATCAACACTTCCTTCGAAGGATTGGAAACACGTCGTTGCCAGTCACCCATATCTGCTAACGGAGCAGAAAACATCGCCATTACCGGCAAAGGGGTCATGGACGGTAACGGAGACACTTGGCGTCCGGTAAAGAAAAGCAAGATGACTTCCACACAATGGAAAAAACTGGTCGCTTCGGGTGGCATACTCAATGAAAAAGGTGACATGTGGTATCCCAGCGAAGGTTCCCTCAAGGGAGCAAACGCCTGCAAGGAGTTCAATGTGCCCGAAGGCATCGAAACCGAAGAAGAATGGAATAGCATCCGCGACTGGCTCCGTCCCGTACTGCTGAGTTTCATCAAATGTAAGAAAGTGATGTTGGAAGGAGTGACTTTCAAAAACTCGCCCAGCTGGTGCCTTCACCCACTTTCATGTGAAGACCTTACCATATATAATATAAGTGTATCAAATCCTTGGTATTCGCAGAACGGCGATGCACTCGATGTAGAATCCTGCAACCGTGTACTGGTACTCGACAGCAGTTTCGATGCAGGCGATGACGGAATCTGCATCAAGTCTGGTAAAGATGAAAGCGGACGACGCCGCGGCGAACCCTGCCAGAATGTCATAATCCGCAACAATGTAGTGCTTCACGGACACGGTGGCTTTGTGGTAGGAAGTGAAATGTCAGGCGGTGTGAAAAACATCTATGTAGACAACTGTACTTTCTTGGGAACCGATGTAGGCTTGCGTTTCAAAAGTACCCGCGGACGTGGAGGCATCGTAGAAAACATCCACATCAGCAACATCAACATGATTAACATTCCGAACGAAGCACTTATCTTCGACCTCTTCTACGGAGGGAACGCACCGGGCGAAGGGGGTGACTCGAACACTCCGAAAGAAGAAACCGTCCCACCAGTCACCGAAGAGACTCCTGCATTCCGTGATATCTTCATCAAAAATGTCACTGCGAAAAACGTGGGCCGTGCTATTCTCTTCAACGGACTACCCGAAATGCCCATCCGTAACATCTTCCTTGAAAACGTGACCATCTCTGACGCTAAAGACGGAGTGACCCTGAACCGCTCTGAGAACGCTACTTTGAAGAACGTGAAAATCACTACAACAAACGAAGGTGATAACCTGAAGATGATGGGAGTAACCAACATCACCATCGACAACAAAAAATACGACAAAATCGGGAATAAAACCGAATCGTATAAATTTTAAAATCTCCCAAGCGTCACAAACGCATGAAAACAAAGACATAAAGAAGAGAAAAAACTTTTTGTGGAAATGAAAAACAGTTTCTAAATAGGACTCCACCAACAGAGGACACAGAGGCGCACAGAATCTTCAACCTGTGCAATACTTTGTGTCCTCTGTAGTAAAATTATCAATCCATTTTATATGCCTATCATGAAAACATACATCTTCATTGGGTTGGCGTTACTGGCAGGAATCCTGTCTGTTTCCGCCCAAAGCACAGAGAAAAGCATACAGATTGTCATCGAAAATCCCTGGCAAACAGAGAAAATCGACGAACCGGTAGTTATCGACCTGCATAGCCTGAATACAGATTTTACGATAAAGTCGGCTCTTGTCTCCGATGGTACGACTGAAATACCTTCCCAATTAGACGACATGAACGGCGATGCTCGTGCCGACGAACTGGCATTTGTCGTCAACCTGCCTGCCGCAAGCCAGAAAACCCTGACCGTCACCCTTTCTTCACAACAAGCCACAAGCCACTATCCTGCCCGCGTTTATGCCGAAATGCTTTTCCGTACCTCTAAAAAGAAACGGTATGCCAAAGGATATGCCATCTATGCAGACGGAGATGCGGATACTTACAACATACAACACCACCATGGAGCAGCATTCGAAAGCGAATTAGTGGCATACCGCATTTATTTCAACGAGAAACAAACAACCGACCTTTACGGCAAATTCCACAAAGGATTAGAAATAGAAGAAAGTCAATTCTATCCTACCGACGAGCAATTGAAACGAGGGTTCGGCGATGATGTCATCAAGGTAAACAACAGTTGCGGAGCCGGGACACTCCGAGGTTGGGACGGCATACAGACGACTTTCATTAAACCTGTAGCTATCCGCGGACAACGTATCCTTGCCAGCGGACCCGTACGCACCATTGTGGATGCCGAAGTAAAAGGCTGGAAATACCAAGGCAAGGAATTAAACATGACAAACCGCTATACCCTTTATGCCGGACACCGTGACACACAAGTGGATGTCATATTCGATACTTCCCTCACCGATGAAGTGTTTGCTACCGGCGTACAAAATATAACCGGACATGCCGATAAATATTCCGACCATCATGGACTGGTCGCAAGCTGGGGAACTGACTGGCCGGTAAACGATACCCTGAAATATAAGAAAGAAACGGTAGGACTTGCCACTTACATCCCTCAAAAATATGTAATAAAAGAAGCTACCGACAAAGAAAACTTTCTTTATATCCTTAGCGCACCCGGTCAACGCTCGTTCCGTTACTACACCATGTTTACTTCTTGTAAAGAGACCTTTGGCTATCCGACCAAAGAAAAATGGTTTGCCTATGTGCAAGAATGGAAAAAGTATTTGGAACAGCCTGTAAAAATACAAGTCATTGAGTAAGCAAGGTTGCAGTGTGCTGCCCATACTCCGGCATTTGCCCCAAAGTATAAAGAATCTTAAAATATGAAGGCAGGACAGGTAAACCGCATATCTCAATCGTAATAGGCAAATAGTGAAAATCTAAATTGTAAACCATAAATTGTAAATGTACAAGATGAAACAACTTCTACTCTCAATCCTGCTGGGAGGCTGTATGCTTCCTGCGCTGCAAGCCCAAGATAATTATGTATCGAAAGTATGGGTAGCCGATCAAGGTGACGGAACTTATAAAAATCCAGTTCTCTATGCCGACTATTCCGACCCGGATGTCATCCGTGTGGGTGAAGATTATTACCTCACCTCATCCAGTTTCGGATGTTTGCCCGGACTTCAAGTGCTTCATTCCAAAGACCTGGTGAACTGGAGTTTCGCAGGTGCCGCGATACCTCATGCCTTGCCTCCTGTAACCGATACTGCCCCTCAACACGGAAACCGTGTATGGGCTCCTTGCATCCGGCATCATAACGGGGAGTTCTATATCTTCTGGGGAGACCCCGACCAAGGCATCTTTATGGTGAAAGCCAAAGATGTGAAAGGCCCGTGGAGCGAACCGGTGTTGGTTAAAGCAATCAAGGGAATCATTGATACCACTCCGCTTTGGGACGATGACGGACGGGTGTATCTTGCCCATGCATACGCCGGAAGCCGTGCGGGGCTGAAAAGTGTCATCGCCGTATGCGAACTCAGTGCCGATGCCACCCGGACCATCGGTCCATCCCGCATCGTATTCGACGGACATGAAGCGCACGAAACTTGCGAAGGCCCCAAGTTTTACAAACGTAACGGATATTATTACATGTTCTTCCCTGCCGGAGGAGTGCCTACCGGCTGGCAAGTGGTAGCCCGTTCAAAGAACGTATACGGTCCTTACGAATGGCGCACCGTCATGGCACAAGGCGACAGCCCTATTAACGGCCCTCATCAGGGAGGATGGGTAGATACCCCTTCGGGCGAAGACTGGTTCATGCATTTCCAGGATGTAGGTGCGGCAGGACGTCTGGTACACCTGCAGCCCATGAAATGGGTAAACGACTGGCCCGTTATCGGTGACGACAAAGACGGAGACGGATGTGGTGACCCTGTATTGACTTGGAAAAAGCCGAACGTAGGAAAGACTTATCCGATTTGCACGCCACAGGAAAGTGATGAATTCAACACCAATATTCTGGGCTTGCAATGGCAATGGAATGCGAACATCAACGATAAGTGGCATTTCTGCGATGCGGAGCACGGATACTTGCGTCTCTACTCTTATCCGGTAGTAGAAAACTACAAGAGTTTGTGGGATGTTCCCAATATGCTGCTCCAGAAGTTCCCTGCGCCGAGCTTCAAGGCTACCATGAAACTGAAGTTCAGCCCGATTGCCAAATACAAAGGCGAACGCACCGGACTGGTCATTATGGGCACCAACTACGCCGGACTCATCTTGGAAAATACAGAAAACGGATTGACGCTCTCGCAAGTGGAATGCAAGAAAGCCGACCGTGGCGGGACAGAAACCGTCAATGCTTCCATTCCTCTGAAAGAGAACGAACTTTACTTACGCGCTGAAATCACCTCTACAGGCGAAAAAATCAGCAAGAGCGAAGGGGGGCACGACCTTGTAGTGATGTGCCAAATGAGTTATAGCACCAACGGAAAGAAATTCCAAAAATTAGGCAAACCCTTCCAAGTAAAAGAAGGAAAGTGGATCGGGGCCAAGGTCGGCACATTCTGCACCCGTCCTGCCATCGTCACCAACGATGGAGGCTGGGCAGACATCGACTGGTTCCGAATCGAATAAAAAGCGAACCCGTCCGAAAAAACGGTTGCAACAGGCGGCATCCTCTACCAGGTTTATCCATGAACAGCAAGCAATATAACTGCTTCACCTGCACGATTACTAATCGTGCGGCGTGACGATTACTAATCGTACAGCATGACGATTACTAATCGTGTCGGCTATGCAATTATATGCTCTTGGCTATACACTTCCCGCTATCGGGCGTGTTGCGGACTTGCACCGGGTAGAGAATGTTCGTGCTGGGCGAACCAAGAAAAAGGGCTGTTTTCCCGCATAGGGAAAACAGCCCTTTCCTTTTATCCGTTACCAATTAATGAATTTCGATAACCTTATTGATTCTGGCTTTTTCTTCAGGCGTGCGTTTCGGCAACTCGATGGTCAATACACCGTTGTTGACGTTGGCGTTGATTTTATCCTTTTCCACATCGTCCGGAAGAACCAATGCCTGCTGGAATTTCGTGTAAGAAAACTCACGGCGCAAGTACTTCTTGTTTTCCTTGTCCTCTTCCTTGTTTTCGGTTTTCTTTTCCATAGAGATGACCAATTCGTTGTCTTCACTCAAGTGGATGTTGAAATCCTCTTTCGTCATACCCGGAGCCGCAACTTCAACCTTATAATCTTTGTCACTTTCTATCACATTGATAGCAGGTGCCGTTGCGTTAGCCTTTACCATCCAATCGTTATCGAAAAAGTCATTGAAAATGCTCGGTAACCATTCTTGATTGTAATTTCTTCTGCTCGGTGTCATAATCTTAATCTCCTATTTTTAAGTTCTTTGTTTATCAATTGTTCTTTTGAACTCCCTCTGCCTTTCGGCTTCCGAAGTTCACTTATAGATATGCAAACTCTGTGCCTTCGGACGGCACGGCTTTGCCTTTTAAACTTACGAAATCTATTTTAAGCAAAAAGCCTTTTCTTTTAAACATTAAGGGAAGAGGAAGGCAAGAACCTATGGAACATTTGTCAGACAGGTTTGCCTGATTGGCAGGAAAGAAGAAAAAAAGTCAGTCGGATATTGATAATGT
>URCM01000104.1 GCA_900546355.1 uncultured Bacteroides sp.
TGTACAAAGCTTATAAATGACTAATATTGACAGTAGAGCAACAAAAAAGGCGCCCTGTAAAGAGCGCCATATTAATCGATTATAATCAATTTAATTCATTGATAATCAGATAGTTACTTGCCGATGCAAAAGTGCTCAAAAATAGAGCTAAGCACTTCATCTGTCGTTACATCTCCTACAATATCGCTCAGATGAAAGATGCATTCGCGCAAGTCTTGCGAGATGAAATCGCCAGAGAGGTTTGTGGACAATCCTTCTTGCACGCGCCGGATAGCCGCAAGGGCATGGATGAGGGCTTCATAGTGGCGGGCATTCGTTACGATGACATCGCCGGTCTGGATGTCTGGAAGAGCGGCAAATTCCACCAGCTTTTCTTGCAGGGCGATGATGTTTTGTCCTTTCTTGGCGGATATCTCAATGACTGTTCCTTGTGGAGAGAGGAAGGTGGGAGTGTCCGCTAAGTCACATTTGTTAAGGGCTACGATGACTTGTTTGCCTTCAAGGCGGCCGGCCACTTGCCGGTAGAATGCTTGAAAGGCTGATTCTCCTTGTGATTTGTCACATACGAGAATTACGATTTGTGCCCGGTCGATGGCTTGGAAGCTGCGCTCAATGCCTAATGCTTCTATCGTGTCTTGTGTCTGGCGGATGCCGGCCGTATCGATGAAGCGGAAAGTGATTCCGTTTAAGCTTATCGTATCTTCAATAATGTCGCGCGTGGTGCCGTGGATGTCACTTACTATGGCGCGTTCTTCTTTTACCAAGGCATTAAGCAATGTAGACTTGCCGGCATTGGTCTCGCCTATGATGGCTACAGGAATGCCATTCTTGATTGCGTTGCCCGCATGAAAAGAGTTTGCCAGATGCTTGATGAGCTGTTCTATTTGTGTGGCAAGAGCCTGCAATTCTGTACGGTCGGCAAATTCCAGTTCCTCATGGTCGGAGAAATCCAGCTCCAGCTCCATAAGCGAAGTGAGGTGAAGGAGCTGGTTGCGCAGCTTTGCCAGTTCTCGGCTGAAACCTCCGCGCATCTGATTCATGGCCAGGCGATGGGTAGCTTCAGACGTAGAGGCGATAAGGTCTGCTACTGCCTCCGCCTGGCTCAAATCCATTTTCCCATTCAGGAAGGCACGCTGGGTATATTCGCCGGGCATTGCCGTACGGCATCCTTGCCCGATGAGCAAATGCATCACTTGCTGGAGGATATATGCCGAGCCATGGCACGAAATTTCGGTGGCATCTTCGCCCGTATAGGAATGGGGGGCACGGAAGACAGAGACCAGCACTTCGTCGATAATTTCTCCTTTGCAGTTTTTGATATGTCCGAAGGCAAGGGTGTAGGGCTTGCGTTCCGTCAGAGGGACGGTTGAGCCTATGGGGGTGAAAATACGGTCGGTTAATGTCACGGCATCGGGTCCGGACACGCGAACAATGCCTATTGCTCCTCCTTGAGCCGTGGCTATGGCACAAATGGTATCTTGTTGGTTCATATGGATGGTTTGCTGTTATTATATATGGTGTCGGCAAGTATCCGGACTACTTCTTCAAGGTACAGTTTATCGGTTTCGTCAAACGTATTCAGAAGGTCTGAATCAATGTCGAGCACGCCTTTTACTTCGCCTTGGACAATAAGAGGCACTACTATCTCAGAGCGTGAAAGGGAACTGCAGGCAATGTGTCCGGGGAAATGTTCCACGTCGGGCACAACCAATGTCTGCATCCGTTCCCAGGCGGTTCCGCACACGCCCCGTCCTTTCTTGATGCGATAGCACGCCACGCTTCCTTGGAAAGGCCCTAATACGAGTTCATCGTTTTCCGCTAAATAAAATCCTACCCAAAAGAAGCCGAAAGCTTCCTTCAGGGCGGCGCATGTATTGGCGAGTACGCTTATTTCATGTGTTTCACCCTCGATAAGGGGGGCAAACTGGCGGAGAAACGTTTTGTAGCGTTCCGCTTTGTCTGTAATGTGGTCTTGTTTGAAATTAGCTTCCATTGTAATTAAGGATAAAAATCAAATCCGTTCAAGCACGACACGGATAAGGTCGTCTATTTGGTTCTTGTAACCCGTATTGGCTTCTTGCTTTACGCGGTTGGCTATGACCATGCATACCGTTGTGGCTTTGTGCCCAAGCAAAAGGGAGAGTCCGGCTATGGCGGAGCTTTCCATTTCGTAGTTGGTAATATGCTGTCCTTTGTACTCGAAACTCTCTATTTTCTCGTTCTGGTGCGGGTCGGCAAGAGGGATGCGCAAGCGTCTGCCTTGAGGGCCGAAAAATCCGCCGCATGCCACGGTGATTCCTCTTACCATATCGTTTCTTGCGATGCGTTCCACTAATTCGTGATTGGCATGCACGGCGTATGGAGTGGGGGAGCAGAGGTTTCCTGTCCATCCCAGGTGGTTTAGCAAGGCGCGTTCCAGAGGAAGGTCGCTTACGGCATTCCGCCCCTCGTAAAAGTTGAGCAGCCCATCGAAGCCGATAGAGATTTCCGAGCAGATAAAGGTACCTGCGGGCGTATAGGGCTGAAGCCCTCCGCACGTGCCGATACGTACCAGTTCCAGTTGGCGCAAGCTGTCTTTCTCTTCACGTGTCCCGAAGTCGATGTTGGCAAGTGCGTCCAGTTCGTTGAGCACGATGTCGATGTTGTCGCATCCGATACCCGTAGAGACCACGGTGATACGCTTGCCTTGGTATGTTCCGGTGATGGTATGAAACTCGCGGCTCTGGATGTCGCACTCTTTCGTGTCGAAGTGCGAAGCGACCAGGTTCACCCGTCCGGGATCGCCCACCAGTATCACCTTGTCGGCAAGCTGTTCGGGACGCACATGAAGATGAAACACCGAACCGTCTTCGTTGATGATGAGTTCGGATGGGGGAAAGTAAGTTTTCGTTTGCATAGTAGTCGTGTTTTTTTACCACAGATTACACAGATTTTTCTTTCGCGTTTTTGCGTCTCTGCGTTCCATTTATCAATTGAAAATCTGTGTAATCTGTGGTGAGAATGTGAGATTCTATTTTCCTATCGGCTCGCCTCCCGCGGGATGCTGGTCGGGCTGGGCAATGCTGTTCCGCATGTCGGTATCCGCCTGGATGTTCTTCATGCGGTAATAGTCCATGATGCCGAGGTTCCCGCTCCGGAAAGCGTCTGCCATGGCCTTGGGCACTTCGGCTTCTGCCTGAATCACGTTGGCACGGGCTTCTTCCGCCTTGGCTTTCATTTCTTGCTCCAGCGCGACCGCCATGGCACGCCGTTCTTCCGCTTTGGCCTGGGCGATGTTCTTGTCGGCGTTTGCCTGGTCCATTTGGAGGGCGGCCCCGATGTTCCGGCCTATATCGATGTCGGCTATATCAATAGAGAGGATTTCAAAAGCGGTACCGGCGTCCAGCCCTTTGCGGAGCACGAGCTTCGAGATAGAGTCGGGGTTTTCCAGCACCGACTTATGATTCTCGGACGAGCCGATGCTCGATACGATGCCTTCGCCTACGCGTGCCAAGACGGTATCTTCGCCTGCGCCTCCCACCAGTTGGCGGATGTTGGCGCGCACCGTTACGCGGGCTTTGGCGATGAGCTGGATGCCGTCTTTTGCCACGGCGGTCACAGGAGGCGTGTCAATCACCTTCGGGTTGACCGACATCTGTACCGCCTCGAACACGTCACGTCCGGCAAGGTCGATGCCCGTTGCCATCTGGAAGGAAAGCTCGATGTTGGCTTTCGACGCCGATACCAGCGCGTGCACCACTTTCTCCACGTGTCCGCCTGCCATGTAGTGGGCTTCCAGTTCATCGCGGGTGATGGTGTTCAGCCCCGCCTTGTGGGCTTCTATCATGGCGGGCACGATGACATGGGGAGGCACGTTGCGGATGCGCATCAGGAAAAGCTGTACCAATGATACGCGTACGCCCGATACCTTGGCGGATAGCCAAAGGAAGAAGGGAACGTAATGGAAGAATACCGCCAAAATGATGACAATTCCGATTACAGTAATAATTTGCAAATAGAGAGGAGGAACCATAGTGTATTTATTTTAAAGTGAATAAATCAGTTTCCGGCACGTTTTACGTATACCGTGTTATTATCGATGCGGGTCACTTCGATAGGAGTGCCTTCATCAATGAAACCGTCGGCGGATTGCACTTCGATGAGATGTCCGTTGATGTCAGCGTTCCCTATCAGCGTGAGGCGTGTGGTGGATATGCCACAATCGCCCGCCTTTATCTGAATGTCTCTTAATGGGTTGTGCTGATAATTGAGTTCTTTCTTCAAGGAGAGCCGGTCAACCGTTTTCGAGCGCATCACCCATACGGTGATGCCGATGATGCCGAGAACCACGATGCCCAGCGTGACGAATCCCGCTTGCATACCCATGTCGCTGAAGGCATAATAAATGGCATAGAGCAGACTGCATGCCGACGCGATGCCTGCAAGGGTAATGCCCGGCACGAGGAACACTTCGATAAGGAAGAGTATCAGTCCTGCCACGATAAGCGCGATGATGATAAGTATTTCCATAATTATTTTGATTTACTTAATTCTGTATTCCGTATCTTCTTCTCAAGAACCGTAATTTCATCCCGCAAAGCTTTTACGCGCTGCTCTTTGTCTAAGATACCTGGGGCAAGCTGCTCTTTTCCCGTCCGGTTGCTTTCGCGGTATGCCGTACGCAGGTTCTCCAGCGAAGTCTGAAGATCGGTCAGGTCTTTTTCTTTCTGAAGATATGATTGAAATTGCTCGCGTGCCTCTTTCGAAGCGAAGTCGGAAAGACGGTGATAGATGACATTGTCATCCACTACAAAGCGAAAATCACCTTTCTTTTTCTTTGTGTCTTCGGCATACATTACTTGTGCCAGACGTTGTTTGGCGCTCCGCACTACATTGTCGCTGGTCTGTGTCTTCTTTATATCCTTCAAGCTGGCAAGGGCAATGATGTCTTTGGGGTCGGATGCTTCATAGTCGTACACTTCTTTCGATTCGTTAGGAACAAACACATAGACGCATACCTTACCTTCGGGCTGGTAGCGGTCGGAGGCGAACCAACCGAGGTGGTTCACTTCGTCAATGGCATACATGTAATCATTGGCTGGCGAGTTGAACGGCATTCCTATGTTGTCGGGGCGCAGGTAGGTATTGTCATCCGAGTCATAGCGCGTAATGAAAATGTCGAGCCCTCCCACGCTTTCTTCTCCTTCGGCGGCATAATAAAGAGTGATACCGTCCGAATCAAGGAAAGGGAAATTCTGGCTATATTCCGCTTGATTTATTCCATGTAAAGGCTGAGGGTCACTCCAGTGGTCGATGAGTTTTATGCGTGAATAGAGATGTGTCTTTCCTTCGGTATCAACCTGCGGAAAGAGGGTTTTGTCACCCCATTCGTTGGTATATACGACACCATCTCCATTATCAGTCTGTTCGATACTTCCCGAAGCCTTGCTTAATTTATAAGCGGAGAGGAAGGAGGTTTTGTCTACCGTGAAGCTATCTATTACAGTCACTCTTTCTGTTCCCCGTAACATGCGGGCAGCCATCCGGCATCGAGTCAGTAATTGTTCCGCTTCTTTGGTGTTCCGCTTTTTCTTTTCCAGCCATGCGATATGCTCTTCTATATTTTCCACCGCATCGTCAAACCGGTATTGAGTGTAATATAGTTTGCCTAAATACAGGTAGGCATTAATCACTTTACGTGCCGCGCTCTTTTCCAAATAGGGCTGCGACTCCTCCCATGCGCCTGTCTCAAAGCAGCATGCCCCATACCAAAAGTTATAGTTGGCATTCGAAGGTGCACGTTTCACCAGTTTTTCGAATACGGGTTTGGCTTCAGAAAATTTGCCTTCGGTAAACCATTCTTTGGCTTGATTCAATGTCTGTGCGTATGTCGTCCCTCCGCACGTAAGTGTGAGAAGCAGGATAGCAAGTGTATATTTTTTCTTGTTCATGTGTTCTTTCCGTGTTGTTTTATCAAAAGTACAAACTTTCTTTGAATTTCGAAGCATATTTTTGATTTCTTTTTTTCAGTATCGCTAATTTGATGTACTTTTGTGCCCGATTTTGTAAAAATATGGAGAAAGAAGACAAACTGATACGCACCATCAGCCGGAGGTTCAACAAAGGGGTGGTGGAATACGGACTGATAGACGAAGGTGACAAAATACTGGTGGGGCTTTCTGGTGGGAAAGATTCGCTGGCTTTGTTGGAATTGTTGGCAAAGCGTTCGCGCATTTACAAACCGCGCTTCTCTGTGGTGGCGGCACACGTAGTGATGACAAATATCGCTTACGAGTCGGATACCGATTACCTGTGTGCGTTCTCCGAAACTTTGGGAGTGCCTTTTGTGCGTTATGAAACTTCGTTCGATCCTTCTACTGACACTCGTAAGTCGCCTTGTTTCCTTTGTTCTTGGAACCGGCGCAAAGCATTGTTCACTGTAGCGAAAGAGCATGGATGCAACAAAATCGCTTTGGGGCATCATCAGGATGACATCTTGGAAACTCTTCTTATGAACATGACCTTTCAAGGTGCCATCAGTACAATGCCTCCACGCTTGGTGATGCGTAAATTTGATATGACTATCATTCGTCCCCTGTGTCTCGTACATGAAGCGGAACTGACGGAGCTGGCACGAGCGCGCGGCTATCGGAAGCAGGTAAAGAATTGTCCTTACGAGCACGATTCGCATCGTGCCGATATGAAAGTCGTTTTAAGGACACTGGAGCAGATGAATCCCGAAGCCCGTTATAGCTTATGGAGCAGTATGGTGAATATTCAGGAGGATTTGCTTCCGGTTCGTATGACTCATAATTAATTATTCATTAAAATAAAGATGTTTACACAAGGAATTTATTCAATTATCCTATTGGTTTTTTCCAATATCTTCATGACCTTTGCTTGGTACGGCCATTTGAAGATGCGCGAAGAGTTCAGTTGGTTTGCGGCCTTGCCTCTTATTGGAGTCATTGCCTTCAGTTGGGCGATTGCTTTTTTTGAGTATTGCCTTCAGGTGCCCGCCAATCGGTTGGGATTCAAAGACAGCGGAGGACCGTTCGATATCATGCAACTCAAGGTAATCCAGGAAGTGATTACACTCACTGTTTTTACTGTTTTCTCGATGATTGCGTTCAAGATGGAATTGAAATGGAATCATTTCGCCGCTTTTGTTTGCCTTATTTTAGCGGTTTATTTCGTGTTTAAGAAATAATGTTCCTCAAACTTGAAATGTTGCATAGATTGAAAAAGTACAAATTGATTTTTTTCAAAAGCTGTTTTGAATTTATCGTGCGATGATTTGGGATGAGTTTTTGAGGCATTTTCGCTTCTGTGATGAGGAAGATAGCGGGCTATCTGACGAAGAACAGGAGCGAAAATGACCAAAAAATCGCCCAAAGCACACACGAAAACGGATACATCAAGCCAAGAAAAACTTTTTGGAGAAATTCAAAACAGCTTCTCAAGCTATGCGACCTGTGGTGAAAACCGGATGACAGAGATATAAAAAATCAATTTTGTAGTGCCTTGCCTAAGTCTTCTACCAACTGTGGATTGGGCAAATCAGCTTTGCTTACCATTAGGTACGAGAAATTCTCTGCCAATATTTCTTCCGGGTCTATTACGTAATTCGTGTTTTTCCCTGTCCGTTCCTGAAAATCTGACGCTTGTTCCGGAGTATAAATTGTAGTTATACCGTTTTGCTGAATAGGGATGAATTGCTCGTTCAGAGGTACTAATCCCACTTTTATATATTGGGAAAGCGTACCTTCTGTGTAGGGCTTGTCGGTATAAATCACCATAGTGCAATTCATGCTTTTCCCTTCAATAGTAAACGGCGCATAGCTATCGCGTCGGCTCACATCGGGATTGGAAATCAGTTTCTGCATCAAATCGGACGGGAAAACAATCGGACGGTCGAGTACGGTAAATCCTATTATGCCATACGTTTTTTTCTTGAATGCCAAATCTGTACGTGTCATGATATGAAAGAGTTCATGCGCTACGAGGCGTGCAAAATCCTCATCGGGCATTTTCTCCAACGCTTGCTCTCCGATTGCAATCCAGTTTTCCCGTGTATAGGCAGCCGCTCCTCCTTCTTCCGCCATAGACGTTTTTATCAGAATCACTTCTGCGGGAAAAGCCAGTTTCAGTTTTTGTTTCTTTACAGCTGCTTCTATTGTAGCGAATGCCTTGTTTGCTTTTGTCTTCTCGGCTTCGCTCCATCCACGGGTTGACTCCATGCCTAATCTTAACAACTGGGATTTACGTCCTTCTTGTTTCTGCAAGCGTACGTCAAGGTCAAACTGATTCCAACTGTTTGTGTACTGGTCGATTTCTGTAATCAACATTTGCGCCTCGGCTTGCGTGGCAAAACGATAAAGGATTCCGGTTGAAGCTTTCTGCGCCTTTCCGGAGATGACTATAAAAAAGGTGATAAGCGTAAAAAGCAAGTGTGTCAGTTTCATATTCATAATTAGATGGATTTAAAAGGTGACCGTTTCCCCGTCCCAAGAAAACGGTCTGCCTTATCAGTAAATAAATGTTTATTCTTTATCTTTCAATGCCGCAAAGATAAGCCCTTCCAGCTCTTCGGCAAGTTCGGGATTATCCTGTATGCATTGCTTGGCGGCGTCACGTCCTTGACCCAACTTGGTATCGTTATAACTATACCACGATCCGCTCTTCTTGATAATGCCCAGTTCGGAGCCAAGGTCGATGATTTCCCCGCTACGCGAAATACCTTCGCCGAACATGATGTCGAACTCCGCCTTGCGGAACGGAGGAGCGACTTTGTTTTTCACCACCTTTACGCGCACTTGGTTTCCGATGACATCTTCCCCGTCCTTCAACTGGGAGATGCGGCGGATATCCAAGCGTACGGAAGCATAAAACTTCAAAGCGTTACCGCCGGTTGTGGTCTCCGGATTGCCGAACATCACGCCGATCTTCTCGCGCAACTGGTTGATGAAGATACACGTGGTATTGGTCTTGCTGATGGCCGAAGTCAACTTACGTAAGGCTTGCGACATCAAGCGCGCCTGCAATCCCACTTTGTTATCTCCCATGTCGCCCTCGATTTCGGCTTTCGGAGTAAGGGCAGCCACCGAGTCGATAACAATGATATCGATAGCCGATGAACGGATTAACTGCTCGGCGATTTCCAATGCCTGCTCGCCGTTATCGGGTTGGGAAATCCACAGGTTATCGATGTCTACGCCCAGCTTTGCCGCATAGAAACGGTCGAAAGCATGTTCGGCGTCGATGAATGCCGCAATGCCTCCCAGCTTCTGCGCCTCGGCAATGGCATGGATGGCCAAGGTGGTTTTACCCGAAGATTCCGGCCCGTAGATTTCGATGATACGTCCTTTGGGATATCCTCCTACGCCTAATGCCGCATTGAGGGCGATAGAACCGGTAGGAATGACTTCCACTTCTTCCACATGGTCGTCGCCCATCTTCATAATCGAACCTTTTCCGAAGTTTTTCTCTATCTTGTCCATAGCGGCTTGAAGCGCTTTCAGCTTCTCGCTGTTATTGGGTTTCGAAGGAGCGCCTTCCACGCCTCCTTCAAATGCCAGTTCGTCTTTTTTTGCCATATTCTTTATCTTGTTACTTCAATATCTGCGCCGCATGGTCTTTTGTCTTCACCTCTTTCGGAGAGATGACACGCTCAACGACGCCTTCTTCATTGATAATAAAGGTAGTACGGAATGTTCCCATATATTTGCGTCCGCACATGCTCTTCTCGCCCCATGCACCGAATTCTTCGGTCAGTTTATGTTCCGTATCCGCAATCAGCGTGAAGGGAAGCTGGTTTTTCTCAATAAACTTCTGGTGCGACTTTTGGTCGTTGATGCTCACGCCTACCACTTCATATCCCGCCTTGCGCAATTCCTCGTAATTATCACGCAGGTTGCACGCCTGGGCGGTACAGCCCGAAGTCATGTCTTTCGGGTAGAAATAAAGCACCACTTTACGTCCTTTATAATCGCTCAAATGTATTTCTTTCCCGTTTTGGTCCACGCCCAATAAATCGGGAGCCTTGTCGCCTACAATCATTTCTTTAATTAATAATGAATAGTTAATAATGAATAGTGACATCCCCAATGAATAACTAACAACGAAGCAAATCCCGTTAGCAATTATTAGAAGCTGTTTTGAATTTATCGTGCGATGATTTGGGATGAGTTTTTGAGGCA
>URCM01000105.1 GCA_900546355.1 uncultured Bacteroides sp.
GCCTCAAAAACTCATCCCAAATCATCACACGATAAATTCAAAACAGCTTCTAAGAATGAGAGTGGGTATTTGCAGATTCTTCATTCTTATCTTAGCTTGTTTTGCCGGAAGTGTGGTCCTGCCTTCAGGTGAAAATAGAGCATGGACACGATGGTAAGGATGGAGCCTACTAAGTAAGCGTCTCTAAACGAGGCGATTTCGGCAATATATCCACCCAACAACATACCGATTCCTAATCCTACATCCCACGAGGTGAGGTATGTGCTGGTAGCGGTGGCACGTTGATTGTTGGGGGCAAGGTTTACAAATAACGTATTGTATGCCGGAAACATGGTGCCGAATCCGATGCCTAACAGTAGAGCTATCAGAAAGAACAAGCTTACGGTGAAAGCATAGTTCCAATCTATCAGCCAGCCGCATGCTGTCAGGGCGAAATAACATAAGCATACCAAATACAGTCCGGCATTGATGACTTGTGTGATTTTTCCTTTATCGACCAGTTTCCCGCTAAACATCCGGCTGATAGCCATTCCTACCGCCATGAGGGTGAAAAAGAATCCGGTTTCGGCGGTGATACCGATTTGCTTGGCATACATGGCTACATAGTTGGTGGTCATGCCGTAAGGGATGGAAAGCAAGAGCAGGCTGAAGCCGGCTGGTAATCCTTTCAATAGGATAAAGCGGTCGAGTGATATCGGTTCGCGTTTGACGGGAGGTTTATAGGGAGTCTTTACTAAACTGGCTGCGATAAAGCCCAAGACGCATGAACCGAGTCCGTAAGAAAAGATAGCGATGTAAGAGGTACCTGCACTATGAAGGAACAAGCCAAACATCGGACCGATAGACATGGCAAGGTTGTTTGCCAATCCGTAATATCCCAATCCTTCACCTCTTCGTGCCGAGGGCATAATGTCGATGACAACCGTATTTCCACCTACCGTGACCATACCGAACGAGATGCCGTGGATGATGCGGTAAATGATGAACATGGTCAATGTGCCGGCAAATATATATCCGGCGAAAATCAGAGTGAAAATAAAGTAAGCGAACAAGTACAGGGGTTTGCGCGCGAAAGTGTCAAGCAGGTATCCCGAGAAAGGACGGATGCAAAGGGAAGAAACGGTATAACAAGATAACACAATACCAATCGTGGTATTTGTGGCATCGAAATTTTCCGATAGATAAAAAGGAAGTACCGGGACCAAAATCCAAAATCCGAAGTAGAGAAGAAAATTGGCAGCAAGGATGCAACAATAACTCGAAGTGATAAGCCGTTGCTTTTCCATAAACAGAAGTGTTAGGGTGAGGTTAATTAATAGTTAACAATTAATAATTAATAGGGATCAGCGGATGTTCCTACTCTTAACTATTAATTGTTAACTATTAATTATTGACTGTTTATTTAGTTTGCCGCTTCAAATTCTTCAAGGAAACGGGTATCGTTTTCCGAGAACATCCGCAGGTCTTTCACTTTATATTTCAAGTTGGTGATGCGTTCTACGCCCATGCCGAAGGCATAGCCCGAATAGACCTTACTGTCGATGCCGCAAGCGTCGAGCACGGCAGGGTCTACCATGCCGCATCCTAAAATCTCTACCCAACCGGTGTATTTACAGAACGGGCAACCTTCTCCTCCACAGATGTGGCAGCTGATGTCCATCTCAGCACTGGGTTCGGTAAATGGAAAGTAAGAAGGGCGCAGGCGGATTTTGGTTTCCGGTCCGAACATTTCCTGGGCGAATTGCAGCAGGACTTGTTTCAGGTCGGTGAACGATACGTTCTTGTCGACGTACAGCCCTTCTACCTGATGGAAGAAGCAATGGGCACGGTAGCTGATGGCTTCGTTGCGGTACACACGTCCCGGGCAGATGACGCGAATGGGAGGCTGGGTCACTTCCATTGTACGTGCCTGTACGCTGCTGGTATGGGTGCGCAAGATGATGTTCTTGGTTACATCGTCCGGATTGGTTTCAACAAAGAAAGTGTCTTGCATGTCACGTGCCGGATGGTCGGGTGCGAAATTCATCTTTGTGAATACGTGCAGGTCGTCTTCCACTTCCGGTCCGTCGGCAATGGTGAATCCCAAACGGCTGAAGATGTCGATAATCTGGTTGCGTACGATGTTCAATGGATGACGGGTACCCAGTTTAATAGGATAAGCGGTACGGGTCAAGTCAAGATCAGACATATCCGCGTCCTGGTTTTCGAAAGTCTCCTTCAAGGCGGCAATACGTTCTTGGGTGCGGTTTTTCAATTCGTTCAACTTCATGCCGACTTGTTTTTTCTGGTCGGCGGGTACATTACGGAAATCTGCCATCAAGGCGTTGATGATTCCTTTTTTACTCAGGTACTTGATACGGAGCGCTTCCAGTTCGTCTGCATTCTGGGCGGTCAGTTGGTCAACTTCCTGAAGCAATTCTTCTATTTTCGTTAACATAACCTGTTCTTTTATTATTTTTGTTTGATGTGCAAAGGTAAGGATTAAAACTGAATAATCGTCTTTTTCTTCTGACAAAAAAGAAAACTGTCGGTTTTTTGTCATACAAATCAAAAAAAGAAGTAATTTTGCGTTTGATTTTTCAGTAGCACTAATCATGAAAAAAATTGTATTCGGATGTTGTTTGCTTGTAATGGCGACAACTTCGTGCGGAGGTAGTAAGAAAAAGATTGATCCATTTGAAACATTGACTCAACAGATAGATTCATTGTCTGCGGGAATGGATACGAATGTGGTGGATACGGCTCCTGTCCGTCCGGAAGTGATACCGGCTACCGCAGATGAAAGTTTTGCCGACTTTTTCTATAATTTTGCTTCGAACGAACGTTTTCAGCATTCGCGGATAGTTTTTCCTATCTCCTATTATAAGGGAAAGGAAGTGACGCGCATAGCTAAGGATGAGTGGAAGTATGATCCTTTGTTTAGCCGTGAGCCTGTTTACACTGTACTTTTTGATAAGGAAGAGGAAATGGAGATGGAAAAGGATACGGCTGTGCGGAGTGTGCAGGTTGATTGGATTTATCTGAAAGACCGGAAAGTGAAGCGTTATTATTTTCAGCGCATCAATGACAGTTGGTTTTTGGAAGCGATAAACAAAGAAAAGCTGGCTCATGTGGAAGGAGGAAAAGAAGATTTCTTTGATTTTTATTATCGTTTCGCTAATGATTCGGTTTTCCAAAGCGAACGTTTGGCAAATCCTCTGTCGTTTGTGACGGTTGATCCGGAAGACGAATTCCAAATATTAGAAACTACCCTTGATGAAGGACAGTGGTTTTCTTTCCGTCCGCCTTTGATGAAAGAACGGCTGACCAACGTGCATTACGGACAAGAAGCCGTGCCCGATACTGATACGAAGATTATCGAATTCAAAGGATTTGGAAACGGGTTCAGCAATACACTTTATTTCGAGTGTCAAGGCGGAGAATGGTGGTTGATGCAATTTGAGGATTTAAGCGATTGATTCTCTTAAATGATTAAAAAGGACATGAAAGATTTACGGAACTATTCATTGTTGTCTCATAATACATTCGGCATGAATGTACGTGCCTCCCGTTTTATTGAATATGAATCGGAAGAAGAGCTTCATTCTTTTTTGGTTGGGGAAGAAACTCCTTTGCCCATATTGCCGGTAGGTAGTGGAAGTAATCTGCTTTTTTTAGGTGATTTTGGTGGCACGGTGTTACATTCTGCCATTCGGGGAATCCATGTAGTTGCCGAGACAGAGCATGAAGTGGAAGTTTGTGTGGGGTCAGGTGTCGTATGGGATGATTTTGTAGCATATACGGTAGGGCAGGGTTGGTATGGTGCCGAGAATTTGTCATTTATTCCGGGTGAGGTCGGTGCATCTGCCGTGCAGAATATCGGAGCGTATGGAGTAGAAGCAAAAGATTTGATTGTAGCGGTCGACACGCTATGTATAGCAACAGGAGAACCTCGCCGTTTCATGAAAGAAGAATGTCGTTATGCTTATCGCCAAAGCATTTTCAAACAGGATTTAAAAGGTGTTTATGTGGTGACAAAGGTGACCTTCCGTTTAAGCAAACATCCTGTTTGGCATTTAGATTATGGCAATATCCGTGCCGAATTGGGAAAAGAACGCGGTGGACTGACGCTTGAAACCCTGCGGCATATCATAATCCGCATTCGGAACATGAAGTTGCCCGACCCGGCACAAATTGGTAACGCCGGAAGTTTTTTTATGAATCCGGTCATTCCTTTCGCTCAGTATGAAGCCTTGCGTACTCGCTATCCTGATATGCCTCATTATCCGGCGGATGAAGGGAAGGTGAAAGTGCCTGCCGGATGGTTGATAGACCGTTGCGGTTGGAAAGGAAAAAAGCTGGGAAAGGTCGGTGTTTACGATAAGCAGGCTTTGGTCTTGGTAAATTGGGGCGGAGCTACAGGTGAGGAGGTGCGTGAATTGGCCGAGAAGGTGTCGGCATCAGTAAAAGAAAAGTTCGGTATTGTGATTTGTCCGGAAGTAAATTATGTGCCGGCATCGTGTTTGTAAGATATAATATAATAAGGTATATGAAAGTTACAATATTGGGAAGCGGTACATCAACGGGGGTGCCTCAGGTGGGATGTACGTGTCAAGTATGTACCAGTATCGACCCACATGACAAGCGTTTGCGTTGTTCGGGGCTGGTAGAAGCGGACGGAGTACGGATTTTGATAGATTGCGGGCCTGATTTTAGAGAACAGACCCTTCGTTTGTCTGATTTCAAACCCATTGATGGTGTGTTGATAACACATGAACATTACGACCATGTGGGTGGATTGGACGATTTACGTCCGTTTTGTAAGTTTCGTGACGTGCCGGTTTACGCCGAAGCTTATACCGCCGACCGTTTGCAAAAGCGTATTCCTTATTGTTTTGATGAGCATCCTTATCCGGGTGTTCCTCGCATCCCATTGACGCGGATAGAACCGTTTGTCCCTTTTCTGGTAACGAATTGCAATGGAGACTCGGTGGAAGTTGTTCCGTTTCGTGTCGTCCACGGGCGGCTTCCCATTTTAGGTTTCCGTATAGGTAAGGTGGCATGGATTACGGATATGTCGTATATGCCCGAAGAATCTTATGCTTGTCTGAATGGCTTGGATTGCTTGTTTATGAATGCTTTACGTATTAGCCCGCATCCTACTCATCAGTCTTTAGAGGAAGCTTTAAGGCAGGCTGCCCGCATTCAGGCGCGCGAGACTTATTTCATTCACATCAGTCATCAGTTAGGATTGCATACCGAAGTTGAGCATAGGCTTCCGCCTCATGTACATTTGGCTTTCGACGGGATGGAAATAGAGACATTGCCCTCACCATACAGAGACACGGAGGATTAGCATTGGCTTTGTGGTCAATCAAAAATGAAATGTGAAACCATTCGTTTTACTATATTTCAAGGATTTGCGGAAATATTTGTCTTGTGCCTCCGTGTCTTTGTGTTTGGTTCATCAGTTTATTTTTCCACCTCGGTTTTAACCGCACTTTCTTCAGGATTTTCAGGGTTGGGCAGGTAGGCAGGTTTGGGAGGCGGTATGGTAAAGTCCTTGTTGGCGAACAGTTCAGCCAGTCCCGATATTTGTTTCAGTCTGAGCAGTTCGTCACGTTCCATTCCGATATTTTTCATAATCCATTGGTCGCTCATGCCGGCTTTATCCAATTCTGATACGATGTTCGACATCAGGTCTACATCGTGTGTGCCCCGTGCACGGTTGTGGCGGATGGTCGAACCGATGCGGTTCGACAAGTCTTTGTCGATAACCACTACGGGAAGCATACCTTTCTCCCGCTCGTAAATGCGTTTCGATTTTTTCAGAACTGTGTAGCGGTGGAAGCCGTCTACAATGATATATTCGTCTTTTTCTTTGTCGTGGTAGCATACGCACGGCATGGTGAATCCGTCTTCCCAGATAGAGAGTTCAAGCAGTTTCATTTCGGGCGGCGCTACCTTGTTGGGGTTGTAGTCGTTGGCATGCACTTTCTCTACAGGCACGGCAATGACGTTGTATACCGGACTTTTGTAATTTTGGGGAATAGGTTCGTCGGTTTCCTCTTTTCTCTTTCTCATTTCCAGATATGTTTATAGTTTTCCATAATTTGGTTCTTTTTGCTGATTTCTTCCTTGTTGGGCGAGAATCCCATGTACTTACATGCGTGGTCATTTCTTAGTATGCAGATGCACATACGCTTGTAAGTGGGTATTTCGCGGAATTCAGGGATGTCTATATCGTCTTGATACTCCATGCGTACCGGGTGTTTGTTGGTCTTGTAGTTGCTTTTGTCTACCACTTCGATGGGTATCTTGGCATTGATGAGCTTTTGGATAACTTCATCGCTCAAGCATCCTCCTTTGTTGCGCCAGAACTTGATGCTGACGTCCAGCCTGCGCAGGTATCCATTACGGGTTTCTTCGGGCAGGGTAGAGAGCAGGAAGAACATGAACGACTTCCATGTATAGCCTTTGGGTAACTTGATTCTATTGCGGGCTGTGGCATGGGTATTGCCGTAAATGCTGGTAAAGTTCACCCCGTTCACTCGTCCGATCATCCGTCCCCAAGTGTCGGGGTCGATGGCTTTGTAGAGCGAAAGGCTTTCAATGGCTTCGCCGATGAAGGGACTGGCCACGCGCATCCGTTCGATGTTTACTCCTGCTTTGTAGTACAAGTCGTACAGATGGTTGTAGTCCCATCCGAACTTGCCGTTGGCCGTCCATATATCCGTAGTCCGCCAGTCGTATATCGGATAAGCGTTGTATACGTCGTTGCTGATTTTGCACGTCCAGATGTAGCGGTGATACAGAAGTGTTTTCGGCACTTGGTAGATACATCTCCAGCGGCTGAAGCTTTCTTGTGTGCGGATACCTACCAGGCAACAAGTGCGTGCAGCTTTCTTCTTTTGGTGCAGCCACCGGGCAAAGTAAATCTGGAAATCATAGTCCCACATTTCGGGCTTGAATCCGGGGAATTGGTCGGCGGTATAGGCGTTTTCGGGCATGGGGCGTACCCAGATATCTTTTTTGTCTTCTTCCCATGGCCGCCAATACGACTGATACATTGAAGTGCTGGTTGTCACACGGAAGGGGACACAAATCCGGTATACTTCGAGGATGTCTTTGTTTGCTTCGAAGATGCGTTCTACGTAATCGATGGTCATTTTGTATTGCACTTCATAATCCATAAAGTAGACCCCTATTTTGCGGTTTAGTTTATGGCTTCGTATGTGGTCGATGCATAAGTTTAACAATACGCCGCTGTCTTTTCCTCCCGAAAACGAGACATAAATATTGTCGAATTCCTTGAAGATGAAATCGATTCGTTCTTTCGCCAGTTGGTAAACGTTTTTAATTGTCGTTTCTTCCATTCGTTTTTTCCATTTTAATGTAAAGTTTCCATTCTTTGATGGTACGGAATCCTTGCTGTTCGAAAATGTCTTTGTGAAGTGTTTGTACCAGAGCTGTCAACGGAGGCATTTCGTCCGTATAGTCATTGAATATGGAATTGATCAGGCAGGTGAGGATTTCATCATGACCTTCCTGTTGCGCATAATAATTATTGATGCTATACTCGCTTCTTTTCTGTTGTAAAGGAATGAATCCAAGTACATTGTTCTGTGTGCCGGTAGCAATATACCATAAAAATTTTTCGCCTGTCTTGAAAGGGTAGTGGTTGTTATATTTCAGTACGGCAGGATTCATCACCAGCGGACCTACTATAGGATATAGTTCTTTGTCTGTTCCTAATAAACGTAGAATTTGTATCATGCTTATGAAGTGTTTTTGGTTTAGGACAGGCAAATATAGAAAATTTTGTCGGGATAAGAAATAGTTTTGGGGGTATCGTGCGATGTTTTTTGAATCAGTATTGTTTCTGTGAAGGGGAAGATGCTTTGAAGTCTGTTTGTAAAGGCATTGTTTGACACGGGCGGTCGTTTTATGGGTTTTCACATAGAAAAAGGTAGTTTCATCAATGGAAATCTTTAGAAATCTTAGTTTTAGCTTGATGAAACGACCTGAATTATAAAGATTACACTATGCCGTGACGCGCGATATAGTTCATCACTTTTGCTTTGTAGTTCTCGCCGATGGGAATCTGCTTCTTGTCATCGAAACGGATACGCAGGCGGGATATCTCTTTTATTTTTTGTAAGTTGACGATATACGAGCGGTGTACACGTATGAAGCAGGATGGAAGTCGTGTCTCTAACTTTTGCATACTACAGAGGGTGATGATAGGTTTGTCTCGCCCTTCGGCATAGATACGTACGTATTCGCTCATGCTTTCGATGTATTTGATGCTGTCGGTATCAATCCGTACCATTTTATAGTCGCTTTTTATGAAAAGTGTGTCTGTGTTGTCGGGTTCGGCAGGATTGGGTTCGGATAAGTTGAGGCTTTTCATTTTTTGTGCTTTCTCGACGGCACGCAGACAGTCTTCGAACTCGAATGGTTTCAGCAGATAGTCTACAGCATTCAATTTGAATCCGTCGATGGCGAACGATGGATAGGCGGTGGTGAAGATAATCAGAGGTGGTTGCGCAAGCGACCGGATAAATTCGATGCCGTTCATGTCCGGCATATCAATGTCAGTAAATAGCAAGTCGATGGTTTTTTCTTCTAATAAGCGTTTGGCTTCAGTTGTTTCCATACAAGCTTTTTCCAATGTGAGGAAGGGGATTTGTCTGATATATTCTGTCAGTTTAAGCAGAGCCAGTGGCTCATCGTCGAGGATTATGCAGTTCATCATAGTGCGGAGATAATTAAAAGTATGTGATATTGATTTTCTTTTTCTTCGGCATCCAGTGTATAGTCGTTGCCAAAGAGCAGTTTGAGTCGTTTTTGTATATTCGGCAGTCCGATGCCTTGATGTCGGTTTTTGTTGGGTTGAGTAGCTATGCTATTCTTACAGGTAAAATAGATGGTGTTTGCTTCGATGCTGATGTTTGCCTCGATAAACGATTCATGGCAATGGCTGATGCCATGGGTGAAGGCGTTTTCCAGTAATGAGATGAAAAGCAAGGGAGGTACCAATACATCGGGGATGATAAGCGGTGTATGGAATGTTACCTGCAGCTTATCGGTGTAACGCAGTTGCATTAACTTTAAGTAGTGTTCTAAAAACTGCACTTCTTTAGGTAAGGATATCAACCCTTTGTCGGCTTCGTAGAGTACGTATTGCATCAGTTTCGAAAGTTCGATGATGCTTTTTTGTGCTTTTTCTTTATCGAAATCTATCAAGGTATGGATATTATTCAGTGTATTCATGAAGAAATGCGGGTTGAGTTGGTATTTCAGGTATTTCAATTCGGCTTTCAGGCGTTCGCGTTCCAGTTCCTTCAACCGTTCATCATCGTGCAGCGATTTCAGGAAAAGCCTGATAGCGATATTGAAACCTACCAATAGAATGGCTACGATGATGTGTGTAAATGTGATGGATGGAGGAAAGGGTGAATGATGTATGTTTTCTTTGGATATAATAGGAGGTGGAGGCACTAGTTGGGAAGGATGCCGTGCAATGCCTTCTAAATGGAACAAATCGATTAGTTGGGGCACGATGATGAATAATAAGGGAATGACAAGGATGATGGCTGCCATGTATCCGGCATATAGCTTTTTCAGTAGCAGAGCGGGAATCAGTATATAGTTGTTTATCAGAAAAAGGAAACAGAACGGACAGGTGATAATCCACATGTCAAAGGCAGTATGGGTGATGTCGGTCTTTCCATTGGTTTGATAAGCCATAAGTAGCGCGTTGATGAGAGGGGTGGCAATAATCAGTATTGCGATTGTTGCATAAATCACATGTTCGAAAAGCTGTTGTTTTTGTAGGGTGGTCATTGTCTTTTTATCTTTTATTAATGCAAAACAAAGGTAGAATGAAAAGTATACTATTGCAAAAATAATCGGCGAATCGGAATATTTTGCAGACTATTGCGTTGGATTTATAAGTTTTATAAGTGGATACGCTCTATGAAAAATTGTGTTTGCTGTAGATTTAGGTGCTTTTGTCGGGAAGATTGTTAGGTTGGTTGATAGTTTTTGACGGAAAGTATGCGGCTGTGTAATTTTGTGATGTTGAATAAATAATAAATAGAAATATGAAATTTCCATGAGATAAAAAAATCACGCCAAAGAGAATGTAAATAGTCA
>URCM01000106.1 GCA_900546355.1 uncultured Bacteroides sp.
GGCGTGTCTGCCCGTCGAAGTGGATGACACCTTTCTTGATATAGGCACGCTGTTTCCTCAGCTTCTGGAAAATCTCGCCCTGTGTGATTTTCGGATTGAGGGTGAGCAGCCGGTCTATGTAGTCCTCTATGCGTGCGAAGCGTTGCTCCGGGGTGGCGAAGTCCAGCAGTTCTTCCGTGGCCAGCACCCTCGCCCCGTTGATGACGGTGCGGTGGGCGTGGTCGACAATTATGTAGCCGTAGGGAACGTCTTTCCTGCCGAAGAAAACGAGACTGATGCCGAACTTTTCTTTCAGCTCTTTCTGCAACTCTTCTTTGCTGCCGCTCACGTCCCGGTATTTTTTGAAGATGCTCCGCAGCTGGCGGCAACGGGCGCGTTCCCTGTAGCCGCTTTTGAAAAGCCGCTCGACTTCGGCCAGCGGAATTTGCCGCTGCACCTTGCCGCCATGCTTGATGAATACTATCCCTTCTTTCTGATATACCTCATATCCCATAGAAACCATGATTGCCTTAAACTGGGCAAAAGAAGAAAAGGTATATTGCCTGGCCGCTTCAATGTCGTCGGCGGTCTTCTTCTGCCTGTCCGTGCCAAGAATACGGTCTATGACTTCCTGGGAACGCCTGCGCTCGTGGCTGTGTGCTATCTTCCTGCCGTCGGGGGCGACCCGTGAGGTGATGATATGTAGGTGAGTGTTGTCGGTGTCATGGTGGGCGTAGATGAGCCACGGTTGTCCGGGTTCGGCATATCCCATTTCCTTGAGGTAACGGTGCGCGAAGTCCAGCAGCTCGGATTCCGTCATCTCACGGCCTTTGCAGCTGACGGCCACATGGAATTGGGGTTTTCGGATGCGGTTATTGGTGGAACTGTATTTTTTAAGATAGCCGGTAAGTTCTTCTGTAGTGGGTCTGTCTGCCAGGCCGACCGTCCCGAAGTTCCGCATCTCGATGAGCCGGGCAAGCCCTTTCGACACCTTGTGCTCGTTGTAACCCACGGCATGAAAGTCCGCGCTTCCGGGTAATATGGTCGCTATCATCTTGGGGTGGAGTTATCTGGGTTAATGTATATGTTGTCCTAAGGTCTGCCTATTCTCTGTGTGAGGGTGTCAAGCTGCCTCTTTATCCCGTTGACTATGTTCTGTGTGTCCCGGATGACCGGAAACAGGACTTCTTGGATATAGCTTGGGGGCAGCAACCCTGCAACCGCCAGCTCGTTGGCGCGCTTTACTGCCTGGTTGAGGTTTCCGCCTATATGGGACAGTTCGCCCTGGTATCTCCGGTAAAACGAACCGAGTTCCTGCATGAGTTCAAGCTGCTGCCTGACGCTTACGTTTGAATACTCTTCGAGTGCCTTGCGCACGTAGTGGCTTACGGTCTTGTATTCAGCCGATTTCTCCTTGAACTCCCGAACTTCTTCCGGGGTCATCCTTACCTTGATGTACTTGTTCCTATGTTCCTTCATGTTCCGGTTTGTTTGCAACCGGGATTGTCTTACCTTATTTCGCAGGGCGAAACAGCGGCGGTGCCGCTCCGGTGCATGGCATCCGGCAAGTCACTTTTTGGGAGAACAAACGGAGTTTTGTGGCCACAAAAGTACAACTTGCTTGGAAAATCCTGCAACGCAGGGCAATATCATCCCGGGTTCTTTTTTGCGCCAAAATTACCGTGGAAAGTGGCTTCCGTACAAAATGCACAACACTATTCTTCAAGGAGCGTACCATTTTTACCGTGGTGTCAAGGACATCCGATTGCCGGGTATGCCAGTGAATTTTGCTTTGTATTTATGTATATGATGTTTTTCGATTGTGTAGAATTTCGATATATGGGATGAAGATTAGGCTAGTTCCAGGTGGGTGGTTATGTCGATTCATCCATCCGTGAATTATCGGGAACATTATCCGCTCGTCCGACAACAGGAGGGAAAAGGAAACTGCGGTTTTCATTTAACAGATTAGTAATGAGCTTGGATTTTTCAGTAGAATACAATAAGGTTATGGGTGGTTAAGTAGTCCATTACATTCCTTTGCATCCATTCATCAGACTTGAATAACCAGAAATATATGCACTTGACAACCTTGAATTTTGGGAAATACGACACTTGTCACCCGTATCTTCCAAGCTATGGATATGAAGCAATCTTGATATGCAAGCGTAATGGATATTCATCTGACAATTAGTGATTTTACCGGGAAATAGTTGCTGTAAAATTTCCATATCTCGTTGATTTTTAGTATATTTAAAGTGAAAAAATGGCCTCGTTTGGCTTATGGCTTTACTTAAATTTGAGTATATGTTTGAACTGTTACTGATAATATACCTGGTACCGGTCATCATCGTGCTTTCGCTGTTGTTGCTATTGGTATTATGGCTGGCAAGGAATGTGTTGCGGTTTGCCGGATGGCTGGTGAAGAAGGGATGTGTACTTGTATGGAAGGGGTTGTTGCTGTTAGTCTGCATCTTCTTGGGGCGATGTGGCGCAAACCGTCCGCCGAATTCAAGATAATGGCGAAACAGCAAAGCCGCACCTGTCTCGAAAGGGCAGGTATGGCTTCGTGCTGTATTCGGATGGAATGGTGTTTTTCCCTCATGTCAGGTGTTAGCCCTTACTGACAAACGGGCTAAAATCCTTTTCCCTTGCTTCTCTCATATACCACTTCCTTCTGGGTATCGCAGTTGGTGATACGGAACTGTACGGTGCATCCGGTCGGTATGTCGCTCGGAAGCTTGTTTGCCAGCTTGGCAATCACTTGGTCAACATTGCTGAAACCGATGTCCGTAAATTCGGAAAGCACCTTTCCTTTGAAATAGGCCCGTCCGAGAATCATCATCTTCTTGGATATGCGGAACAGCTTGTCTGCCGGAGCCTCAATGTCACGCGCTTTGCCTTGCTTGCTCTTCTCGTCACTGAAAAAGATGAAGTCGATGACCTTGGCGTTCAGCCTCCATGCCGGGGTGAAGTCTATCTTGACATAGCCACGGGTGACATTCAGCCCGTGGCTGTGGTTCATGCCGAACGCCACTTCATAAAGGTTGGCATCACAGTCATTTTGGGCGATGGTCGCCCACGTGTGCCGGAACGTGTAATAACAGTAGTAGTCCTCCTTTTTCATGCCCATGTCGGCGCATATCTTGCGTATTCCGATATTCACGTTGGCATTGAAACTGTCGGAGTTGCTGTAACGGCTGTGGAATACGAACAGGTATTCATCATCCTCGCCGGACAAATACTTCTCAAAAGTGGACTGGATAAATGGTTCGATACGCATTTCCATGTATGCCTCGTCTTTCCGGCTGTTGCGGGTCTTGGCTCTTTTATAGCCGATAATGCCATTGTTGTAGTCCTTCTTTTTGAGTTCGTAAAGGTCAACGGTATTGATGCCACCAATGCACAACGAAAGAAGAGCCACATCCCGGCCAAGCTCCGGAAGGGGAGACAGCATCTTTGTTTTTGGAAGCGGACGGTTGAAGAACTCACGGCAAGCTTCCGCACTGATTGCCCTTTGCACTGTGCTATCTGATTTTGGAATCTTTATTTTCAGCCAAGGGTTGAACTTTATACGCATGATGCCACGTTCTTCATCGTTTAACTCGATAATGGCTTTTTTGAAAATCTGTCTCACACAAGTAGGATACATTTCTTTGGCTCGGTTTGTTTTTGCCAGACTGTCTATCCATTTTTTCAAAACAACAGAGGTAAGTGTGCTGAACATAATTTGTGTCGTTCCCAAATATCGCTCAAGATGATTAACGGCAAGCTGATAATTTTTTGCATTTCGAGCATGACCACCATTTATCATTTGAGCAATGAAATTAGCTGCGAACTCACTAAAGTTTACATCACCATCCGAGTGCTGAAGAAATTCTATCAACTCAGAGACTGAATAGTTTGATACCTCATGACGATTAATCATATCAGAGTAGCGTAATATTTCACGCGAACAAAATTCATTCACTACCGCATCCTTAATTTCACCAGCTTTGGTAAGTTGCTTATCGGTGATAAACTTGTCTGTCTTTATATATCCCATTTTTGAGCGGTGAACGACACGGATATAGACTTGGTAGAAGCCATCGGCTCTCTTGTACCTTACGATTGCTTTAAATGTTGCCATAAATTGTTGGTTTGTAATGAATTACTTTTGTATGTCCTTTTGTATGCGCAGCATCAGAATTTCGTATGTAATTTGTATGCAAGAGCCGTTTATTTGGCTCAATTTATGCGGTCAAATGAACGAACCGTATAAAAACAGTTTAGGCTGTAATGCCTGTCATACAGGACATTACAGCCTAAATCAATGCCTAAGATATTTTTAGAGAGTATCCTCTACTGCAGCCTGCGCCGCAGCCAAACGTGCGATAGGCACGCGGAATGGAGAACAGCTGACATAGTTCAATCCTACTTTGTCGCAGAACTTCACGGATGAAGGTTCACCACCATGCTCACCGCAAATACCACATTTCAAATCAGGACGTACTGAACGGCCTTTCTCTACTGCCATTTGGATAAGCTGGCCTACACCGTTCTGGTCAAGTACCTGGAATGGGTCTACTTTCAGAATCTTCTTCTCCAAATAAACCGGTAAGAAGGAAGCGATATCATCGCGCGAATAGCCAAATGTCATCTGCGTCAAGTCATTCGTTCCAAATGAGAAATATTCAGCATGCGAAGCGATGCGGTTAGCGGTCAGAGCCGCACGTGGAATTTCAATCATCGTACCTACCTTGAACGGCACTTCTATGCCTTCTTGTTCGAAAACTCTCTTAGCCGTAGCGCGGATGATGTTTTCCTGTGCTTCGAATTCGTACAAGATACCAATCAACGGAACCATGATTTCAGGATGCGGGTCGTAACCTTCTTTCTTCAGCTCACAAGCGGCACCCAAAATAGCCTCCGTCTGCATTTCGGTAATTTCGGGATAAGTATTTCCCAAGCGGCATCCGCGATGACCTAACATCGGGTTGTGCTCGCACAGGCTTTCTACACGCTGGTGGATATAATCTACCGTAACACCCATCGCTTTCGCCATTTCCTCTTGGCCTTTCTGGTCGTGCGGAACGAATTCATGCAAAGGCGGGTCGAGCAAACGTACATTTACAGGATAACCGTCCATTGCTTTGAATATGCCTTTGAAGTCATTCTTCTGGTAAGGCAACAACTTAGCAAGTGCCTTCTTGCGTCCTTCTTCATCCGGTGCCAGAATCATTTCACGCATAGCGATAATCTTCTGATTGTCAAAGAACATGTGTTCCGTACGGCAAAGTCCGATACCTACTGCACCAAACTTGCGGGCTACTTCCGCATCGTGGGGAGTATCCGCATTGGTACGTACCTGCAAGCGGGTATATTTGTTACACAAGTCCATCAGTTTTGCAAAGTTTCCTGATACTTCAGCTGCCTTGGTAGGCACTTCGCCCTGATAAACTTCGCCTGTACTACCGTTCAAGGAAATATAGTCACCTTCTTTCAGCACGACACCATCGATTTCTACCGTGCGGGCTTTATAGTCAACATTGATAGCTCCTGCACCCGACACACAGCATTTACCCATACCGCGAGCCACTACGGCAGCATGTGAAGTCATACCGCCGCGTGCGGTCAAGATACCTTCAGCTACGGTCATTCCAGCCAAATCTTCGGGAGAAGTTTCGATACGTACCATAACTACCCGATGACCATCGGCACGCCATTTAGCCGCATCTTCTGCAAAGAATACGATTTGACCTGTAGCGGCACCTGGAGAAGCGGGAAGTCCGCGAGTCAAGACTTTAGCGTTGCGGAGCTCTTCTTTATCGAATACAGGGTGAAGCAGTTCATCCAACTTATTCGGTTCGCAACGCAAGACAGCTGTCTTTTCATCGATTAAGCCTTGTTCCAGCATCTCCATGGCGATACGTACCATGGCAGCACCTGTGCGTTTTCCGTTACGGGTCTGCAAGAACCAAAGTTTTCCTTCCTGTACGGTGAATTCCATATCCTGCATGTCATGGTAGTGGTTTTCCAGTTTGGTCTGCAACTCGTCAAGTTCTTTATAGATTTCAGGCATGGCTTCTTCCATAGAGGGGTATTTGCTGGCACGTTCTTCTTCAGAGATGCCTTGCAGTTTTGCCCAGCGTTGAGAACCGATTTTTGTGATTTGTTGCGGAGTGCGGATACCTGCCACTACGTCTTCTCCTTGAGCGTTAATCAAGTATTCACCGTTGAAGAGGTCTTCACCAGTAGCGGCATCACGAGAGAAGCAAACACCGGTTGCCGAAGTGTCGCCCATGTTTCCGAATACCATTGCCTGTACGTTTACGGCTGTACCCCATTCGGCCGGTATGCCTTCCATTTTGCGGTACAAGATGGCACGTTCGTTCATCCATGAATCGAATACGGCACAGATGGCGCCCCACAATTGTTCGTAAGCGTTGGCTGGGAATTCTTTGCCTGTTTGTGTCTTCACAGCTTCCTTGAAGCGTCTTACCAGTTCTTTCAGGTCTGCCACTTCCAGTTCGTTATCCAAGCGTACGCCTTTTTTCTTCTTCACATCTTCGATAATCGCTTCGAACGGGTCGATATCGTCTTTGTTGGCAGGCTTCATGCCCAATACAACATCTCCGTACATCTGCACAAAACGGCGGTACGAGTCCCATGCGAAACGTTCGTTGCCTGTCTTGCGGGCCAGTCCGGCAACCACTTCATCGTTCAATCCCAGGTTGAGGATGGTGTCCATCATACCCGGCATGGATGCGCGTGCACCCGAGCGCACCGATACCAGCAAGGGATTTTCCACATCTCCGAATTTCGATTTCATCAGTGTTTCTACACCTGCGATGGACTTCTCGACATCATCTTTCAGCAGAGCCACTACATCATCTTTACCTTTTTCGAAATATTCGTTGCAAACTTCTGTAGTGATAGTGAAACCAGGAGGCACAGGTACTCCGATAAGGTTCATTTCAGCAAGGTTGGCACCTTTACCACCCAGTAGGTTTCTCATGTCTGCTTTTCCTTCGGCATGTCCGTTTCCGAAGGTGTAAACTCTTTTTGTTTCCATTCTTTTAGAAGATTTATTAGGTTGTTATGTTTCTCATATAGTAGAGTGATTGCAAAGCTATGGAAAATTTGTAACATAACAAATACAAAGCAGGTGTTTTAAGACATGTTTTTGATATATCGACTTGCCAAAAAGTGAATCTTATCCTTTTTTGCATTTTTTTATTATATAGATATACTGGCTGATGTCGCCGGCGCACTTATATGCGTTCCGTGTTTCATACTGTTGGAATGCCTTGTGCAAGTAGGAGGGAGGGGCATCGGATATACATGCGGTAGAATTGCAGATTATTTCCGAGTTCTTTTAAAATCATATCGGAATATGGAGGAAAATCCTTACCTTTGCACTTGAATTGATTTATAGGAAACAACGTGGCAAGAAAGAAGAAAGAACTTCCTTTATTGGAAAAGGTGACAATAACAGATGTGGCGGCAGAAGGAAAAGCTGTTGCCAAGGTAAATGATTTGGTGGTATTTGTGCCATACGTAGTGCCGGGCGATGTGGTCGACTTGCAGGTGAAACGGAAGAAGAACCATTACGCGGAAGCTGTAGCCGTAAAGTTTTACGAGCGGTCTCCCATGCGGGTAGAACCTTTTTGCGAACATTACGGTGTGTGTGGCGGGTGTAAATGGCAATGTCTGGCGTATGCCGACCAAATCCGTTATAAGCAGAAGCAAGTGTATGATAACCTGACTCGTATCGGGAAAATAGAATTGCCCGAAATCAGTCCGATTATCGGCTCGGAAAAGACGATGTATTACCGCAACAAGCTGGAGTTTACCTTTTCGAACAAGCGTTGGCTGACTGAAGACGAAGTGAAGCAGGATGTGGAATACGAACAGATGAATGCGGTGGGCTTTCATATTCCGGGTGCGTTCGATAAAGTGCTTGCCATAGAGAAATGCTGGCTTCAAGACGACATCTCCAATCAGATCCGGAATGCCATCCGCGATTATGCCTACGAGCATCAATATGCTTTTTTCAATCTGCGTACGCAGGAAGGCATGCTGCGCAACATGATGGTGCGCACTTCTTCTACTGGCGAACTGATGGTCTTGTTGCAATGCAAGATTTTGGATGATGCGGAATTGGCGAAGATGAAAGAGTTGCTTCAGTTTGTGGCGGATCGTTTTCCGCAGATTACCTCTTTGCTTTACGTTATCAATAATAAATGCAACGATACGATAGGCGATTTGGATGTGCATGTTTTTAAGGGAAAAGACCATATTTTCGAAGAAATGGAAGGACTTCGGTTTAAGGTAGGTCCGAAATCGTTCTATCAGACTAATTCGGAGCAAGCCTATAATTTATATAAGGTGGCTCGCGACTTTGCCGGATTGACGGGAAGCGAGCTGGTGTATGACTTATACACAGGAACAGGTACGATTGCCAACTTTGTATCGCGCCGAGCCAAACAGGTGATAGGTATCGAGTATGTGCCCGAAGCGATAGAAGACGCCAGGGTGAATTCGGAACTGAACGGCATAGGAAATACCTTATTTTATGCAGGCGACATGAAGGATATCCTGACCGAATACTTCATTCGTGAGCACGGACGTCCGGATGTGATTATCACCGACCCTCCTCGGGCAGGTATGCATGGCGATGTTGTTCAAGTGATATTGGAGGCAGAACCGGAACGCATTGTCTATGTAAGTTGCAATCCGGCTACACAAGCACGCGATTTGCAATTGCTTGACGTGAAATATAAAGTAAAGGCAGTCCAGCCGGTAGATATGTTCCCGCATACGCATCATGTGGAGAATGTCGTATTGTTAGAAAAGAAAACTCATTAAAACAGATAAAGAACGTGGCAAGAAAAAACTCAAATACAAGCAAGCCTGTTATGGCACGTGCTGCTTCGAGATATACAACTTATCGGGTGACCGAGCCGGGTGAATTGATGGATTTCTTGATGAAGAAGATGGCGGGCATCAGCCGTACGCGGGTGAAAGCTCTTCTGACCAATCGGGTAGTGCTGGTGGATAATACGATTCAGACGCTTTATAATTATCCCTTACAGCCCGGTATGTGTGTGCAAATCAGCCGGGAAAAGCATAAGCACGAGTTCCGGCATCCGATGCTGAAGATTTTGTATGAGGATGCCTATGTCATTGTAGTGGAAAAGAAAGAGGGGTTGCTCTCGGTAGCTACAGAACATCAAAAGGAACGGACGGCACAGCATATATTAAATGAGTATGTGAAGCGGATTCATAAAGGAAACCGGATTTATGTCGTTCATCGCTTGGATAGAGAAACATCAGGCATTATGATGTATGCCAAGGACGAGAAAACACAGCATACCTTGCGTGATAATTGGCATGACTTGGTGCGCGATCGCCGGTATGTGGCAATTGTGGCTGGAACAATGGAACAAGATGAGGGGACGGTATGTTCTTGGCTTACCGACCGCAAACTGTATGTAAGTTCCTCTCCGGTAGATGACGGAGGAAAATATTCGGTGACTCATTATCATACGATAAAGCGCGCCAATGGCTTTTCATTGCTGGAATTGCATCTGGAAACAGGCAGAAAAAATCAGATTCGTGTCCACATGCAGTCTTTGGGGCATCCGATAGTAGGGGATGGGCGTTACGGATGTGAAGTGAATCCGTTAGGGCGTTTGGCTCTTCATGCATTCAAATTATGCTTTTATCATCCCGTAACACACGAGTGGATGGAGTTTGAAACGCCTTATCCGGCTCCTTTTAAAACTTTAATGTTGAAAAGATAGAAAAAAGTGCTTCAAAAATTTGCAGGAAAAAAGAGAAACCACTACCTTTGCATCGGTTTTGAAAAAAGAACCTTTCGGGGTGTAGCGCAGTCCGGTTAGCGCACCTGCTTTGGGAGCAGGGGGTCGTG
>URCM01000107.1 GCA_900546355.1 uncultured Bacteroides sp.
ACGGATATATCAAGCCAAGAAAAACTTTTTGGAGAAATTCAAAACAGCTTCTTAGATCATTCTTCCGCCTGCTCCGCTTCCTCTACCTTACGGGTAACGAATTTCAGCTTCAGATTGGCTTCATTCTGTTGCTTGCGGATTTCTTCCATCGCCGAAAGGATACGTGCCAGTTCACTGACCGCAACTACGGCCTTTACATCATCACGCCGCATCGTGGTCCGGTAATTCCGGTCTCCGATAAACTCCAAACGGAAAAGACGCTTGTCGCGATTGGCTACAATAAAAGAGGCCACTCCCCCATCGTCTTTGCCGACACGGTAATCGGCTTTCTCGATAGGACGCCCCAAATCGGTTGTCTCATAACTGTCTGGCGAAGATTGCGTCTGGGCAAATGTATCCCCATCAACACTGACTTTTATCGCCGTATGATGAATATTTCCTCCGGCACAATAGATAGAAGTAAGCGACATCTCGCCCCGTTCGTTCACCTGCGCGCGGAGGAACGAACGCCCGATGTTTTTTTCCACCACCTGCGTAGGATAGAAATAATTACCGATTTCCTGATAAGCGGTATCTTTCTCTAACACAAACTGCCCCTTAACCGAATCGAACGCCAGCTGCTTGACCTGCATCACACTATCCAAGTAAGCGAGCGTCTTGCGCTGCTCACTCAAATCTACTTGCTGCATCAGGCGGATGCCTGCCTTACGCGCATCTACCGCTTTGGGATAAAGAGTACGGATACTGTCTATCTGCAACTTGGCCAAACCATAGTTTCCTGAAGCGAAAGACGCTTCCGCCCGCTGAAACAATGCCTCGGCTTTCTTCGAATCGCCATTACATCCCGAAAGGAATGCCAACAAACATACGGCTGCCACGATTATCTTTTTCATACTATTGTATTTTTTACTCCATATCTTCTCAAATCACGAAACAAAAATACAATTTAATCGGTTCATATCCGCTAAAGCTCCTGCTTTTTTTGTAATTTTGCACCCTATTTACAGGTTTTGAACACAAAAGACGAAACGAAAACGCATAGAGATGATGAATCTGAAAGAACATTTTACTGACAAAATATTCAAACTGATTTCTAAGACCGCCGATGAACTGGGGCTGGAATGCTATGCCGTAGGAGGCTACGTGCGCGATATTTTCCTCAACCGCCCCTCGAAAGACATCGACGTAGTGGTGATAGGAAGCGGTATCGAAGCGGCAGAAGCCTTGGGCAAAAAGTTAGGTCCGAAAGCGCACGTGTCCGTATTCCATAACTTCGGCACCGCACAAGTGAAGTTTTTCGAAACGGAAGTGGAATTCGTGGGGGCACGCAAAGAATCATACAGCCATGACAGCCGTAAACCTGTCGTAGAGAACGGAACGCTGGAAGACGACCAAAACCGGCGCGACTTCACCATCAACGCGATGGCGGTATGCCTGAACCAGGCACGGTTCGGCGAACTGGTAGACCCGTTCGACGGACTGGAAGACCTGAAACAACGTATCATCCGCACTCCGCTCGACCCCGACATCACGTTTAGCGACGACCCACTACGCATGATGCGGTGTATCCGTTTCGCCACCCAACTGAATTTCTATATCGAAGACGAGACTTTCAACGCACTGGAACGCAACCGCGAGCGCATCAAAATCATCTCGTACGAACGCATCAAGGACGAACTAAACAAAATCTTGCTCTCGCCCGTACCCTCGAAAGGCTTTGTCGACTTAGACCGCTGCGGGCTATTGGAACTGATATTCCCCGAACTAACCGCCCTGCAAGGAGTAGAGGTGCGCAACGGACGCGGACACAAAGACAACTTCTATCACACCTTAGAGGTAGTAGACAACATAGCGAAAGTATCGGACAACCTTTGGCTGCGCTGGGCTACCCTGCTGCATGACATCGGCAAGCCACGCACCAAACGCTGGGATCCGCGCCTGGGCTGGACTTTCCATAACCATAATTATGTAGGCGAGAAAATGGTGCCCGAAATTTTCCGCCGGATGAAATTGCCGATGAATGAAAAAATGAAGTACGTACAAAAGCTGGTGGGACTGCACATGCGTCCCATCGTAATAGCCGATGACGTAGTGACCGACTCGGCAGTACGCCGTCTGTTATTTGAAGCCGGAGATGATATCGACGACCTGATGACACTCTGCGAAGCGGATATCACGTCGAAAAACGAAGCACGCAAACAACGTTTCCTCGACAATTTCAAGCTGGTACGACAAAAGCTGAAGGACTTGGAAGAGAAAGACCGCATCCGCAATTTCCAACCTCCTGTAGACGGAGGAGAAATCATGCGCATATTCAACCTGCACCCGTGTCGGGAAATAGGTGAACTGAAAAGCGCGATAAAAGATGCCATCCTCGACGGTATCATCCCCAACGAACACGATGCTGCCTTCCAATTTATGCTGGAAAAGGCAAAAGGAATGGGGTTGGAGCCAGTAAATCCTTCCTAATATAAACATTATCTGATTTTTCAAATAGAAGAATCTTATTTTAAATTAAGTTATCCACAAAACGGCGTTACACATACGTGTAACGCCGTTTTTATTTTTCAAAGTTGTCCAATTTAGATAACAATTAGAATTTCGAATTTGAAATAATCATCCAAATCATTACCTTTGCAACTGTTTGTCCAACCCTTATAAAAGCAACACGACATGAACGCAACAGACATTTGCATCATCAAACGGGACGGAAAGCAAGAAAGCTTTTCGGCTTCTAAAATCTCGAACGCTATCGGGAAAGCATTCCAAGCTACCGGACTGGAAAACCAGGAGCAACTTATCGAAGAAATCACACAACGGGTCATCGCCCACTTCGAACACCCCATATTGGAAGTAGAAGAAATACAGGACCTCGTAGAGAACGAGCTGATGAAAGTGCAGCCCGAAGTGGCTAAGAAATACATCATCTACCGCCAATGGCGAAACACCGAACGCGAACGCAAGACGCAAATGAAGCACATCATGGATGGCATCGTGGCAATAGACAAAAACGATGTGAACCTGAGCAACGCCAATATGTCGAGCCATACGCCTGCCGGACAGATGATGACCTTCGCCTCGGAAGTCACCAAAGACTATACGTACAAATACCTCTTGCCCAAGCAATATGCCGAAGCGCACCGCACAGGGGATATCCATATTCACGACTTGGATTATTACCCCACCAAGACCACCACGTGTATCCAATATGATTTGGACGACTTGTTCGAGCGCGGCTTCCACACAAAGAACGGAAGCATCCGCACACCCCAGTCCATCCAAAGCTATGCCACGCTGGCAACCATCATTTTCCAAACCAACCAGAACGAGCAACACGGAGGCCAGGCCATCCCCGCCTTCGACTTCTTCATGGCGAAAGGCGTATTGAAAAGCTATCAGAAAGCCATCGTAACAGGCATTACCTTCTATATGGACATGAAAGGAAACACCATCGATGAAAAAAACTTAGCGACACAGGTGCACACACATCTTGTTTCCATCGAACCGGCAAAAGAAGCCCGGACGGCATTTCTTTCCGCACTGGCAAACCAAAGCATCGTTCTCACCGAGGAAGAATTGGCACACATCCTGCACGCTGCCCACAAGCAAGTGCGCAAAGACACGCATCAGGCGATGGAGGGATTCATCCATAACCTGAACACGATGCATTCGCGCGGAGGCAATCAAGTGGTGTTCAGTTCCATCAATTACGGAACGGACACCTCAGCCGAAGGACGGATGGTCATCGAAGAATTGCTGAAAGCTACGGTGGAAGGACTGGGCACACGAGGAGAAGTGCCGGTATTCCCTATCCAAATCTTTAAGATAAAGGACGGCGTATCTTATTCGGAAGCCGACTACCAGAAGGCGATGACCGACTTTGAATCGGCACTGAACGGAGGAATGACGTTCGAAACCCCCAACTTCGACCTCTTCCTGAAAGCCTGCCGAACCACGGCAAAAGCCCTCTTCCCTAACTTCATGTTCCTTGATGCCCCGTTCAACCAGAACGAAAAATGGGACAAGAACGACCCGAAACGTTATCGCTACGAACTGGCAACAATGGGATGCCGTACCCGAGTGTTCGAAAACCTGAACGGCGAAAAAACCAGCTTGGGACGTGGAAACCTTTCGTTTACCACAATGAACCTGCCCCGCCTCGCCATTGAAGCACATCGGGAAGCCGAACGTACCGCAGGCGAAAACAATCGGGAAGCCATGGAGCAATGCGCCAGAAAGTTGTTCTTACAATCGGTACACCGGATGGCGGAATTCATCGGTGAACAACTTTATGTGCGCTACCAATACCAACGCACCGCCCTTGTCCGCCAATTCCCCTTCATGATGAGCAACGACGTATGGAAAGGCGGAGGCAGGCTAAACCCGAACGATGAAGTAGGCGACGTACTGAAACAAGGTACCTTGGGCATCGGCTTTATCGGCGGACACAATGCAATGGTGGCTCTTTATGGAGAAGGACACGGACACAACCGCAAAGCATGGGACACTCTCTACGAAGCGGTAGAGGAGATGAACCGTGTGGCGGATAAGCTGAAACAGAAATATGGATTGAATTATTCGGTACTGGCAACACCTGCCGAAGGACTTTCGGGACGTTTTACCCGCATCGACCGCAAGAAATACGGCATCATCCCCGGCGTAACCGACCGTGATTATTACGTCAATTCATTCCATGTGGATGTAAAAGAACCTATCAGCATCGTAGAGAAAATCAAACGCGAAGCCCCTTTCCACGCTTTGACACGCGGCGGACACATCACCTACGTGGAACTGGACGGCGAAGCACAGAAGAACGTGCGCGCCATCGCCAAAATTGTCAAGGTAATGCACGATGAGGGTATCGGATACGGTTCTATCAACCATCCGGTAGACACCTGCCATAATTGCGGTTATCGTGGAGTCATTTACGATAGATGTCCGATATGTAATAGCGAGAACATCCTCCGTATGCGGCGTATCACTGGCTATCTTACCGGAGACTTAAGCAGCTGGAACTCGGCCAAACGCGCCGAAGAACGCGACCGCATAAAACACCATTAAACAATGAACCGTTAAGAAGCTGTTTTGAATTTCTCCAAAAAGTTTTTCTTGCTTGATGTATCCGTTTTCGTGTGATGATTGGGGAGGAGTTTTTAGACATTTTCAATTCTGTGGTGGGAAAAATAGCCGGAACAGAAACGAAAAGGACAAAAAACCATCCAAAGCGCACACGAAAGCATCAAGATGAGAAAAACTTTTTGTAGAAATCCAAAACAGTTCCTCTTGGCTTTACGCTATTTTGCCGGCACATTACAAAGCTATTAATTATCGACTATCAACCCTCAAGAGCCATGCTCCATTATCTATATACATACCCCGAAACCATTGTGGATGGCGAGGGCATCCGGTTCTCCATTTACCTTGCAGGATGCAGCCATCATTGCAAAGGATGCCATAACCCTGAATCCTGGAATCCATTGGCTGGTTCTCCTTTGACCGATACAGCCATTCATGAAATGATTGCCCAAATCAACGCCAACCCTTTATTGGATGGCATCACTTTTTCCGGAGGCGACCCGTTCTATAATCCGAAAGCCTTCCTGCCCGTTATCCGGCTATTTCGCGAACAAACCGGACTGAACATCTGGTGCTATACCGGATATACGTATGAGGAGTTGCTCGCCGATCCGCTCCGGCATCCCATTCTTGCCTATATCGATGTCTTAGTGGACGGCAGGTTCGATAAATCGCTTTACTCTCCACACTTGGAATTTCGCGGGAGCAGCAACCAGCGAATCCTGAGGCTAAAAGATTCTTTTTAACAATTCAGACAAAACACGCACATTTAAGTTACGTTTTAAACAAGCACAAAACAGCAGCAAAAGCCAACCATTCTGCTATAAAAACAAACCGTTACCGCACACACAGGCACTGTTTCCGCACACAAAAGCCCATTTTCGGACATATCACAGAACGGACGAGATGATTTACATCAAGAAATATAGCATTTTTTATAATAATTCTCTCACTCTTATTGCAGATACAAGAAAAAGCCATACCTTTGCACTGTGGTTGTGAAACCAGTAAGCACAAACTAATAGATAGTAGAAACATATATAGGTAAAAAGATTCAAAGCAAAAGAAAAGGTATTAGATTAAGAGGTAATTAGATGTTTTTGTTTTTTAGGTATTAGTAAAAAGGTAGTTTTCAGGAATTACATCCAATAGGTAAAATTAGTTTTGCTTTGAGGTAAAAAGAAAAGGTAAAAAGGATAACAACAAACACAAACAACTGAATGAAGATGAAACAAGAACCCTATCAATGGGGGTTCTTTCGGAAGCCGGCGGTATTCATAAAAAGATGAATATCGTTTTTTTGTGCCTACAAAAACATGAAGCACTAAAAAAAAACCGGAACTATGCGTCACACACAGACTCCGGCCTTCTCACTTTATTTATCTATTAAACAACAGGTAGAGAGTATTTACATTTCTCACGCCATGCAAAGCTACTTATCCAGAAAAACAATCTTCACTTACCTTCAGACAAAACGGAATACTTTACAGGAACCATTTCAGTACGCGCATATACATTCCCAGTCCATTTTACTGTCTGCCCTTCCCATAAAATCTTCGCAACTTGATTAAATTCTTTGGTATATACCCGGTTCGATTTCAAATCATAAAACGCGAAATAACCGTACTCCCCGTCTTTTACTTTCCTCAAATATTCCTCGTTGACAGAAACCGCCTTCATCCCTCCCGTCGCGTCTAATCCACTCAACGTTATGGCATACGGAGCCTCGATAGAATTACTCAGCTCTTGTTGCCTGTATTCATCGAAAGCACCATACGCTCCATATACAGCGTAATCTATCAAATCCTCCAGGTGCGCTCCGACCGGCTGGTCGTTATCGGTATACCAATAAATACCAAAAGTGCTTTCACCTTTCGGCAACCATTCACGGCAAGCCTCCATCAATTTGGTATAATTGGCACTCGTACATTCGCCGACCGAAGCTACGACATTCGGTCCCGACACGGCACTTCCCTTGAAATTGTTTTCTGCATACGATGAATACTCATCGTCAAAGTCAAAACCGTCAAAACCATAAATATCAGCATACATCTTCAACTCTTGAGCAAACGCTTTCGCACCTTCTTCACTCAAGCTACGCATTCCGGCATCGTCATGATTGCCCAAAATAGACAAATGTACCTTGATACCCTTCGCTTGCAACGGACGGATGATTTCATCGGCATGGCGCAAGACAAAAGTCACCTGGTCATTGCAATGGATATACGGTTTTCCTTCCTCATTAAGATTTATATTTGCCGCAAATACACTCACAATATCAAAAAACGGTTTGCCGTCCGACAATGTATATTCACCTGCATTCAACGGATTCTCGTTGTTGACCTCTATATAACATAAGTTCTTCAGAGGCTTATCATACACAGGGGCGTTCATCTCGGATACCCGATAAACGAACGGTTCACTCTTCATGCCAGGTTTGTCGAAAGTAGCCGTAATTGCAACAGCATCACCTTTCCCACCTGCCGGAATACGTACCGCTACATAATCCGACTGACGCTGACCTGCCGGGATAGTTACTTTCCCGTCTTTTGCCAACTCCGCTCTGTCATACGTGGTATAAGTACAACCATTTACTTCGTTATAAACCGCCAGTGCCGCATCACTTATCGCAAAAGTCACCTGTAAATCCGTATCAACAGCCTCGGATAACTCTACGCGCACATAGCCCGTAGCCGCTTTGCCATTACGCACGGTCAATGTGGTACCGTTCTCGGCTCCAGCCGCCGAACGAACTACGCCCGACACGGCACCAGCATAATCATCTATCCAAACATTTTCCTCTTCAACACATCGAGATTCCGCCGCCACAAATTGCCACGGCATTACGACAAGCATAGACAATGCCCATGCCCGGAATAAGATTCCACAAGATTTTCCGCTTCTCATACTCGTTTTTTAAGGTCTCACATTAAATTAGGGTTAGTTTATAAAATACTTTTGCTCCGTCTACAGCGTAGACAAACAAAATCATTTATATAACAACCCTGTAGAACAAAACACTTACCCTATATCTTCGTTTTTTTCGTGTCGCTTCCAGAAGAAGCCTGCGCTGTGACTCCACGGAATCCACCAATTATCGCAAACGGGTAAAACCATAGGAAATCAAATATAACGAAATCGGTCAAATCGAACTGATTGATAGTCAGTTATGAGTATCTGCTAATTTTTGATTAAACCGTTATATTTGCCTAAATTGAGATATTTTCGTGCGCTTTTTGTCCCGTTTTTGTCCCTTTCGGATTTATCTTTGTGTTGCGCATAAATAATTGCTAAACAATATAGTAACAAATTCAAGAAACGGATAACACAGAAAAGAAAATGGGACGGAAGAAGAAAGAAATCAAAAAGTAAAGAGCCTGTCCGCATACGCGAAAAGAGGCTCAACAACGGCAATGTAAGCCTGTATCTTGACATGTATTACATGGACGCAAGGAAGAAAGAAGGCTTGAAACTCTACCTTGTGCCGGAAGTGAACGCAGCCGCCAAGTTGCAGAACAAGAACCGTTCAAACAGGCCGAGCAAATCAAGGCTGAGCGCATCCTCTCGACATCCAGCGGCACGGCCTTGTGAATTGGGAGAACGTGAAAAAGGGACGGATGACGCTTGCCGCTTGGGTGGAGAAGTACACAAAGGATGAGAACGGCCTTACCCCGGCAAGCATGAGGTCGAAGCGGAACGCGCAGGCAAGGGTGGAACAATACCTATTATATATAGGGAAGCCTAACCTTGCCCTGAAAGAGGTGGACAAGGATTTCTGCAAGGGCTTCATCGCCTTTCTGAAAACCTGCACGTTCAACAACGGGAAAAAGACCTTGGGCAGCACCACCTGCCGCATCTTCATGAACCGCTTGGCCGCCGCCTTGAACATGGCAGTCCGCGAGGGGCTGATTGACAACAACCCGTTCAAACTGTTGGACGCAAAAGAGAAGCCACAAAAGAAAAGTGCCATGCGCGAGTTCCTGACCATAGAGGAACTGCGGACGCTGATTGCCACTCCGTGCCGATATGACATCGTGAAGAAAGCGTTCCTGTTCTCGTGCATGACGGGACTTCGGCTCGGTGATATGCAGCACTTGCGGTGGAGCGACATCAAGGACGTGAACGGCGTGCGGATGGTTTCCATCATCCAGCACAAGACCAAGCGTCCGTTAGCGTTCCACTCAACACTTTGGCTCTTTCCTTACTTCCTCCAAGACCGGAGAACGGTGAGGATGGTATCATCTTTCCTTTGGTAAAGAAGCCCGACAACGTAGCAAAGTATGTGCGCCGTATCAAGGAAAAGGATTCCCCTCCGCCAAATGCTTCGCCTCTTATCTTGGCTTTACGCCCCATAACAAAATAACCGGGGGAGTCATCATTTCTTTACGCACCGACCGGATAAAAAGCCATGCGGCGCAGGCATTTAAGAAAGTGGTGTCTTCCATCTCGCAAGGCAAAACGGCCCTGGCCGCTTTCTATCACCGGATAGCGGCAAAAGCCGGAACCGGGAAAGCTATTGTCGCAGTCTGTAGAAAACTGGCAATCTGCTACTGGAACGTACTCACCAAGGGGACGGATTTCATAGAGCTGGGGCAAGAAAACTACAGGGTTAGGCAACAGCAGAAAGAAAAAGCACTCCTTGCCAAATTGGCAAGGAAGCATCAATGCTGCCTTGTCCCTGATCCACAGTAGAAAAGTATGCTTTGAGAATTTTGTTCATTAGAACAACTTTTGAATGAATTATTCGCATTTCATTTAGAAGCTGTTTTGAATTTCTCCAAAAAGTTTTTCTTGGCTTGATGTATCCG
>URCM01000108.1 GCA_900546355.1 uncultured Bacteroides sp.
CGGATACATCAAGCCAAGAAAAACTTTTTGGAGAAATTCAAAACAGCTTCTTATTATAAACCTTTTAAATCACATCAAACAATGAAACAACTTCTTTTTATCCTTAGCATCTTCTTAACGGCAGGATGTACCGGCAGCAAGGACAAACCGGTAAAAACCGACCTGCTCAGCACGCTGCCCCAGTACGTCCGATACGAAAAGTCGTCAGACGCTTTCTGCATCGCGGCAGCAGGGAAAGCCACGACCCTCTGTGTCTCTCCCAGCGACTGGGAGGGAGTTATCCGTGCGGCGGGTGATCTGGCAAACGATATCCGCAACGTTTCTGGCGCCACACCGCAATTGACCCAAAGCGATTCGCCCACGCCCCAATCCATCATTATAGGTACCATAGGACACAGTCCGCTGATTGACCAACTCATCGCCGAGGGGAAACTGGATGTTTCCGCGGTCGAAGGACAATGGGAATCGTTTTTTTGATACAAACCGTAGATGAGCATCTGATTGTAGCGGGAAGCGACAAGCGTGGCACCATCTACGGCATTTACGACATCTCTGAAAAAATCGGCGTATCGCCCTGGTACTGGTGGGCAGACGTACCGGTACGCAAAAGCACGTCGCTCTATGTCGAAGCCGGAACCTATATCCAACCTTCACCCAAGGTAAAATACCGCGGCATCTTCATCAACGACGAATGGCCTTCGTTCGGCGGATGGGCTTCAGCCCAGTTCGGCGGATTGAACTCGAGTATGTACGGACATTTGTTCGAACTCTTGTTGCGCCTGAAAGCAAACTATTTCTGGCCCGCCATGTGGGCTACCGCTTTCAATGAAGACGACCCGCAGAACCCAGTCGTGGCAGACAAATATGGCATTATCATGGGTACTTCACATCACGAACCGATGATGCGCGCCCACAAAGAATACACCAAGCGGCGGAAAGAAGTCGGTGCCTGGGACTATGCCACCAACAAGAAAAACCTTGACCAGTTCTTCCGCGAGGGATTGGAACGTAATAAGGACTTCGACAACCTTATCACCATCGGCATGCGCGGTGACGGCGACGTAGCGATGGGCAAAGGCGATGACGAAGAAAACATGAAGGTATTGCGCGACGTCGTAGAAGGACAACGCCAAATCATCGGAGAAGTATACGGGAAAGACCCGTCGGAGGTGCCGCAACTATGGGCTATCTTCACCGAGGTGCAACGCTATTACGACAAAGGCTTTACCGTCCCCGATGATGTACTTCTTCTTTTCTGTGACAACAACTGGGGATACCTCCGGCGCACCGGACCACTAAAAGAAAAGAACCGCAAAGGTGGAATGGGATTATATTATCACATTGACATGAACGGCGGACCGTGGAACGACCGTTGGGTGAACACAAGCCCCATACCTAAATTGAGAGAACAGTTCCACCTTGCTTACGAAACCGGCATTGATGACCTGTGGGTTATCAATGTGGGTGACCTGAAGCCCAAAGAACTTCCCATTGACTTCATCCTACGCTATGCATGGAACCCCGATAACATCCCAGCCGACAAGACAGACGACTACACCTGGGAATGGGCGGCACAGAATTTTGGTGACGAATACGCCGAAGAAATAGCGGACATTGTTTCAAAATATCCGAAATACAATCTGTGGCGCAAAGCGGAAGTGCAGACACCCTACATATTCAGTACTGTAAATTACCACGAAACAGACCGTACAGAACGATTGTGGAAAGAACTGGAAGAAAAGACCGAGGCAGTGAAAGCACATATTCCGACAGAAGCACAGGACGCTTATTTTCAACTGGTGTATTATCCTGCCGTCGCTTCTTCCGGCATTGCCCGCATCTATTTGGCTACAGGCAAAAATCACCTCTATGCCCAACAAGGCAGACTATCTGCCAATGATTATGCCCGGCAAGCAGAAGCCTTGTTCGAAAGAGACCAACGCCTCAGCCAATATTACAACGACACATTGGCCAACGGCAAATGGAAAAACATGATGTCGGATATTCACATCGGATATACCCGATGGTCCATGCCCGAAAAAGCGATTCTACCAAAGCAAAAACAAGTCATCCCGCAAGAGGCTCCGGCTATAGGCGTCAGCGTGGAAGGAAGTGAGGTTACGGAAAAAACAGGCAAACTGGAACTTCCGACATTCGATGCCTTGATTGATACAAGCCATTACATTGACCTCTTCAATCGCGGCAAAGGCAGTTTCGACTTTACCGTTACTGCCTCACAGCCTTGGGTAAAGATAAACAAGACCCAAGGAACGGTAAGCAACGAAGAACGCCTTTCGGTCAACATCGACTGGCAGGCCCTTCCTTACGGAACGCATGAAGCGAGCCTGACTATCCAAAGCGGAAACACGCAAATACCAGTCAGCCTACGTGCCATAAATGGTAAAAAGCCAGAAAACAGCCAACCCTATTTCGGGAATCTGAGCGGAAGCGAATTCTCTATTCCTGCACATTTATATAATAAGAATGTGCCGGGAAAAGAAGCCGCATGGACTGCCTTGCCCGACTTAGGAAGAGGGACTGCCTGCATGGGCATCCAACCGGTTACGGCAGCCAGCACACAACCTGAGGATGCACCGCGGCTGGAATACCAAGTACTACTTTCCGACACCGGAACCGTATCGCTCTGCATCGGTATCTTACCCACACAAGATATCAACCCTGAAAGAGGTCTGCGCATCGCTGTGGCAATAGACAACGAGACACCGGAAGTGATAGATGCCCGTCAAGGATTTGTAGACACATTCGGCGAATATACTCCTGCCAACTTGGCTCAGTCGCCCAATCTAAAGCCATTGCCTGAACAAGACAGAAGCATCAGGTTTATCGGGAAAGGACAAGCGCGCCGCACCGAAGTATTCGACAACCAACGTTGGCTTACTGTAAAACTCAACGTGAAAGAAGCAGGTATGCACACCCTGAGAATCTTTATGACCGACCCCGAAATCGTGCTTGAGCGTATCATTGTCAATCCCGACAACCAGCATCCGAGCTACTTCGGCGCACCCGAGAAAGTCATACAGCCCTAAGGAATGACACCTGTCATTTCCCTGAAAGCCGTTTTGAATTTCCTAAAAGATTTCCTGAAGCACCCGAAGCGATTTCAATTCGGGGAAATCAGGTAAATGAAGACGGTAGTACTCGGTGAACATGTCCAAGCAACGGTTACGCTCCATACGGTTCATGCCGAAGAGATGCATTGTTTCATAATTCATACGCATCAGGTTACGGATACGCGAAGCCTCATCGGGAAACACAAACATCCCATGCGCAGGAGGTTCGGATACGAAACAAGCGTTCAGCAAATCGAAACAACATCCTTCGGCATAACCGTCCAAATTGGGATACAGGCCTAAGAAGCGAGACAGACGCATCAAGAAAACCAAATGGAAATTGGCGAAACTCCGTTCGCACGCATCCAACCACTGCACCGAATGAATCAAGTAGGCAAACAACGGCGGGTTGACCCCCTCTTCTTTTAACACCCGGTAAAGGAACTCGGACAAAAACATGGCGATGGCCGACTTGAACGGGTCGTAAGGCAAAGACTGGAACACCTGCCATGCCTTTGCTTCACGAATGGGATGTAAACCGGCACGCGGACGCACCTCCGCTTCAAACTCGACCAACGACAAAGGCTGGAACAACACTTGCCTCACCAACGACTTGCGCGACCGTTGGGCTGGAAACAGGAAAGACATCCGCCCTCCTTGCTCTGTATAGATGTGCGCAATGTTCGACCGGTCATTGTATTTTAACGTATGTAATACGATTCCTCTGTACTTCTGTAACATATATGAATGATGAATAATGAATGATGAAAAAGAATGATAGTTTGCACCCCCCTGTATTGCCATCCCGTAATGAAGGATTTCGCATGTATCCGTATGGACATATCCGGAATGCTCCACTACGCATGACAACTGATTCTCTGCATTTTATTTCCGATTGACTGTCATTCTTCATTCATGATTGACAAAGATACGCATTTTTTTCGCCAAAAGTTTTGCAGGAATAAAAAAACTTCATACCTTTGCATCCGCAAACGAGAGACACCTATCCTCGTAGCATCAAGGATGGCCCGTTCGTCTATCGGTTAGGACGCAAGATTTTCATTCTTGAAAGGGGAGTTCGATTCTCCCACGGGCTACATAACAAACAGAATCACGAACAATATTTAAAGATTAGTCGAGATGGCAAATCACAAATCATCTATTAAGAGAATCAGACAAACTGAAAAGAGAAGACTTCACAACAGATATTATGCTAAAACAATGCGTACAGCAGTGAAGAGACTTCGTATGACTACTGACAAAGCAGAAGCAGTAGCAATGTATCCGCAAGTACAAAAGATTTTGGATAAAGTAGCAAAGCGTAACATTATCCACAAGAACAAAGCTGCTAACTTGAAGTCTAAATTGGCTGCCCACATCGCCAAGTTGGCTTAAGTCATCAAGCGCCAAAAAGATAATAAGGTTGAATCTTTACCGATTCAACCTTTTGTCGTTTATAGCCGTCTTTATTCATTCAGAAAGACGTCAACTTTGCATACGTCAACCTCAGTGTGTCTTTCCTATCTCCCTATCTGCTATTTTCAGCATTTTTAGGGAGCCAAAGAAGCAGAATTTCAAAGAAAATTTGTAACTTTGACCGTTCAAAAAAACAGTAGAATATAAAAAGAAATGAGCGAAGAACTGACCCCAAACAGCGGAAGCACGTATTCGGCAAGCAGCATCCAAGTTTTGGAAGGACTGGAAGCCGTACGCAAGCGTCCCGCCATGTATATCGGCGACATTAGTGAAAAAGGATTGCACCACTTGGTATACGAAGTGGTAGACAACTCTATCGACGAAGCACTTGCCGGTTATTGCACCCACATAGAAGTAACCATCAACGAAGACAATTCAATCACCGTACAAGACAACGGCCGTGGTATCCCCGTTGATTTCCACCAAAAGGAGAAAAAGTCGGCACTGGAAGTAGTCATGACTGTCCTCCATGCCGGAGGTAAATTCGACAAAGGTTCGTATAAAGTATCCGGCGGTCTGCACGGCGTAGGTGTGTCGTGTGTAAACGCGTTGTCTACTCACATGATAACCAACGTATTCCGCAACGGAAAGATTTACCAGCAAGAATATGCCTGTGGCAAACCCCTTTATCCGGTAAAAGAAATCGGGACAACCGACCTCACCGGAACACGGCAGACGTTCTGGCCCGATGCATCGATATTCACCGTCACCGAATACAAATATAACATCCTTCAGGCACGTATGCGCGAGCTGGCATACCTGAACAAAGGTATAACAATAACATTGACCGACAAGCGCGAAACCGAAGAAGACGGTTCATACAAACAGGAAGTATTCCATTCGGAAGAAGGAGTGAAAGAGTTCGTGCGTTTCCTCAACTCATCGAACACGCCGCTGATTGACGACGTTATCTACCTGAACACCGAGAAGCAAGGCGTCCCCATCGAATGCGCCATCATGTATAACACAGGTTTCCGCGAAAACCTGCACTCGTACGTAAACAACATCAACACCATTGAAGGAGGTACGCACGAAGCTGGTTTCCGCACTGCACTGACCCGTGTATTGAAAAAATACGCCGAAGACAGCAAGGCGTTGGAAAAAGCGAAAGTAGAAATATCGGGCGAAGACTTCCGTGAAGGTTTGATTGCCGTAATCTCGGTAAAGGTAGCCGAACCGCAATTCGAAGGACAAACCAAGACCAAGCTGGGAAACAACGAGGTGAGCGGCGCGGTCAACCAAGCCGTAGGCGAAGCGCTGACCAATTATCTGGAAGAACATCCGAAAGAAGCCAAGCTCATCGTAGACAAAGTGGTCTTAGCCGCTACAGCCCGTATTGCAGCCCGCAAGGCGCGCGAATCGGTGCAACGCAAAAGCCCGATGGGCGGCGGAGGACTTCCGGGTAAACTAGCCGACTGCTCCAGCCGCACGCCCGAAGAATGCGAACTGTTCCTCGTCGAGGGTGACTCGGCAGGCGGTTCGGCCAAACAAGGAAGAAGCCGCCAGTTCCAAGCCATCCTGCCCCTGAGAGGTAAAATCCTGAATGTAGAGAAAGCCATGTGGCACAAAGCATTCGAAAGCGACGAAGTAAACAATATCATCCAGGCCTTGGGCGTACGATTCGGCGTAGACGATTCGGAAGACAGCAAGAAAGCGAATATCGAGAAACTGCGTTACAACAAGGTCATCATCATGACCGATGCCGATGTCGATGGTTCCCACATCGACACCCTCATCATGACCCTGTTCTACCGCTATATGCCCGAAATCATCCAAGGCGGACACTTGTATATCGCCAATCCTCCTTTGTATAAATGCTCGAAAGGAAAAGTGAGCGAATACTGCTATACCGATGAAGAACGTCAGGCATTCATGCAAAAATACGGCGACGGAACCGAGAACGGCATCCATACCCAACGCTACAAAGGTTTGGGTGAAATGAATCCGGAACAATTATGGGAAACCACCATGAATCCGGAAACACGTATCTTAAAACAAGTCAGCATCGAAAATGCGGCAGACGCTGATTACATCTTCTCCATGCTGATGGGTGATGACGTAGCCCCACGCCGCGAATTCATAGAGAAACACGCCACTTATGCGAACATTGACGCATAAGCGGTTTTATTCACTTCATCAATAACATTTAAAGTCCTAACCCCACATCTTGCAACAAGGGAGGCTCCGGTAACCTCAGGTTTCCGGAGCTTTTTTATTTGCGCATTTCCACATTATTCCCTATATTTGGAGTAACAAACCAATTATAACGAATGAACATGAAACTCAGATTCCGCATCCAATACCATACCGTTTGGGGAGAAGACGTGCGTGTCATCTTTCAAGAAGACGAATCACACCCTCTCCCGCTTTCCACCCGCGACGGAAGCCAATGGCAAGGGAGCTGTGACTATTCCCCTTCCGACACGGAACAAATCATTTTATACCGCTACGGCATATTCCGCGATGATGTATGTATCCGCAAAGAATTAGGAGCTATCCCACATGCCGTCTACCAAGGAAATGCGCAACAACACCAATACCTTATCGAAGACTGTTGGCGTGACCTCCCCGCCGAAAACTACCGGTACAGTTCAGCCTTCAATGACGGCTATGTATCTGCATCGCCCAACAGGCTAAGCAACAACGTAGGAAGCTGCGTCACCTTCCGTGCCCTTTGCCCGGGATTGCGTCCGCAAGGCTTGGAATTAGGAATCATCGGCAGCTGCAATGCATTAGGAAATTGGGAATATTGCCGTCCCATACGAATGCGCGAAGCAGCCCCTAACGTATGGCAGCTAACCTTAGATGCTTCGACACTGAAATCTCCTTTCGAATACAAATTCGTGGCTATCGACGAAAAGACCGGAGCTGTCAAGGAATGGGAAACACGCCCCAACCGCCTCTTCCAGATACGTTCGCTGCAACGAGGCGAGACTTACTTACCCGCAGAAGCAGAAGTCTTTTTCAACCGCCCCCCTTACCGTATAGCAGGAACCGCTATACCGGTATTCTCTCTCCGCTCGGAAGGCAGCTGCGGTGTAGGCGACTTCGGCGATTTGAAAAAGCTCATTACTTGGGCGATAGAAACCGGGCAACAGGCGGTACAGATATTACCCATCAACGATACTACCATGACCGGCACATGGATGGATTCATATCCTTATAACGCCATTTCCATCTACGCTCTCCATCCCATGTACATCGATCTCCGCCAACTGCCCATGCTGAAAGACGAACAGGAAATGAAAGCTTTCGAGCGACAACGCATCACCCTCAACGCTTTATCGCAAGTAGACTACGAGAAAGTAAACCAACTGAAACGGAAATACCTACACGACATCTTCCTGCAAAAAGAAACGACGATAGTAACGACACCTCAATTTAAAGAATTCCTGCAGAAGAATGAAGAATGGTTGCTGCCCTATGCTGCATTCTGTTGCTTACGCGACCAAAATGGCACTGCCGATTTCCGCCAATGGGGAAAAGACAGTGTCTATCAGGCAGAACGTGTCCGCGAAATGGCAAACCCCGAAAGTCCGTACCACACAGAAATAACATTCTACTACTTCCTGCAATACCTGCTGCACATCCAACTGCTCGATGCCTGTACCTACGGACGCAACCACGGCGTAATCGTAAAAGGTGACATCCCTATCGGTATCAGCCGTAACAGCGTAGAAGCATGGGTAGAACCTTATTATTTCAACATGAACGGGCAGGCCGGAGCACCACCCGACGCATTCTCTGTCAACGGACAAAACTGGGGAATGCCTACCTATAACTGGCAAGTAATGGAGAAAGATGGCTACCGATGGTGGCAACGTCGCTTCCGTAAGATGGCGGAATACTTCACCGCTTACCGCATCGACCACATCCTTGGCTTCTTCCGCATTTGGGAAATTCCGTATCACGCTGTACACGGATTATTAGGACAATTTGTACCCTCGCTCCCGATGACACAAGAAGAGATACAAAGCTTCGGACTGGAATTCGACAAGGAAAGCATGACCCGCCCGTACATCAATGATACATTAATCGACACACTCTTCGGTGAAAACGGACACGAAATCCGTCATACTTTCCTACGCCGTATGCACAACGGACGTTACGCCTTCCGCCCCGAATTTAACACCCAACGCAAAATACAAGCCTACTTTGCCGGCAAAACCGATGAAGCAAGCACAGACATACGCGAAAAACTATACTCACTCATCAGCGATGTACTCTTCATCGCTGACCGCGACGACCCGAACAAATATCACCCGCGCATCGCCGTGCAAAATGCTCCTGCCTTTCTTCACCTCTCCGCCAAGGAACAGCAGGCATTCAACCGCTTGTACGACCACTACTATTACCAGCGCCATAACGAGTTCTGGTATCACGAAGCCATGAAGAAACTACCCGTTCTGCTGCAAGCTACTTCGATGTTGGTATGCGGAGAAGACCTCGGAATGGTGCCTGGCTGTGTGCCTTGGGTAATGAACCAATTACAGATACTCTCCCTCGAAATCCAGCGGATGCCAAAGAATCCGGGCAGGGAGTTCGGCAGATTGGAAAACTATCCATACCTGTCGGTTTGCACCATCGGCACCCACGACATGACGACCCTACGCGGCTGGTGGAAAGAAGACCCTGCCACCACCAACCGCTTCTATCATGACGAACTGCATTATTGGGGCAAAACACCCGAAGAAGCGCCCGGCTGGCTTTGCGAAGAAATCATCCGCCGTCACTTGCAATGTCCTTCCATGCTCTGCATCCTGGCGTGGCAAGACTGGACTTCAATGGATGAAACCGTGCGCAATCCCGACATTGACGCAGAACGCATCAACGTCCCTGCCAATCCCCGCCATTACTGGCGTTGGCGGATGCATATTACCTTAGAGAAACTGATGAGTCTCACCGACTTCAACCAACACATCCGCCAGATGATTGTCGATAGTGGAAGAGCGGAAGAAAAGAAAAAATAAAAGCATACATACACAGGCACGACCGCCCGCTTCAACCAAGCTATCCCTGCACGGTTTGAAACGGGCGGTCGTTTTTCCAGTTTCCTCAAACGGATACTTGAGTTTTATCAGGCCAAAACAAAAGTTTCACCCTGACAAAACTTCCTGAAACTACGTTAATAAATAACGGCTCATAATTCGCTTATAGCGAGGAAGAGCCGATTCATTTTGTACATTTTCTTCCCCTACCCTACATTCAGAAGCTGTTTTGAATTTATCGTGTGATGATTTGGGATGAGTTTTTGAGGCATTT
>URCM01000109.1 GCA_900546355.1 uncultured Bacteroides sp.
GCCTCAAAAACTCATCCCAAATCATCGCACGATAAATTCAAAACAGCTTCTAATTCAGGTTTAAAAACGGATACGGGTTTACTTTGCGCTTTGGAATCTTATAAAAACAATGGGAATCAGTATGTAAAACTGACTCCCATTGATATCTGAATCGTTATGAAAACATCTTTTTATTTATCCTCCGAAGTTATCATACATGATTGAACTGGATTCCACTCCTAAGCTGTCCAACATCTTCACCACTGCATTCGACATCGGACCCGGACCACACATATAATATTCGATGTCCTCGGGTGCTTCGTGATTCTTCAAGTATGTTTCATACATCACCTGATGTACGAAACCCGGAGTATATTTCACGCCTGCGGCATCGGCAGCAGGGTCGGGGCGGTCAAGTGCCAAATGGAAATGGAAGTTCGAGAAATCTTTTTCCAATTGCAGGAAATCTTGCAAATAGAACACTTCGTTCAATGCACGGGCACCATAGAAATAATGCATTTCACGGTCGCGTGTGTTCAGTGTACGGGTCATGTGCATAATCTGGGCGCGCAACGGAGCCATACCGGCACCGCCTCCTACCCAAATCATTTCTTTCTTCGAATCGAATATCGGGTGGAAATCTCCATAAGGACCACTCATCAGCACCTTGTCACCCGGCTTCAGCGTGAAGATATACGAAGAAGCGATACCCGGATTGACATCCATAAAGCCGCTGCGGTCGGGCTTGAACGGAGGTGTAGCGATGCGTACAGTCAACATGAACACATCGCCTTCTGCCGGATAGTTCGCCATGGAATACGCACGGATAGTCGGTTCGGAATTGACGCACTTCAGCGAGAACATATTGAACTTCTTCCATGCGGGCAAATACTCATCGCCAATCAGCGACTTGTCGATGTCCTTGTCGTAATCCATGGTGAATGCCGGAATCTTAATCTGTGCATACGAGCCGGGGATAAAGTCCATGTGCGCGCCTGCCGGCAATTGCACCTTGAATTCCTTGATAAAGGTAGCCACGTTCTTGTTCGAGATGACGGTACATTCGTATTCCTTCACGCCCAATACAGATTCAGGCACTTTGATAGCCATATCGCCTTTCACTTTCACCTGACATCCCAAACGCCAGTGGTCTTTCTGCTGCTTACGGCTGAAATGTCCTACTTCCGAAGGAAGGATTTCCCCTCCGCCTTCCAACACCTGACACTTGCATTGGCCGCAAGAACCTTTTCCACCGCAAGCCGATGACAAGAATATATTGTTTACAGCCAAGGTGTTCAGCAATGTCGAACCAGATTCCACTTCCAACTGGTTTTCTCCGTTAATGGTCAGTTTTACCTTACCCGAAGTTACCAAGAACTTTTTCGCCACCAACAAAATGATGACCAACACCAGAATAGTCACCAGGAATACTCCAATGCTTGCTAATATAAAATTCATGTCCATTGTCTTATTCCTTTCCTTATTAGATGTTCAAACCTGAGAAACACATAAATGCCATAGCCATCAAGCCTACTGTAATGAAAGTGATGCCCAAGCCCTTCAACGGGGCAGGCACATTGGAGTAAGCCATTTTCTCGCGGATGGCAGCCAAGCCGACAATGGCCAACAGCCAGCCAAGGCCCGAACCCAACGCGTACGATATAGAATCCCATACATCACCGATGTATTTCGGGTCGGATTCGCCCAAACCGATGCGTTGCTGCATAAACAGAGATGCACCCATAATCGCACAGTTTACGGCTATCAAAGGCAAGAAGATACCCAGAGAAGCGTATAGCGAAGGGCTGAAACGCTCTACAACCATTTCTACCAATTGGGTGATAGCTGCAATAACGGCAATAAAGAGGATGAAGCTCAAAAAACTTAAATCAATGCCCAAGATACCGTCTGCCGCAAGCACTTTGGTCTGAAGCAGATAGTTGACCGGCAAGGTCACTACCAATACGAACGTAACGGCAATACCTAACCCGAGGGCCGTTTTTACATTCTTCGATACAGCCAAGTACGAACACATACCGAGGAAGAACGCGAATATCATATTGTCCACAAAAATAGAGCGGACCAATAAACTGAAAAAATGTTCCATAATGTCTTTCCTTTACTTGTTATTCCTTATCTTGTAATTCAGGATGCTTTGCACGCTGGTACCATATCAGGCAAGCCACGATAATCAATGCCATAGGCGGCATCAGCATCAAACCGTTGTTCACGTATCCGGCTTCTTTGATTGCATCGTAATTCAGGATATTGAATCCCAGCAATGTGCCCGAACCTAAGAGCTCGCGGATAAATGCTACGATGACCAATATCTTGGCATAACCCAGTCCGTTACCCAAGCCATCCAGGCAAGATTCCCATGGTCCGTTTGCCATGGCAAAGGCTTCGAGACGTCCCATCAGGATACAGTTCGTGATAATCAAACCTACATAAACGGATAATTGCACGCTTACATCGTATGCAAACGCTTTCAACACTTCACTTACAATCGTCACCAAAGCGGCAACTACTACCAGCTGCACGATGATACGGATACGGTTCGGAATCGTTTTACGGATTAATGAAATAACAACGTTGGAAAATGCCGTGATAATCGTTACGGAAAGTCCCATTACGATAGCCGGTTCCAACTTAGAGGTTACGGCGAGTGCAGAACAGATACCCAATACCTGGACCGTTACCGGATTGTTCATGCTAATCGGAGTAGAAAATACCTCTTTATTTTTAGCCGAAAATAAATTTCCCATGATATTCGTCCTCCTTATTTAGTAGTTAAAAAATTGGTATAATGCCCCATGCAGCTCTTCAACATCTGCCCTACAGCTACCGACGTGATTGTACCGCCTGAGATTCCGTCGACTTGGAATTCCGGTTTTTCCACCTTTCCGTTCTTCACGACATCCAGCCCGATGGCATTGCCGTCCATTACGTTTTTGCCTTTAAACTCGTTTTGGAAATGCTCGGTAGCGATTTCCGCACCCAAGCCCGGAGTCTCCGAAGCATGCGAGAAATAAGTGCCATACACGGTATTCTTGTCTTCGTTCAAGGCTACATATCCCCAAATGGCTCCCCAAAGGCCGGCTCCGTAAACAGGAATGACATATTTTGTTTCGCCATTTACCTCGCAAACAAAGAGATGGGCTTCACCTTTTTCTTTGTATGCTTTCTCGTATCCGGTGACAAAAGCACCTTCATACGGTTTCAGCGAACCGTCTTCGGCCACCAACATATCTTTCTTCACCACTTCGGCAAACTTGGCTTCGGGGTCTTGTACTTCGCGGATGCCCAGCGAAGAAAGAATCTGTTTCTTCGTATCCAGCTCTACGTTCTTTCCTTGCAGATCGCGGAGGGAAGAGTTGACGAAAGCCAGCAAAAATGCTACGATAATAACCAATACCGAAGCATAAATGATCGTATAAGAATTGCTATTCGTATTCATTGTATATTCGGTTTAATTGTTAGACATAGCACGTTTCGCACGACGCGAGATATTGTTCTGTACCACTACATAGTCAATCAGCGGTGCAAAGATATTCATCAGCAGGATTGCCAGCATCATGCCCTCCGGATAGCCCGGATTCAATACACGGATAATGATTGCCATCGCGCCAATTAGGAAGCCATATACAAACTTGCCGTTCTCTGTACGTGAAGAAGTAACCGGATCTGTCGCCATAAATACAGCACCGAAGCAGAAACCGCCCAGGCATAAATGTTCATACCAAGGCATGTGGGCTACGGCTGTATCTGGTCCCCACTGGTTGAATACCCAACCCATAACGGCACCGCCGACGAATACCGACAACATGGTTTTCCAGCTTGCCACGCCCGACCATAACAGGATAACGGCACCGATGGCAATGGCGATTACACTCGTCTCGCCGATAGAGCCCGGAATCAGACCGGTCACCATATCCCACGAGAAAGCAGGGCACTCGGCAACCTTTGCCACACCCAGCGGGGTAGCGGCGGTCAGACCATCTACCGTCTTGCCCAATCCGAATATGCTGTCGCCCGATACCCATACGGTATCGCCCGACATTTTGGTAGGATAAGCGAAGAAAAGAAACGCACGGGTAATCAAGGCCGGATTGAAGATGTTCATGCCTGTCCCGCCAAACACTTCCTTGCAGAAGATGACCGAGAACGCCGTGGCTACGGCAAGCATCCACAACGGGCAATCTACCGGAACAATCATCGGAATCAACATGCCCGTAACCAGAAAACCTTCCTGGATTTCTTCCTTCTTCCATTGGGCTACGATGAACTCGATACCCAGGCCCACTACATACGAAACAATGATTTTGGGTAATACGGCGAGGAAGCCATATACGAACATTTCAATAAAGCGGCCTTCCACGCCCGTCGCATGATAATGCTGATAACCTACATTATACATACCGAACAATAAGGCCGGCATCAAAGCAATGACCACGAACGACATGATACGTTTGCTATCTATCGCATCGTGGATGTGCGTACCTGTTTTCGATGTGGCGTTTGGCACGAACAAAAATGATTCGAAACCTTCGAACACCGAACGAAAAGCATGGTATTTGCCTCCCTCTTCAAAGTTCGGCTTTATCTTGTCGAGATAATTTCTTAATGCTTTCATTTATTTTTAAGTTTTATCAATTAACACATCTCCTTGCGAAGCATATCCAAACCCTCGCGAACGATACGCTGAAGTTCCATCTTCGAAGAGCAGACAAACTCGCAAAGTGCAAAGTCTTCGGGGGCAACCTCATAGATGCCCAGTTCTTCCATCCGGTCGATATCGCCGGCGATGATTGCCTTTATCAGGTATTCCGGCAAAATATCCATCGGAAGCACCTTGTCGTATTCGTTTGACATAATCATGTGGCGTTCGCCTCCTTTTATACGGGCATCCAGCACATACTCCTTTTTCTTACCCGTCAGCCAACTGAAGTAAGAATGGCTCACACTGAAATCATTGGTACGGGGCATAATCCAGCCCAGCATTTCGTGCACCTCGTTTCCTTCGGGAATTACCGTTACTTGGGAATGGAAAGCGCCCAGGAAGCCATTTGCCGGAATCTGCTTGCCGGTCAGGACGTTCCCACTGATGCAACGCACCTCTCTCTCCTTATTTATATTATTGGCGAGCACATCGGTGAGCATCGCGCCTACTTTCAATTTGCAATAAGCAGGCTTCTTTACCTCAGAGCCTGTAATAGCCACGGCACGGGTCAAGTCTACCCGGCCTGTATTCATCAGACGCCCGATGAAGATAACGGCTTGCGGATCGATTGTCCATACGGTTTCTCCTTTGTTCACCGGGGCGATGTGATTGATTTGTACACCTACATTGCCGGCAGGATGAGGACCGTCGAATACGGTCAATGTAACACCTTGTGCCTGAGTCAACGCTTTGGCTTGCTGGTTGACGCTGATACTGAGATACACTTTGGCTATCTTGGCCAAAGCATCCAGTCCGGTTTGGAAATTCGCTTCTTCCCCTTTCAGCGCAAACTCAAAATCGGGAGCCAACGGATTCGAGTCGAACGCAGATACAAAAATAGCCCGTGGCGCAATTGTCGGGTCGGCAATTACATCATACGGGCGTTGGCGGATGAATGCGAACAAACCGGCATTCAACAACAATTCTTTTACCGCAGCTCCATCCAGCTTGGCGACATTTTGCTTGCCAAATTCTTCATAATCCTGTTCGGAAGCTGCCTCTACCGTAATGCTCATCACTTTCCGGCGGGCACCACGTTCTACACTTGTCACTACGCCGCTTACGGGCGATACAAATTTCATTTCAGGATGATTCTTGTCGATAAACAAGGTTCCTCCAGCCATGACATATTCCTGCTCTTTCACAACCACTTTCGGAGTGACCCCCGTAAAGTCGTCGGGACATATCGCGTAAAATCCCGGTTCTTTTACATTGACCCACTCTGTAGCGGCTTTTCCCTTCAGGTTAATGTCTAAACCTTTACGTAATTTAATCAGATTAGCCATATATTAGGTTATAAAATGGATTTACTAAGCCGTGGCAAATTTACATAATTAATAATTCTAAAAAGAATAATTGCCTGCCTGATTACGGAAATAATTCCATATTCGGGCAGGCAAATGATTCTTTATGAAACGTGAATCTCTATTTTGTAAAGTATAGAATACAAAATCATTGTTCTTCAGCAAACATCGGATCCCATGCCGGAAGCCGGATGGGTTTCTGTTTCAAGATGTCCAACACGGATGCCGGTACATATTTTTTCTCTACTACCAGGCGGAACATGTATTCATTGAACCATTCGTCGGTCATGATGAGATGGCCCTGATAGCCTGCTTCGGCTCCCCAACTGTTTTCTACCATCCATTTCTTGGGTTTGCCGTTGGCATCCAAGTCTACCGCCATCAGTGTCATGGCATGACTTGAACCACTGGCGAAGGTTTGTATGCGTTGTTTTTTGTCCATGCCAAAAGTGGTTCCCATTAAAGAGGCATAATCGTAGTTGTTCAAGTCGAGCGTGCCTCGCTTGCTGTCGAGGAATTTGCCCACATCGCAAGAGAAATACATCATCGTGCTGTCTTTTATCGATTGAATAGCCATTGCTTTGATGTCTTCTATCGGTAGGTTGACATACGTCCAGTTACGTCCGTCGTAAGTATGGCGGTCGTAGTCGATTTCGTAACATTTATAAAACTCCCGGCTTGGGTCGTTCATCAGCATCACATAGTTGCCTGTCAGGTCATTGCCTAAGAAGGTCTGGTAAAACGAAAGTGGCGTATATTCTTTAGTCTCGCCGTTCATTGTCCAGGTAAAATGCTCTACCGGTTCGCCGAATGCCAGTGCCAACATCCGGTATATTGTGCCCAACATGGTTGTTTTCTGTTCTTCCAATGCGGCTGTTTTTGCCCCTTCTGCTGCGGCCTGGCGTAGTTGCAAACCGAATTCTTTCAGCTTTAAGCCTATCAGATTGGCTATCTGGCTGGTATTTTCGCTGCTATACGTTTCTGGCATGACAGAGGCTGGTACTACGCCATATTTTCCGATGATGTCTGAAATGCCGGTAAATTGTCCTCCGTCGCTGATGGGGTGTTTGAAAAGCCATTCCACCATTTGGTCTTCCATGGGTTTTTCACGTGTGTCGATAATTCCTTGCAGGAAGAGGTTGGCTTTTTCCAACTGGTCGTAAAAGAAACAATAGTTCTGTGAAAACTCCATTTCGCTTAACCCGTATTTGGCCATCATTTGGGCGCGAAGTACATTCAGCCCCGTAAAGAGCCAGCAACGCCCCGATTGTTGTTGGTCGGTAATGCCGTGCGAAACCACACGGTTGGAGAAATGTGTGTCGAAGTCGGCAAGTCGTTCTTGGTTTTTTGCCAATATGGCAATGCTTGTACCCGCCATGGCATTGTATATCGCCTTGTCGGACGGCGTATGCTTGTAGCTGGTTTTTATTTCTTTCAACATATCCGGAGTGATTCCTCCTTGTTGCGCCTGCACGGTCAATGCCATTGCCATCAGGCCTAATGTGATGCTTTTCTTCATTGTAGGTAATGCTTTTATTCTATATTAAATTCGTATTCACGATATGGTTGTCCGTATTTGGCCGATATGATATATCTTACATCCGGGTGGGTACGACCGCCGGATAGACCGGTTAGGGAACATTCATGATTCAAAAGCGCGTTTGCAAATATAGCGATTTATTTTGTTCCGGCAATTGTTAGGCTGTGTCCTTCTTTTATTTCTCTTTTAACCTCTGATTTGCATAATTAACGATTGGTTGTGAATCATTCCGCATTTTATATCTACTTTTGCCTTAATTTTTAAGATAAAAGAAATAATAGCTTACAAAATACCAGGAAATGAGATTGCTCCGTCAGATGTTTATATTGCTTATCTTGTGTGGCACGTTGCCGATGTACGCTCAGCATAATGAAGAGAAGGAACAGGATATTCGCTTAAACGAAGAAGCTGTACGGATGATTCAGTTTGACTTTAGCGGTACGGAGCCGCCTCGTGAAGACATGAAGGCCGCTACATTGGACAAGCCTTGGATGGAGTTTAAACATGATTTGCGTATTCCCCGGAGTCTGACTGATACGACCCGGGTAAAAAAGCCTACGGGATACATACGGATGTTGCCTTACAGCATTTGGACACGCTTTGGTGAAGATCCGGTTTACGACGTGATGGTATTGGGGCGTCCCAAAAAGTGGGAGATACATTGGACGCTTAATCCGTATGCACTTCCTGAAGAAGACTTGGGGAAGACACTCTCTCCAGGTGCCGGTTCGATGTACGAACGGGCGGTGGGTCGTGTCGGGTCGGGAGCAGTTGTTGGCGGATTGGATTTTATTGGATTTGTGTACAGTAACCTTACTCCTCGCGGGCGGATGCTGAAGCATAACCGCAAGCATGCCAATGCCTGGAAAACGTATAAAGATTACCGGCCTACGCGGGAGGATAGTTTGAAATTTCCCACTTATTATCGTTTGCTTCCTGTTTATGCCACATCCGATACCGACACGGTGGCACGTCCGGTAGTGCCGGATACCCTTCTGCAAGCTCCGCAGGATACCGTTTCCCCGGCGGCTTCTGGCGGAGATAGTTTCTACGAGTTGATTCGCCAGGGGCAAGCCAGAGACTCTATCCGCCGTCAGGAGTTTTTCCGTAAAGATAAGTCGCGCGGGAATGCTTACGATGTAGAGAAGCAAATCCGGAGGTTACGGGAAGAGCAAAATTGAGTATGAATGTCCTCAATTCCCCCAAATAGGGAATAAGAAGCATTTTATGGTAAACTTCCGCCTTCAAGTATCCTTGCTTCTATGGCCAAGTATTATTGGATACTTAGCCATTTATCCTTGCTTCTATCGCGGTTGAAGCATCGTTTCATTTGGATGGGAGTAATTGGGGAAAATGCGGATATTCATTTGAGCTATTTCACTCTTCCTCCCTGCATCCAGCAGCGTTTGTAATAAGGCTCGTCTAATTGGCTTACGATAACGCCTTGGCTGGTGCTGGCGTGGATGAAATGGCCGTCCTTCAGGTAAATGCCTACATGCGTGGCACGCCGCTTGTCGCGTCCGTTGTGGAAGAACACGAGGTCGCCTTCTTCCAGTTTGCCTTTGCGCACCTTGCGGCAATTTTCGGTACGCTGGCGGTCGGAACTTCGCTCCAGGTGTTTGTGGTAGACTGCCCGGTAGATATTGCTGGTGAGTCCGGAACAGTCTACACCTCGTTTTGAGGTTCCGCCCGTGCGGTAGGGCACGCCTATCCACTGTGCTGATTCGATGTAGAGCCGGTGGTTGTCTTTCAGGTCAATGTCCATGTCGAGGCGCAAGGCGGCTTGTGCCAGTTCGCGGTAATCGTAATGTGGGGCGCGCGTGCCGCAGGAGGTGAGGAGTACGAGGAGCGATGTCAACAGGAATAGTCGTTTTTTCATGGTCGGATGTTCATGTTTGGATTTTTACAGGTTATTTTATCCACAGAGGATACAGAGGCGCATAGAAGAAAATTTGTTTTGCGACAATCGGCATGTCTGCATTTCAAAACAAAAATCTCTGTGGGACTCTGTGTGCTCTGTGGTGAAATAAATTAAGAAGCTGTTTTGAATTTCTCCAAAAAGTTTTTCTTGGCTTGATGTATC
>URCM01000110.1 GCA_900546355.1 uncultured Bacteroides sp.
CGGATACATCAAGCCAAGAAAAACTTTTTGGAGAAATTCAAAACAGCTTCTTATACTTTCTTGCCGCTCATGGATAAATCTGGTAGATTACGCTGCTTATTGTAACCGGTTACAGGCTGGTGGCTATTTCAGCCGTTCGTGGGGATTGATGACGAGTGTGTTTACAAAATATTTCCCGTATCTTTGCACACCCGTGTCATGTGTTTTTAGATTAGGAACGGGAAGATTGTAAATGGTATTGATTTACAGTTTGTTATATGTGTAAACATCAAAAGCGTTTGATAAATGGAGCTTCTTTTTTGCCTTATAGGCATTCGTTTTTTGGTTTATATCCACCAATAAAAATCATTTGTCCACCTTGGTTATACTTCAAATATCTACTTTTGAAACGTAATAAAGCAATAGATTTGTTAACGAGGTACATTATGAAAAATAGCAATGAACTTTTCATCGTTGTCATAAAGCGGTATAATCCGGTTCCGGTTCCCTGACGTATATTATAATAAGGTATATGAATGGAAGCGCGATTGCTTTTGAGTCACCAGGAGAGAGAGTGTGTCCGGTTCTATCCGGACATGAATTATATATGAAATTATAATTATTGATAGTTTAAATTTAATACCATTCAAGATGAAAAAACAAGTGATTTTTTCCGCAATGCTTGGCTTGTGTGCCTTGGGAGGTACAGGGGTATATGCTGCGCCTGCTACCACTGTCGTGGCACAATCACCGACCGTCAAGGTGAGTGGTCAAGTAATCGATGAGCAAGGTATGCCTTTGATGGGGGCTACTGTTCGAGTTAAAGATGGGAAAGGTGGAACTACAGCCGATTTGGACGGTAACTTCCAACTGGAGGTTCCTGGCGATGCTGTGCTGATTGTAAGCTATATCGGTTATAAAGACCGTGAAGTGGCTGTCCGCAACCGGGCTATCCTTGAACCAATCCAACTGGATCCGGACAACCAAATGCTTGAACAGGTTGTCGTTGTGGGTTACGGTACACAGAAGAAGGCAGATTTGACCGGTTCGGTAGCCGTAGTGGATGCAGAGGCGTTGAAGCGGACCTCTCATTCCAATATCTCTACCATGCTCGAAGGTAAGGTAGCCGGTGTGCAGATTACTTCCGATGGCCAGCCGGGTGCCGACCCGACCGTGCGTATCCGTGGTATCGGGTCTTTCGGTAGTACGGCTCCGTTGTATGTCATCGATGGTGTTCCGATGGGAACTTCTATCCGTGACTTCTCTTCCAATGATATCGAAACCATCCAAGTGCTGAAGGATGCTTCGGCTGCGGCTATCTATGGTTCGCGTGCTGCCAACGGTGTGGTTATCATTACTACGAAACGTGGTAAGAAAGACCAACCGTTGAAAGTGGATTATAACGGGTATTTCGGTGTGGACTACATCCCGAAAGGAGTTTATGACGTGATGGACGCTACCCAGTACAGTAATTATCTGGCTCAGGCTGCGGCTAATTCCAATACTCCGTTGCCATCGGGATACGTTCTTGACGAAGCCACGGGAAAATACCGTTTCATGGATGATACGAATACCGACTGGTTCGATGAGGTATTCAAGACCGGTATCCGTCAGAACCACAATGTGAACCTTTCGGGTGGTGGTGCCAACAATACCTATAATATAGGATTGGACTACTATAGCCAGAAAGGTACGTTGGAAGGAGCCGGACCGAACTTCGAACGTTTCACGGCCCGTATCAACAATACCATGGACACCAAGTTCATCAAGTTCCAGACGAGTGTGGTATATTCTCATTCCGACCAGGATAACATGGCATTGTCTAATGCATCCGAGTATGTACAGGGACTGTATGGCGATGTAACCAATGTGTTGCGTGGTACCTTGTTGATGCAGCCCACCATCAAGGCTTACGATTCTTCTACGTGGGTGCTTGACGGACAGGTAGGAGCCGCTAACGGTTTCAATTACGATGCTTATGGATATGGCGTTTACTTCGATAATATCCACGGTGATATTTCCGCTTCGAACCCGTTGCTGGTCAACAATCTGTTGCAACGTAATACCCGTGTAGACCGTTTCGTAGGAACCGGTTCGGCTGATGTAGACTTGCTGAAGATGTTGGGCATCGAAAACAAGAACCACAAGCTGAACTACCGCATCAACCTTTCGTACAGCAAGACTCACTGTTCAGACTTCACTTGGATTCCGGCATGGATACAGAGCAACCGTGTATATCTGGCAAAGAGCAACGAACGCTTGGAGAAAGCTTCGCGTGACTATTCGGATGCGTTGATTGAAAATATCCTTACTTACGATGGAACCTTCGGCAAACATCACATTAACATCGTTGCCGGCCAGACTTACGAAGAAGAACATACCAATACGTTGAACGCATGGGGACTTAATTTCTCCGAACCTTATTTCCTCCAGTTGCAGAACGGTGCGGATAGGGATGCTAACAGTTTCGATTACAAGCATGCCATTTTCTCGTACATCGGCCGTGTCAACTATAATTACGATGACCGTTACTTGTTCTCGGCTACAGTCCGTCGGGATGCCAGTTCGCGTCTTTCCAAAGACATTCGTTGGGGCACCTTCCCTTCTGTATCTGTCGGTTGGCGTTTCGACAGGGAAAGTTTCTTCCCTTTCAACCCGAATACGGTAAATATGTTCAAGGTCCGTGCCAGCTACGGTGAATTGGGTAACGAGAATATCGGTGAATATATGTATCAGGCGGTAATGTCGCGTAACAACATGACATACAACTTTAACAATTCGGTTGTGACCGGTTCTGCTGTTTCCACTTTCGTTGATAACAATCTGTCGTGGGAAAAGAAGAAAACATACAACGTAGGTCTTGACCTTGCATTCTTTAATAACCGTTTGGAATTTACGGCTGAATGGTATAAGAATACCAACCAGGATTTGTTGTACGCGGTGCCTGTTCCGGAACAAGCCGGTGTTTCCAATACGACCGTTACGATGAATGCCGCTTCGATGGACAACTCCGGTTTTGAGTTTGCCGCTACGTATCGTAATTTCGACCGTGCGTTCAAGTATGAAATCTCTGCCAACCTCAGTACGTTGAAAAACGAAGTAACTTCGTTGGGATTTACCGACGACGCATACATCAGTGGCGCTTATATTACTGAAGTGGGTGAAGAAATCGGCCGGTTCTATGGTTGGGAATACGAGGGTATTGCCCGTACGCAGGAAGATTTGGACAATCATGCTACCCAGGAAGGAGCCAATGTGGGTGACTGCCTCTATAAGGATGTGAATGGCGATGGCGTAATCAATGAAAATGACCAGACGGTATTGGGCAGCGGTCTGCCGAAAATCAATTTCGGCCTGAATGTCCGTTTGGAATACAAAGGATTCGACTTGAGCGTCGCGACTTTCGGCGCATTGAACTATCACGTGGCTGATGATATCTACAACTCGTTGAACTCTTGTTACGGCTGGGCCAACAAGGATGTGGCCATGCTGGACGCTAACCGCTGGAGTGAAGACGGTTCTACATACCTTTCGAATGTTCCGCGCACGTATGTGACCAACACTGCCGGTCTGGCTTGGAACGACCTGTTCAGCTCGCGCAAGATTCAGAACGCGGCTTACTGGAAGATTGCCAATGTAGAATTGGGTTATAACTTCCCCGACAAATGGTTCGGCAAGTATATATCGGATGTCCGTTTCTATGTATCGGCTCAGAACCTGTATACCTTTACCGGTTACAAGGGCTATAACGTAGACTATGCGGGCGGTACTTTCACGCCGGGTTATAACTTCTGTTCGTACCCGACGGCACGTACCTTTATGTGTGGTCTTCATTTTTCATTCTAATTCCAACTGTTAAAAATATATTCGTATGAAACTAACAAAATATACACTTGCTTTTCTGTTGGGAGTTGGAACACTCACTTCTTGCATGGATGAACTGGATGTGATAAATCCAAACCAACAGACTACGGCTACATTCGGCAATACGGCCGATGACTTAGAGGAATGTGTGGTGGCTGCCTATAACCACATACGTATGGAGGGTTCCTACGCCCGTGTAGGCTATGGTATTGATATGTGTCGCGGGGATGAAGTATGGAACTGTTCACAGGTATGGTATTTGGAGTTTGATGATTATACAGTGCAGGTCACAGGAGATATCGCATGGTGGCCCTGGCGTGAATGGTACTATACCATTAATGTATGCAACTTTATCCTTTCGCGTGTAGGTGAGGACGATAGCCAGCTGTCGGAACGGATGAGGGACATCAAGGGACAGGCACTCTTTATCCGCGGATTGGCTTATTATAACTTGGCAGGCTATTACCAGAACCCGCCTCTGATTACGAGTTATGATACTTATTCTTCATTGGACGGGCTTTATGGAGCCAACAGCACGTATGATGAAGTGCTCGATCAGGTAGAAGCCGATTTTTCTGAAGCGATGGATTTGCTTCCTTCACGCGATGAAGGCGGCGAATGGGCGAGCGGTCGTGCTACTTGTGGCGCCGCTGCAGGCTATTATGCCCGCACCTTGATGGTACGCCATAAGTTCAGCGAAGCACTTGTGGTGCTGGAAGACATTATCGGCAAGAAGTATGGCACGTATCGGTTGATGGAAAACTATGGCGATAATTTCCGTGAAGGTTCGCCGTATGAAAATAACGAAGAAAGCCTCTTCGAGATACAGTTCCTTGACTATGGTACGCAAGGAACCGATGAAGAATGGACACCGGTGAACACCAGTTCCAATGCCACGCAGGCACAAGCTATTGAAAGTAACTGTGCTCCGGGTTCATTCGGCGGATGGGCGGATTTGGCTGCTTCACCCTGGCTTTATCACCTCTTCAAAGCAGAACGTACGAAGGATGGTGGCTTGGATCCGCGTCTCTATTGGACCCTCGGTACTTACGAACCTGAATGGGACGGATTCGAGTATGGCAATGTAGCGTATACCCAGGAACTTTCGGCTAATGATACGATTTTTGTCAACAATATATACGGTGGCATTCCGATTGCAAAGCATACCAATCTCCGTACCGGCTTGTATAGCACGGTGGTTACCGGTTTGCGTTGCGGTATCAACTTGCGCTTGCTGCGTTATTCGGATATATTGCTTCGTGCGGCTGAATGCGAGAATGAATTGAACGGACCGACAGACAAAGCCATCGGTTGGATTAACGAAGTGCGTGGTCGTGTAGGTTTGCCCGACTTGCAACTTGCTGATTTCAATACAGCCGATAAGCTGTTCGAACAGATTGCCAATGTAGAACGTCCGAAAGAATTCGGTTGCGAGTTCGGGCGTGGCTTAGATTTGATTCGTTGGGGATTCTTCTATGATGCTGGTCGTTTGCAGCAACTCAAAGAGCATGGCACTTTCCGTCGTTCGGTTGATGGCAGTAAATTGTTGCTTCCGGTCAGCTACAGTGACATTGCCACCGATTCGGAATTGAAATCTTCGTACGACAGTTATTTGCCGGGACATGAGTTCTTGCCTATCCAGCAGACACTGACGAACAAGAACCCGAGTCTGGAAGGAAACTCAGCCAATTATAGTACGGACAACTCTTCTTACTTCCGTGACAACGGTTGGACGGTTCGTCCGGTGGTGGATTTGGACAATTGACAATTAAAGTAAAGAGAAATTAAAGAAACGGTCTTCCTCTCCTGACAGGTCTCTGGACAGGAGAGGGGAAGACCTTAATCAATCACCTATTTATATAATAAGACCATGAAACATTTCAATAAAATAGCAACCGTCTGCGGCTCCTTTGCCTTGGGACTGCTGGCATTAGCTGGTTGCGAAGACGACCACTTCTATGAAGTGAATTCGCCTGATTGGCTTTCGGAAAAGGTGGACTCCATTGCCAATTCGCAGAATCAGGGTGGAGATGAAGAACTGGAAGGAATGATGGAAGATGTGTACACCATCGGAAGTACAGATTACAGTACGGGATTTTGGACCGTTTTTTCTAAATACTATCAGGTTCCTGATGGACAGAAGTGGAATGCAGTGTTTAATCTTCATATCAATCCGGATGCGCCTAATACGTATAAGAATTTTGGGTTAGTAATCACTAATGATGTTGAACGTAATGGCGAAGGATATTTGGAATATGGTGTAATACGCTTTGATAATCAGCCTTCGGGAAACTCTGAATGGGGAGATTATATTGATCGTTCTTATATCCAAAGTACGCTTACTTTCGAAACCGATACGGATGAGGGCGTCGAACAATTAGGAGGAAAGGTAACGCTTACTGTCGACCGAACTAATCCGGATGCATTCAATATCACTATGACTAATGGAACAGTTACTAAGACTTATAAGCAGCCGACTGCTCTTGTTAATCTGAACGCTGATGCAAGCAATACCAATATCCGTTGTTTCTTAGTGCCGGAAGGTTCGTATATCGATTTCCAGCAAACCAACATTGAGCCTATCGGCGGATGTACTTCGGCTGAAGACAAGAATCCAGTATCCATGGAATTGCAGAATGTACCCGAAATTGTGAATGTAGGGACTCCGCTTGATACGGCAATGGTAGGTGTTACGGCACTTGTGACATTTGAGGAAGGGGTGTCTGCTACGGTAACGGCTGCCGACTTGACTTTCACAGCTATCCCCGATATGGAAACTCCGGGAGTTAAAAACTTGGTGGCTGTCTATAACAAGACTTTCAAAGGTGAGAACTGCGACCAGCCGATAACCGCTACTGCAACATTCGAAGTGGTAGAAGAGATTGCTTCTATTGCTGTGGCTACGCAACCTTCGCGCACTACCTATTATTATTATACTTCGGCGGCAACCGAAGGAATGACCGACCGTACGTTGGCCTTTGACCCTACTGGCATGGAAGTGACAGCAACTTATGTAAGTGGGGGAACAGGAACGATTGATAACTCAAGACTGACATTTTCTACAGTTCCGGCTACAGTAGGTACGCATACCGTTACCATTACAGCTGACGAAGGAGTGACTGCTACGGTAGAGGTTACTGTTGCCGAATCAGCAGTGTCAGAAGTTACAAACAGTACGGCTATCGTAGGAGCAGAAGATAACTCGACTGCTTTCTGGGGGGCTTTCTCTGATGACTTCAACGTGCCTTCAGGCGAAACGAAATCGATTACGTTTACAAATTACAGCAGCTTGGCTGGCAACTGGAACAACTATGTAGTAGTTCTTCGCAAAACTGATACGGCTGTAGAATATGGAGTTGTCCGTGCTGACAACTATGGTTGGGGTGCCGGATATGATGGAAACGCCAATCTGCGTCTCAGTGGCGGTCAATCCGACTGGGCTGCTTGGCTTGCTACCATGAACGGTGCAGAAGTTACGGTTTATGTAACCAATTGCGGCAATGGTACCGCTGATGTTCAGGCCGTGATGCAAGGAACCGACGGCAGCACTTCTATCCAATATTATTTGGGTATCAATACTATCGATCCTGAAGATTTGAATTTTGCACTGACGGTAGACGGCAGTCACCTTGTCTTTGAATAATCAATTGTTTTTTCATGCTTCATGCCGTCCTTCTGAAAAGGAGGATGGCATGGCTTTTTAATAACCGACTAACATGAAAAAGTTATCATTTATTTGTTTTTCTCTCTTGATGGCTTTCGTCTTTCCGGCTTGTTCGGCTGACAATGAAGCCGAATACAATCCCAGTGGGGATGTTGTCGTTGCAACTCCTGAAGTGGCGGCAAAGACAGGGACTTCGCTGACTGTCACTTCATCGGTAACCGGCAATACGGCAAGTATTGTCAAGAGAGGTTTTTGTTACAGTGCCAATGCGCAGAGCCCTACCATTAAAGACAATGTAGTAGATGCCGACGAAAGTTTCAGTGCCACGATTTCGGGGCTGATGGGAAGCAGCACCTACTATATCCGTGCTTACGTATACAGCGACAGCCGTTATCTTTACTCGGAAACGCTTGAGGCTACAACAGAAAGCCAAAGTATCAACGAGCAGCTTGAAAACTATGTGGCTCCTGCCTATCCGGATGATTATACCGGCATTTCCGACTGGGCAAACCGCGGCCAGTGGAACCTAAGTAACGTCCACGACCCCACAGTCGTGTTGGCAGAAGACGGATATTATTATATGTATCAGACGGACGCTTCGTATGGCAACGCGCATACCGCAGGCGGACATTTCCACGGACGCCGTTCGAAGAATCTGGTAGATTGGGAATACTTGGGGGGTACGATGAAAAATTTGCCTGATTGGGTGGTTCCGAAGCTGAACGAAATACGTAAAGAGATGGGATTGGAGGAAGTTAACCCCGATATCAACGCTTTCGGTTATTGGGCACCTTGCGTACGGAAAGTGCGGAACGGATTGTATCGTATGTACTATTCCATTGTCTGTCCCGGTACGTTAAGCGGTGACGGAACATGGAGCGAACGTGCATTCATCGGCTTGATGGAGAATTCCAATCCGGCAAACAACGACGGTTGGGAAGACAAGGGCTATGTCATTACCAACGCTTCGGATAAGGGATTGGACTTCAATGTCCCGGCAACCGATTGGGCAAACTGCTATTATAAGTGGAATGCCATCGATCCCAGCTATATCATCGATAATGACGGACGTCATTATATGGCATACGGCTCTTGGCATAGTGGAATTGTCCTGGTCGAATTGGACCCGGAAACCGGTAAGGTAAAGGCCGAATTGCCCAATCCTTGGGGTACGGACGCGGATATTGCTGCTTACGGCCAGCTGATAGCAACCCGCCAGATGGGTAACCGCTGGCAGGGTTCGGAGGGTCCGGAACTGATTTATCACGACGGATATTATTACCTCTTCCTGGCATACGATGCGTTGGAAGTGCCTTACAATACGCGTGTCGTACGTTCGCAGAATATTGCGGGGCCTTATCTGAGTATGGATGGCAAGGATGTAACGACAGTAGGAGGTGATGCCCTTCCGGTATTGACCCATCCGTATAAATTCAATGGCAGCAACGGCTGGGTAGGCATCTCGCACTGTTGTGTATTCGATGACGGTGAAGGCAACTGGTATTTTGCTTCGCAAGGTAGATTCCCTGCTGATGTTCCCGGTATCAATGCTTCTAATGCGATTATGATGGGGCAAGTGCGCAGCATGCGTTGGACAGAAGACGGTTGGCCCGTTGTAATGCCAGAGCGTTATGGTGCCGTGCCGCAAGTAGAGATAGAGGAAACCGAATTGGTAGGAAACTGGGAGCACATCGATCTTTCTTATTCCTACGGAAATCAGCGGACTTCTACCCAACTGACATTGGCTGCCGATCATACAGTGACCGAAGGTCCGTGGAAAGGAGCTACATGGTCGTATGACAGCGGTAATCGTGTTCTTATGTTCGATAACGGCGTAAAGCTTTACGTACAGCGTGAAACCGATTGGGAGGCATCTCCTCGGACCCATACCATTGTTTATGCCGGTTATGGAGATAACAGCAAGACTTATTGGGGTAAAAAGAGCAAATAATATATCGGCATAAGAAGCTGTTTTGAATTTATCGTGCGATGATTTGGGATGAGTTTTTGAGGCA
>URCM01000111.1 GCA_900546355.1 uncultured Bacteroides sp.
GGATACATCAAGCCAAGAAAAACTTTTTGGAGAAATTCAAAACAGCTTCTTATAAAACAACATAGGTTTGCGGAAAAATCGGACACAGAGCCGCAAAAGCACCGGGATTTATCTTTTTGCGAGGACAAAAGGCGCAAGAGCGGTGTTTGGCTCTTTGCGGCTCTGCGTTTGTTCAAAGAAACCACAGGGGGTTTTTCGCAATTCATTTTTGGTTGTATAGATACAAGTCCCGTAAAAAAAGTGTCCCATTCCAGTAATGGGACATTTTTTTTCTTACAACTTGCTAAAATTTATATACATTTGCCTTGTCATTACGACAAAACCCTGGCAAGCGGAAAACCAAGTAAGAACAGATGAGGTAACCAATTTATACAATTCATTAAACTTAAACATTTATGAAAAGAAGTTTTTTAGCTATCGCTATGTCACTTGTCGCTTTGGTAGGTTTTGCGCAAGGGAATAACTTGAATGATCAGTCCGGTAAATGGAATGCAGGTATTGTAATCGGTTATGGCACGGATATATCAAAACCATCGTTTGGTATCAGAGGTGTATACGATATTGTTGACGCTTTTTCTGTAGCTGGAAGTTTCAACTATTATTTGAAGGAAAGTGAAGATTTTGATGCTGGTTATGCCAGTGCCAGTGCCGACCTTAAATGGTGGGACATCAATGTGGACGGCCACTGGAATTTCTTCCGTGGCAACAATTATAAAATATATGCCTTGGTAGGTATAGGCTATATCCATTCAAAATTGACTACTTCGGAAAGCGCGGGAGAATATGAAAGGGATGATTCCGTTTCAGACGGCGCTGTGGCAGGAAACTTTGGTATCGGTGGACAATACAACTTCACCGAGCAATGGGGAGCGGCTTTCGAAGCCAAATATCAGGTCTATAGTGGAGGAGGACAGTTCGTGCCTGCGGTTTCCGTCATGTACAGATTCTGATGTAACTTTCTCTTTTATCACTCAATCCATCCTACCTCATCTTTCTCTCAAATACAAACAAAGGTGGATTGAGTCAGGCGACCGGGCGAAACCAGACCGGTCGCCTTAAAAATGCAGTAGTACTTCCTTTGCCGATGCAGTATATATTCAACCGCACCTGCAGTATATATTCAACCGTACCTGCAGTATATATTCATTTTAAACCCTACTTATCTGGCTGGAATGCGGGACATATCATGGAATAAAATTTTGCTTCGGTTTATTTCTTCTTTTCCTTTTTTTTATTTACATTTGCTTTATACTTGAAACAACCATCAAAAGCAAACGTCATGAACGATCATTTTGTAATCAACCTCGGCAGACAGTTGGGAAGCGGAGGAAAAGAAATCGGGGAAAAATTAGCGAAAGACTTGGACATCGCTTTCTATGATAAAGAGCTGATAAACCTCGCTTCAAAAGAAAGCGGCTTATGCAGAGAGTTCTTCGAGAAAGCCGATGAAAAAGCTTCGCAAAGCCTGCTGGGAGGCTTGTTCGGGACACGTTTCCCTTTCATCACCGAAGGAGCTTACCCCTACAATTCGTACCTGAGCAATGACTCTTTATTTAAAATCCAAAGTGATGTCATCCGTCATCTGGCGGAGAAACAATCGTGCCTTTTCGTAGGGCGATGTGCCGACTATGTATTGCGCGACCATCCCCGATGTGCCAATATCTTTGTTTCGGCTTCGCCTCAAGCACGCGTCGAACGGTTGACCAAGCGTCTTAACATCAGTGCGGAAAAAGCCGAAGAAGTAATGGAGAAAGCCGACAAGAAACGTTCCTCTTATTATAATTACTACAGCTACAACACTTGGGGGGCCGCCGCTACCTATCACCTTTGCATCGACTCGTCGGTATTAGGCATCGACGGTACGGTAGACTTTATCAAGCAATTCGTGAAAATGAAATTGCAACTCCCTTAAACGCGAGAGGGCATTACACAAATGACTAAAATAGGACTTTTATCGGATACGCACGGTTATTGGGACGAACGCTATTTGGATTATTTTGAACCGTGTGATGAAATATGGCACGCGGGCGACATCGGCTCGATGGAAATCATCCGAAAGCTGGAAACCTTTCGTCGCTTGCGTGCCGTATACGGAAACATTGACGGGCAAGACATCCGCCGGCTTTTCCCCGAAACCGCCCGGTTTACGGTAGACGGGGCTGATGTGCTTATCAAACACATCGGAGGATACCCGGGTAAATACGACTCTTCTGTGCGTGGCGTGTTATCCGTTTCTCCTCCCCGCTTGTTCATCAGCGGGCATTCGCACATACTTAAGGTAAAATACGACCCAACCTTAGGGTTATTGCACATCAATCCCGGCGCGGCGGGAAAATATGGATGGCATACGGTGCGCACGTTGGTGCGTTTCAACATCGATCAAGGTAATTTTTCTGACCTCGAAGTAATAGAATTAAACGGATAATGCTTGTCTGATTGAAAAAACTTTGCGAAATTTGCACCGCAAAAATAAAGTAACATTATGAAAACATATTTAGTTACAGGAGCCGCCGGATTTATCGGCGCTAATTACATAAAATACATATTGGCTAAACACGAAGATATACGTATCGTCGTTTTGGATGCCTTGACTTATGCGGGGAATCTTGCCACTATAGCCAAAGACATCGATGACGAACGTTGTTTCTTCATTAAAGGAAATATATGCGACCGCAACTTGGCAGACCAGTTGTTTTCTGAATACAAGTTTGACTGCATTGTCAACTTTGCCGCTGAAAGCCATGTGGACCGGAGCATCGAAAACCCGCAATTATTCTTGCGAACCAATATTTTAGGCACGCAAAACCTGTTGGAAGCCGCCCGGTGTGCATGGGTAACCGGTAAAGACGAACAAGGTTATCCTACGTGGAGGCGTGATGTGCGCTTCCATCAGGTATCTACCGATGAAGTGTATGGTTCGTTAGGCGAAGAAGGATATTTCACCGAAGATACCCCGCTTTGTCCGCACAGCCCTTATAGCGCGTCGAAAGCAAGTGCCGATTTCATTGTGCTTGCCTATCGTGATACCTATAAGATGCCTGTCACCATTACCCGATGCTCGAACAATTACGGCCCTTACCAGTTCCCCGAAAAACTGATTCCGTTGGTCATCAAGAATATTCTTGAAGGCAAACGCCTTCCGGTATATGGAAAAGGTACAAACGTGCGTGACTGGCTTTACGTGGAAGACCATTGCAAGGCTATCGACTTGGTGGTGCGTAACGGCAAGAACGGAGAAATATACAATGTAGGCGGTCATAACGAAAAGCAGAATATCGAAATCGTACGGTTGATAATCAACACCGTACATGGAATATTGGAGGCCGAACCCGAATACCGGAAGATGCTGAAAAAGAAAGAAATGGATGAAAACGGCCAGATACGCGTCGATTGGATAAACGAATCACTCATTACATTCGTGAAAGACCGTCTGGGACATGATCAGCGCTATGCTATCGACCCGTTGAAAATCACACGCGATTTGGGTTGGGAGCCGGAAACACGATTCGAAGATGGTATCGTGAAAACCATACGGTGGTATCTGAATAACCAGGATTGGGTGAAAAACGTAACCAGCGGGGATTATCAGAACTATTATGAAAATATGTACAAAAATAAATAGTTTCTAATAGCCTGTTTAAATTTTGCTCAGGTTTAGGAACTATGCTTCAAACGCGATAGAAGCAAGGATAAATGGCTAAGTATCCAATAATACTTGGTCATAGAAGCAAGGATACTTGAAGGCGGAAGTTTGCCATAAAATGCTTCTTCTTCCCTATTTTTGGGAATTGAGGATATTCATAAAATTTAAATAGGCTCTAAATGAAGAATGAAGGATTAAGAATGAGTGAGGTATTAATTCGCTCTTTATTCTTCATTCTTCATTCTTCATTCTTCATTCTTCATTCTTCATTAGATATGCCTTGAACGAAGCGAAGTCTTTCGGCATCGGGATGCTTTGCTTCGTACCGCGCATAAACGCCTGAAGTTTTTCGGGAATGTTTACTTTGGCACCAATAATAGCCTCTACCGTTTGCAGGAACTTGGCGGGATGTGCCGTTTCAAGGAAGACACCCGTTTCGCCCGGTTTCAGACCTTCCGCCAGCGCACGATAACCGCAGGCTCCGTGAGGGTCGAGCAAATAGCCGGTTTCTTCGTAGGTTTTCTGTACCGTTTCACGGATTTGCTCATCGGTATAAGTCTCGCCGCTAATCTCGCTTGCAATGGCTTCGTGGCTTCCTCCGTAAAGGTCGAGGATGCGTGCGAAGTTGCTGGGGTCGCCTACATCCATGGCATTGGCTATGGTCGCTATTGAAGGACGAGGTGAATAAACGCCGGTCTTTAGATATTGGTAGAAAATATCGTTGCGGTTATTGGCGGCTATGAAACGCTTGACGGGAAGTCCCATCCGCTTGCCGAAAAGTCCTGCGGTGATGTTTCCGAAATTTCCGCTGGGTACGCAGATAACCAGATTGTCCGCCTTGCCCTGCTTCTTCATTTGGGCGTAGGCATAGAAATAATAGAACGCCTGAGGCAGGAAGCGCGCCACGTTGATGGAATTGGCGGAAGTCAGCTGCATGTGTGCCTTCAGTTCTTCGTCCATAAATGCGTTTTTCACCAATGCCTGGCAATCATCAAACGTACCGTCTACCTCAATAGCGGTGATGTTCTGTCCCAAGGTGGTAAATTGTTTCTCTTGTATCTCGCTTACCTTTCCTTTCGGGTAAAGTACATATACATGAATGCCTTCCACGCCCAGGAAACCGTTTGCCACCGCGCTTCCCGTATCGCCCGAAGTAGCCACCAGCACATTGACCTGCTTCTTTCCTTCCTTGCGGATGAAATAGCCCAAGAGGCGTGCCATAAAGCGTCCGCCCACATCCTTGAATGCCAACGTAGGTCCGTGGAAAAGCTCCAGCGAATAGATGTTATCCTTCACCTTCACTACGGGCGTATCGAAGCTCAGGGTGTCGTACACGATTTGTTTCAATACATCCGCCGGCACATCTTCTCCAAAGAAGGCATCCGCCACCCGATAGGCTATCTCCTGAAACGAAAGGTTTTCTATCTCATCGTAGAATGATGCAGGCAAAGGCTTGATTTCACGGGGCATATAAAGCCCTTTATCACCTGCCAATCCACGTACTACGGCTTCTTCCAGCGTAGCGTCGGAAGCCTGCTTATTGGTACTGTAATATTCCATAATCGTTGCTTTTTGTTTTTTCACCGCGGATTACACAGATTAATCAATTTACGATTTGATAATTTACTATTTACTATTTTTGATATTAAAATCGTACTTCGTAAATCGAAAAATAGTAAATATATGTGCCTCTGTGTAATCCTGTGGTGAAAGTTTCAGCTATTCATAAATAAATTCATAAACTCGTCTTTTTCCAACATGCCGTATCCGCCCTTCTGGCACGACACTTCATCGTAAGCCTGTACTTCGTCCGGCTCGATACCCGGATAATAAATAAGGAAAGGTATCGGTTCTGCTGTATGCGTACGAAGCTCACAAGGAGTCGGATGGTCGGGAAGTACGGCTATCGCTACCGGTTCGTCCCAATCTTTTATGGCTTCCCAAATGGGCTTAATGGCACGCTGGTCCAAGTATTCAATGGTTTTCAGCTTCAAGGGGACATTGCCTTCGTGTCCTGCCTCATCGCTCGCTTCGATGTGCAGATATACGAAATCATCGGTCTGCAGGGCATCGATAGCGGCTTGCGCCTTGCCCTCGTAGTTGGTGGTATAAAGTCCCGTAGCACCTTCCACATCGATGCACCGCAATCCGGCATAGCGTCCGATGCCCCGGATAAGGTCGACTGCCGTAATCACCGAACCCTTGCGGATAGAGGGGTATTTAGTTGCCAACGGCTCCATTTGCGGACGATTGCCGGGACTCCAGGGCCAGATACTGTTAGCCGGGTCTTTGCCTTCGCTCGCCCGTTTCAGGTTGAGCGGATGCGAAGCCAATAATTCTTGTGAAGCCAGAATCAAGCCGTTCAATAAGTCGGCGGTTTCCTGTGCCTCGGGTATCAACGCCTTCACCAGATTCGGGCGGAAGGGTTGCAACGGGACGTCGTGCGGAGGCACGCAAGCCACGTGCTTGTTTCCGCCTTTCACAACCAACAGATGACGGTATTGTACACCTGTATAAAAATGGATACGTTCATTGCCCAAGCGTTCTTCCAGGAAACGGATTAATACATCTGCCTCTTCGGTGGTGATGTGTCCCGCCGAATGGTTTTTCAGGATATCACCTTCTACACACACCAGGTTGCAACGCATCGCCATGTCATCAGGCTCCAGGTCGACTCCGATACTGGCGGCTTCCAGCACACCTCGTCCTTCGTACACCGTAGGAAGGTCGTAGCCCATTACCGACATGTTCGCCACTTCGCTTCCCGGATGAAATCCGTCGGCTACGGTTTTCAGCATACCGGTGCGTCCCATCCGTGCCAGCATATCCATGTAGGGCGTATGGGCATATTGCAATAAAGTCTTATTTCCCAGGGAGGGGACAGCCCAATCCGCCATCCCGTCTCCTAAAATAATCAGATGTTTCATACGTTTTAAATATTTGCAATGCTCATAATATCGGCAAACACTCCGGCGGCGGTTACTCCCGCACCGGCACCATAGCCTTGGATGAGCATTGGATATTCGTTATATCGTTCAGTGGTCAGGAGGATGATGTTGTTGCTTCCCGCCAGTTCATAGAACGGATGATGACGGTCTACCTCTACCAATTCTACCACACCTTTTCCATCTTCGAAGCGTGCCACGAAACGCCAGCGCTTGCCTTCACGCTCCAACACCTTGCGGCGTGCCTCGAAATCAGCATCGAGCGAAGGTATTGTGTGCCAGAAGTTGTCCAGCGAACCTTCGAAGAAACTATCGGGGATAAACAAGTGTTTCTCTACATCTTCCTGGTTCAGGCGATAACCTGCTTCACGTGCCAGGATGACCAACTTGCGCACCACATCGGTTCCGCTCAAGTCAATACGCGGGTCGGGTTCGGAATATCCTTGCTCCTTTGCGTTCCGGATGGTTTGGCTCAAAGGTACATCGGCACTGATTTCATTGAAGATATAATTCAGCGTGCCGCTCAATACAGCTTCGATTTTCAATATCTTGTCTCCGCTATTAATCAGGTCATTGATGGTATTGATGACCGGAAGTCCTGCTCCTACATTGGTCTCGAACAAAAACTTCACACCCCGATGGCGGGCTATCCGCTTCAACTCGGCATAAATCTCATAATCCGAAGAAGCCGCAATCTTGTTTGCCGCCACCACCGAGATGTTATGTCCCAAGAAGTCTTTATACAAGGAAGCGATTTCTTCACTTGCGGTACAATCCACGAAGACCGAGTTGAAGATGTTCATCCCGATAATCTCGTCGTGCAGCACTTGCGTGGACGAAGGCATGCCTTTCTCTTCCAGTTCCTCACGATAATTCGTCAGGTCGATTCCCGCACGGGTGAACATTGCTTTGTGTCCGTTGGCGATTCCCACCACTTTCAGGTTCAGCCCCCGCTCCTGTTTCAAGCGTTCCTGCTGGCTATGTATCTGGTCTATCAGGCTATGTCCTACCGTACCGATGCCGCAAATGAAAAGGTTCAACACCTGGTATTCGGAAAGAAAAAACGAGTCGTGTATCACGTTCAAGGTCTTACGCAACGAACCGCCTTCTACCACAAAGGAGATATTCGTTTCCGATGCGCCTTGCGCACAGGCTATCACATTGATGCCGTTCCGTCCCAGTGTACCGAAAAGCTTTCCGGCGATGCCCGGCGTATGTTTCATGTTCTCGCCTACGATAGCCACCGTAGCAAGTCCGCCTTCGGCTTTCATCGGGCTTATTTCCCCCATTTCGATTTCTTTGGCGAACTCTTCATCGAGTACCTTGCAAGCCAAAGCCGCATCTTCGTTGCGCACGCCGATGGAAGTGGAGTTCTCCGAAGAAGCCTGCGATACGAGGAACACACTGATGCCATTCTCCGCCAATGTCTTGAAAATGCGGTAGTTCACACCTATAACACCTACCATACCCAGCCCTGTCATCGTGATGAGGCACGTGTTGTTGATAGACGAAATGCCCTTGATGGCTTTCGAAGAATGGTCTGCCTCCTGCTTCACGATGGTGCCCGGTGCGTCGGGATTGAACGTGTTCTTTATTAATATAGGTATATTCTTATGGCATACGGGATAGATGGTGGGCGGATAAACCACTTTCGCGCCGAAGTTGCAAAGCTCCATTGCTTCCACGTAGCTCAGTTCGGTGATGGGGTAAGCGGTGCTGATGACACGCGGGTCGGCAGTCATAAATCCGTCTACATCGGTCCAGATTTCCAATACATCGGCATCCAGCGCCGCGGCGATGATAGAAGCGGTATAGTCTGAACCGCCCCGTCCCAGGTTGGTCACCTCGCCCGTATCCTTATCGGTAGAGATAAAGCCCGGCACCAGTGATACACGCGGAATCTCGTGGAACGTTTCGCGTACCAGTTGATTGGTCAGTTCCGAGTCGAGGATATGCTTGTTGTGTTTCTTTTCGGTCTTGATGAACAGGCGCGAGTCGAACCATTGCGCCCCGTCGATAAGGGTCGCTACGATAATGGAAGACAAACGCTCGCCATAACTCACGATAGTGGCCGAAGTCTTGGGAGAGAGGTCGTGTATCAGGTAAATACCCTGGAAGATGTCCTTCAACTCGCTCAACAACTCATTCACACAATCGAGAAGCAATTCGCGTTTCTCGCCTGCGGGAATCACCGTATAGACCATTTCGATATGGCGGTTCACGATTTCCTTCATCTCCTTTTCGTAACCCGAATCGCCCGATGCCGCCATGTTTGAAGTCTTTATCAGCTTGTCGGTGATGCCTCCCAATGCCGAAACCACTACGATTACCTTATCATCTATCGCCTCAACGATTTTCTTTACATTCAACATGCTGTTGACAGAACCTACCGACGTTCCGCCGAATTTCAATACTTTCATACGGTTGTTTTGATAAAACTGATTGGTGGCACACGATGAACCCTTTAAAATCCGTTTCATCCGTGTGCGATGAATTATAAACTATTGATTTTAAAAATGAAGAAATGCCTGCGTCCACAGGCGTGTATCACGTAGAAACACATATATACAATCACTCAACCCCGAGGGGTCATCCCTGTGGCAGATGTATAGAGGGACATACGCCCCGTGGCACACGTCAGAATGATATGTAGATTGTTTCGGTTCATGTATAATTGTTTTGTTGAGCGCAAATATAGTAACATTTTTCCATAATCAAATAATTCTATCGTTTTTTTTGAAGAAAATAATTATCACATTGTGCCTTATCCGCGATTATACTGGAACGCACCTATGTGCATCAGCCCATCCATATATATCATAAAGCGTATTATCATATGATTCATGAAGGATGCAATTAAGAAACTGTTTTGAATTTATCGTGTGATGATTTGGGATGAGTTTTTGAGGC
>URCM01000112.1 GCA_900546355.1 uncultured Bacteroides sp.
GTGCTGAATGGTAAGACACCAACGGGATGAAGAACTGCGGCATGACCGAAGATGCTCCGGCAAGCAAGGATGCGCCCCACACCCAATAGATGTTCGGGGCAAGTGCTATGGCAAGCAAGGCACACGCAGAAACGATATAATTGGTCAATATCAGCTTCTTTCGTGAAACCAGATCACCAAGCGGGATGACAAATACAAGTCCGGTCACATAGCCTATCTGTGTCAGTGTCGCTACCATGCTGGCAGAAAAGTCGTTTACCGCGAAGTCTTTTGCCATGCTGCCCAACAAAGGCTGGTTGTAGTAGCAGTTGGCGACGGAGAGTCCGGTAGCGACCGCCATCAGAGCCAGCAGAGGTGCCGGAATGCCTTGGTTCTCCCTTAATTCATACTTCATTTGTCACCTCCTTTCAGTATGACACGACTTTCAATCCTATCAAGGAAGCAATGAGCGTGAACAGGAAGAAAAGCCGGATGGGAGTGGCAGGTTCCTTGAAAACGAATATTCCTATCAAGACCGTGCCGACCGCCCCGATGCCTGTCCAGATGGCGTATGCCGTACCCAAAGGCAACGTCTGCACCGCCTTGGCAAGCAAAGCCATGCTCAGTACGGTGGAAGCAAGGAAACCGCTTCCCCACAGATAAAATTCAACTCCTGATGCCGCTCTCGTTTTCCCCAGACAGAATGTAAGGCTCACCTCAAACAATCCTGCCAATAATAAGATTATCCAATTCATACCTATGATTTATTAAATTCGGGTGCAAAAGTAAGCAAGTAATCCCTGACGGCTTTTTGCATTTGGCAAAAACTGATTTTGCATTTGGCAAAAAACAACCATTCATTTCCGTTTCCGTGTGCTATTTTATAATTTTGCACACCGATAAGAACTACGAACTATGGATATAAAGGAAATCATCAACCAGAGATATGCTATGCCGGACGCGTCTTTGGACAAGTTGCGGCAATGCCTGACGGAATTTTCGTATCCCAAAGGATTCCGCGTGCTGGAAAGCGGTAAGGTGGAGAAGAACATCTTTTTCATCAAGAAAGGCATTGTCCGCGCCTATACCTCGGTGGACGGGAAGGAAATTACCTTTTGGTTTGGCAAGGAAGGAGCGACCCTTGTTTCCATGAAAGGTTATGTGAACGATGAGCCGGGATATGAAACAATGGAACTGATGGAAGATTCGGTCTTATATGTACTGGAAAGAAAAAAACTGAAAGAGTTGTTTGCAGACGATTTGCACATCGCCAATTGGGGGCGGCGTTATGCGGAAATGGAGCTGCTTGCCACCGAGGAACGGCTGATTTCCATGTTGTCCGCCATCGCCTCAGAACGGTATAAGGAGCTGTTGGAGAAAGAACCCGATTTGCTACAACGGTTGCCATTGGGAAGCATCGCCACCTATTTAGGCATCACGCAGGCAAGTCTGAGCCGGATTAGGGCAAAAATCACACTGCCGTAATCCGGCGGATATCTCATAGATTTTGCTAAAAATTACTATAGCTAAAAACTAAAACCTGAAAAAGAGATATGAACGCAAGAGTTAGAGGATTTTTGTACGGCGTAGCTACGTCGGTGACGTTTGGCCTGATACCGCTGTTTACTCTGCCGCTGATGCGTGTGGGGCTTGCATCAGACTCTATTTTGTTTTACCGCTTCCTTGTGGCCACGGCTGCGCTGGGGTTGATGATGTTCATGAAGAAGGAAAGCTTTAAGGTCTGTTGGCGCGACTTGCTGGTGATAGTACCGTTGGCGGCATCCTATTCGGTATCGTCGATGTTCCTGATTTACGGCTACGAGGTAATGGGCTCAGGCGTTGCCACCACGCTCCATTTTACTTACCCTGTATTCGTCACTCTGCTGATGTTTGTGCTTTTCAGGGAGCGGGCATCATGGGTTACGTGGACAGCCGTGGTGCTTGCCATCTGCGGCGTTGCCAAACTGTCACTCAACGGCGCAAAGCTGCATCTCCCACCCGTTGCCGTTGGCATGGTGCTGCTTTCAGCCTTGGGGTATGCGACCTATATAATAGTGGTGAACAAATCGCGCGTCAAGGATATGCACAGCCGCAAGCTGGCGTTTTACGTTTTTGTGTTCACCACGCTGATGTTCGCCGTTAAGGATTTCACAGGCAAAGGACTTCAGCCGTTACCTGATGCCGTTTCGGTCGTGAATGTGGTATTGTTGGCTGTCGCCCCCACCGTAATATCCAACATCACGCTGCTGCTGGCCGTGCGCGACATAGGCGGTACACTGACGTCAATACTCGGCGCGCTTGAGCCAGTCACGGCGGTGTGCATCGGCGTATTGATATTCGGCGAAGCATTCACCGTAAGCGAAGCTGTCGGCATAACGCTCATTTTAATAGCTGTAGTGCTCGTAATCCTGAACCGTAGCATAACGGAAAACCTTACTGTGTTGTTGAAAAGGATTAGGCCAAGACATCCGTAGTTGCTTTTTAAGGAACTGAATACTTCATCATTTATGAATTCCGCAATTTGTCTAAACAAAAAATGGGAAGCATACTGAAGCAAGTTCCTATGGGCAAGTATTATTGAATACTTTGCCATTTATCCTTGCTTCTATAGCGGTTGAAGCATAGCATCATTGCAAAAGTATAATTGTGTGGACTTTCATTTTATTTAGTAACAGGTTATTCACACAAAGATTTACTCATGAAGACGCTGGGAGCCGAGTGTCCTGTATTCCCGATGGCAACCGGAAGGGCAACTGGAACGGTTGCCAACCCATTACCCGAAAATGAGGTAATTCTTCTAACTTTTTTTGATTTCAAAAAGGTATCTTCCTTATATAGAATTACAGATAAAAGTAAAATGGTTACATCTGTCCGTAATACAGGTATAGCAGGACAACAGACAAACAACGATCTTTGCAGAAAAAACAAGAGGCTGCAACCGTCATGGAAGAAACATTGCTGGACATAAAGACCGTATATCAATGCAACTGTTGTTTAGGGTGCAAGACTTTACACCCCCAGGCCAGCGTCATCCGGCTGAACAATACCCATGTCACACAACACAGCATCCGGTTCGACTTCTATACCGTTTTATTAATAGAGCATGATGCGGCAGACACAAGCTGTTGCGGAGGTAAGTTTTACGATTTTTCTACCGCTACCATGGTGTTCCTGCCACCACGGCAAACTTTCGGCATCGACCGCCACCGGGTACTTCCCCGGCAAGGATGGCTGCTCGCTTTCCATCCCGAATTGCTTTGCGGTACCGCGCTCGAAAAGACCATCCACCATTACTCGTTCTTCTCTTACCAGAAAGAAGAAGCCTTACATTTGTCTTTACGAGAGAAAAACAAGATAGTAAACTGCCTGCAAGAAACCGACGAAGAGCTGCACCATCCCATCGACCGGTACAGCCGCATCCTCATTTCGCGTTACATCGGGCTGCTACTGGAGTATTGCAACCGTTTCTACGAACGTCAATTCATTACAAGGGAAAATACAAACAAAACCTTGATACAACAAACGGACAACCTGCTTCAAGCATACATCGATTCGGGGAATCTACGCAACGGCATATTCCCGACTTCGGAGTATTGCGCCAGACACCTGAAATTGTCGGTTGCCTATTTTAAAGACTTGCTCCGGTTTGAAACCGGAAAGACGCCCGAAGAATATTTCCAGTTCAAACGCCTGGAGCTTGCAAAGAAGATGTTATCCGACCAAAATGAGACACCTGCCCATGTAGCTTCCTGGCTGGGATTCTCCAACCTGCAACAATTCTGCTTCCTCTTCAAAAAAATAACCGGCTTCGCTCCCAATGAATACCGGCTTGCACAAAACTGACTTTTTCAGTGACGAACCAATATCAGCATCATACTTCCGAAAATGAATATATACTGCATCTGCTGATGAAGTATATATTCATGGGCAGTCGCAGTATATATCCAACTGCCCATGCAGTATATATCCGTTTGGAGAGGCAAATACACATACCGGTTCCTGATTCGCTCTACATCCCCCAACGCACTACTTCCGGAAAGGCGGCTTTACCACTTGCGCTTTCAACTTCCTCCCCCGGTTGACCAAATAAATTTCGGTACCCGGTTTCGAGAAAGCAGTCTGCACGTATCCCAATCCGATTCCTATCTTGCGGGTGGGCGACATGGTTCCGGAAGTGACATGGCCGATTCCATTTCCTTCTGCATCGGCCAGCTCATAGCCGTGGCGCGGGATGCCCCGGTCTATCATCTCAAAGCCTACCAGCTTGCGGCCGACTCCTTCGGCTTTCTGCTTCTCGAGGGCGGCACGGTTGGTGAAATTCTTTCCGTCGACAAACTTCGTAATCCAGCCCAACCCGGCTTCGAGCGGCGAAGTGGTGTCATCAATGTCGTTGCCATAGAGGCAGAACCCCATTTCCAACCGCAATGTATCGCGTGCCCCCAACCCTGCAGGCTTGATGCCAAACTCTGCACCCGCATCAAAGACAGCATCCCAGATGCGGCCGGCATCCTCCGGATAGAAATACAATTCAAAACCTCCTGCCCCGGTATAACCGGTATTCGAAATGATAACCTGCGGCACACCGGCAAAATCGCCTACCCTGAAATGATAATAAGGTATATCCGACAAATCCACTGAAGTCAGTTTTTGGAGTGTCGCCAATGCCTTCGGACCCTGTACGGCCAATTGTCCCATGCGGTCGGAAGCGTTTTCCAGTTCCGCGCCTACGGCATTATGGGAAACGCACCAGTCCCAGTCTTTCTCGATATTGGCGGCGTTCACCACCAACATATACTTTTCCGGCGCATAATCGTAGACCAACAAGTCATCGACTATGCCTCCCGTCTCGTTCGGGAAACACGTGTACTGCACCTTTCCTGGCGTGAGCACCGCCGCATTGTTTGAAGTAACCTGTTGGATAAAATCGAGCGCATGGGGACCTTTTACCCAAAACTCACCCATGTGAGAGACATCGAAGACACCTACCCCGTTGCATACGGTCAGATGTTCGTCGATGATGCCCGAATACTCGATAGGCATATTATAGCCTGCAAATTCCTGCATCTTTGCACCGAGCGCAATGTGTTTCCCGGTAAATGGAGTTGTTTTCATCAGTTCTACATTTTAAGGTTATGGTATAATCAGTGAATAATGGACAGTGAATAAGCGACAACGGCAAATGCCTCCCTCGTCACTTATCAACTGTCCACTATTCACTCAGAATCAGTATCGTTTCGCGGTGAGTTCGGCAATCTTAACCACCACTTTCATCGCTTTTTCTATCGACTGTATAGGCACGAACTCATAACGTCCGTGGAAATTCAAGCCTCCCGCGAAGATATTCGGGCACGGCAATCCTTTGAATGACAATTGCGCTCCGTCTGTCCCGCCACGGATGGCTTTCACCTTTGGCTCTACCCCCGCTTCCTGCATGGCGGCAAAAGCGATGTCGATGATGTGCATCAAGGGTTCCACTTGCTGGCGCATGTTATAATATTGGTCTTTCACCTCTACCGTCACCGTACCCGCTCCGTATTTCTCGTTCAGCTTTCCGGCACACAGTTCCATCAATGCCTTCCGTGCCTCAAATCTCGCGCGGTCATGGTCGCGGATAATAAACGAAAGCGTGGTGTGTTCCACCTCACCTTCCATGCCAACCAAGTGGAAGAAACCTTCGTATCCTTCCGTAGTGGCCGGAGTCTCGTTTTCGGGAAGCATGGCGATAAAAGCGTTCGCTACCAGCATCGAGTTAACCATCTTGCCTTTCGCGTAGCCGGGATGTACATTCAAGCCCTTCACATGGACTTTGGCCGCAGCGGCATTGAAATTTTCAAACTCTAACTCGCCCACTTCACCGCCATCCATCGTGTATGCCCATTTGCATCCGAACTTCTCCACATCAAACTGATGCGCCCCCAGTCCGATTTCTTCATCGGGATTAAAGCCGATACGGATTTTGCCATGCTTGATTTCAGGATGCGCCTTCAGATAAGCCATCGCCCCTACTATTTCGGCTATTCCCGCCTTGTCGTCAGCACCAAGCAAGGTGTGTCCGTCGGTCACAATCAAGTCTTCACCTATATGGTCGAGCAATTCGGGGAATTGCTTGGGCGACAAGATAATCCCTTCTTCCTCACACAATGGTATATCCTGGCCCCGATAATCAGCCACGATACGTGGATTCACATCCTTGCCCGACATATCCGGACTGGTATCCATGTGGGCAATGAAACCGATTGTAGGAATTTCGCGGTCGACATTGGCAGGAAGTGTAGCGAAGAGATAACCGTTTTCGTCAAGCGATATATCCTCTAATCCCAAATCTTCCAATTCCGACTGTAAATATTGAGCGAACACCATTTGCTTCGAGGTACTGGGCGTCACGCCCGTATTCTCGTCAGACTGAGTGTCGAAAGAAACATACTTCAAAAAACGTTCTATTACTGTCATAGTCTTTTTAAGTTAAAATTTTAGTGATGTAAAAGTAGGAAATAGCTTGCATACAACCAAACATTACGGCGTTAAAAAGCTATACCGGACTACAAACTTCATTAAGTTATTCATTTTTTAAGCCTTGAAATGCTTAAGTTTTTATACATTTGCACCTCTGATAACAAATAGACATGAAAAAACTGATTGTATCCTGCATCCTGTGCCTGATGGCATCGCTTGGCTATGCCCAAGAAACCGATACCCTGCTCACGGCAGCCGACACACTGACATCGAAAGAACTTCGACGCCAGCGAGTAGCCAACCGGAACTTCCATTATAACATCTTGGGAGGCCCCAGCTTCAGCCCCGACTTTGGTTTCTTGGTAGGGGGCAGCGCGCTGATGACTTTCCGCATGAACCCGAAAGACACCACCATGCGCCGCTCGGTACTTCCTTTTGCCATGGCTTTCATCTTTAAAGGCGGACTGAACATCATGGTCAAGCCTCAATTATTTTTCAAGAACGACAAGTTTCGTATCTTCGGGCAGTTTTCCTATAAGAATACCCAGGAAAACTTTTACGGCGTGGGCTATTCCACCAACAAACACTATGAACGGAGCGACTCGACCAGCCAGTACCGGTACAGTGGCATCCAGATAAACCCCTGGTTCTTGTTCCGCATCAAGGAAACAGACTGGTTTATCGGTCCGCAAATCGACCTGAACTACGATAAGATTTCCAATCCCGCCAAGCATTTGGCGGAACAAGAAGACTACAAGAATGCGGGAGGAACGGAGAATGGTTACGAGAATTTCAGTTCAGGGCTCGGCTTCCTAATCACCTACGACACACGCGACATCCCGGCCAATCCCTACAAAGGACTTTATTTCGATATCCGCGGGTTGCTCTATCAAAAATGGTTAGGGAGCGATACTGATTTTTACCGCTTCGAGTTAGACTACCGCCAGTATAAATCGCTGGGAGAACGGAAAGTGCTCGCCTGGACGGTGCAGACCAAAAATGTATTCGGAAAGAACATTCCTTTAAATAAATATGTATTGAGCGGCACCCCGTTCGACTTACGGGGCTATTACATGGGACAATACCGCGACAAATCTTCACACATCGCTTTAGTGGAATACCGGCAAATGTTCAATACCGACCGAAGCAACTGGCTGAAACGAATCATCCACCATCTGGGATTCGTAGCTTGGGGAGGTGCAGGATTTATGGGTCCGAACCCGGGAAAGATAGAAGGCGTGCTTCCAATGCAGGCTTAGGCTTACGCATCGAGGTGCAACCCCGCATGAATGTCCGGCTGGATTTCGGGCGTAACTTCATCAACAAGCAGAACTTGTTCTATTTCAATATGACGGAAGCGTTCTAATAGTTAATAATTAATAGTGAATGATGAGAGGCTATAAAAAAACTCCGTTATTCACTATTAATTATTAACTATTAATTGTTAATTGCCAATTGTCAAAAGTGGCTTGACCCGTCGAAGCAATGGGTGCAAACTTTACATTTCGGCAAACCGATTGCCTTCACTAAAGTCTCTACGGTATTAAACTTCAATGAAGTCAGCCCGAAACGTGCACGGATACGTTCTACCAGCTCTTTGTATTCGGGTGAATCGGTCGTTGCGTATTTTTCAAGCTTCGCATCGCCATCACCTTCTATTTCCTTGATGATGCGGCGGGTAATCAGTTCCATATCGCTTTTCGATGAGGTAAAACCAATAAACGGACAGCCGTAAATCAACGGCGGACAAGCGATGCGCATGTGGATTTCCTTTGCCCCGTAATCGAACAGAATCTTCACATTGTCGCGCAGCTGGGTGCCGCGCACAATCGAATCATCGCAAAACAACACACGCTTTCCTTCCAGCATGGCACGGTTGGGAATCAACTTCATCTTGGCCACCAACGAACGCATCTCCTGGTTGCTGGGCGTAAAACTGCGCGGCCATGTCGGCGTGTACTTAGCGATGCCCCGATGATAAGGCACTCCCTTTCCTTCGGCATATCCTAACGCCATACCTACGCCCGAATCTGGAATACCGCAAGCACAATCCACTTCCGACTCATCGGTACGCCCCATTTCATAACCGCTCTTGAAGCGGACTTCTTCTACGTTTCTTCCTTCGTAGCAAGATACCGGGAAACCATAATACACCCACAAGAAAGAACATACCTGCATTTCCTCGTTGGGTTTCCGAAGCTGTTCGATGCCATTCGCACGCACCCGGACAATCTCGCCCGGACCAATATAGCTGTCTATCTCGTAATCCAGATTGGGCAAGCTGCACGATTCGCTTGTCACTGCATAGGCTCCTTCTTTCTTACCGATGATAATCGGCGTACGTCCCAGCTTGTCGCGTGCGGCTATAATGCCATCCTCAGTCAACAACAACATCGAGCACGAACCCTTTACCTTATTATATACGTTCTCGATACCTTCCACAAAATTCTTTCCCTGCACAATCAACAGCGCGACCAATTCCGTGGGATTGGTCTTTCCCATACTCATCTCGGCAAAATGCATATTCGCATCGAGCAATTCCTTTTCCAATTCGGCGATGTTATTGATTTTAGCGACCGTTACAATCGCAAACCGCCCTAAATGCGAATTAATCATAATCGGCTGCGGATCGGTATCGCTAATCACACCGATACCCGACTTGCCCTTAAACTTTGATAATTCCGATTCGAACTTCGTACGAAAATACGAATTGTCTATGCTGTGAATCGAACGCGCGAAGCCTTCCTTTTCGTCATACGTAGCCATCCCTGCACGTTTGGTACCCAAGTGCGAATTATAATCCGTACCATAGAACAAATCGGTAACACATTCAGCCATTGAGACTGTTCCGAAAAAACCACCCATCTTCTTCTCTATATATTAAATTAAAGTAAAATACATGAATTCTCAAATTCTGCGCAAAAATACGGAAAAAACGGCAAGCGCAGAAGAATTTATCGAGGAAAATCACGAAGCCCTATCTTCTTCCCGCTCCATTGTAAGAAGCTGTTTTGAATTTCTCCAAAAAGTTTTTCTTGGCTTGATGTATCCGT
>URCM01000113.1 GCA_900546355.1 uncultured Bacteroides sp.
CGGATACATCAAGCCAAGAAAAACTTTTTGAAGAAATTCAAAACAGCTTCTAAGTCCGTAGGTTGTGCCGTGGTAGGAAATACATAAAGCAAACCAAATAGTTTCGCAAGTAGTTTTAGTGCGATGAAACTAAAGTTTCAGTGCACTAAAACTTTAGTTTCAATGCAATAGAAAAAGCTGAAACTGTATCTTTGTAGAAAAAGGTTGACTACTTTATGTCTTATTTGTAGTATGTGTGATCCGGATTCGGTAATGGAAGAGGAGGATCGGATAAAGAATTGGATCCTTTATCAATGAATTAAAGTAGCCCGTTCAGATGAAAAGAATTTCTTTTATAATCATATCCATCGTAGCGATAGGGTTGTTCCTTATCAGGATAAAGCCGAAGATAAATTCTTTTGTCTCTGCGTTTGACAAGGACGGTTATGTGACATTCTCAGGGAACGGGATGAATTTTCTTTTTGATACGGGAGCGAATATTACCTTGCTTTATGCTGATACCGTGCCGGAGTCTTTTTATCCTTTTATGCAGGCGGACGCGAAAGATATAGCCGGCAATGATTTTTCAGTGAAGAAATATTTTTCGTTTTATACGTGTTTGGGGAATATCGAAGGGAATTTGTGGACAGTCATCTTATTGCCGCGGCGTTTTCAATGGCAACATATCCATGGGGTTATAGGTACAGACATGATAGACCGTTGTAATTGGTTGCTTGATTTTGAAGAAGGTACAATCTCTAATGTTCATCCGTTTGTTTCCGGAACTCCGGATATGGTCTTGCGCTATAAGAAGGAACGAGGCTTGTATTATGTGGAGGAAATGGAACTGAATGGCGTCAAATGCTCTCATGTCTTGATAGATACGGGGTATGACCGGAGTGATTTCTTATTGCCAAAGCAGGATATAGAACAAATGTCTGACGCTTGCTTTTTGAAAAAAGATACTTGTTATGGCTTTATGGATGCAGGAAGTGTGATAACGGTTTATGAAGTGGCGCAAGGGAAAGTAAATCAAAAGCTATTTAAAAATGTGACGTTGGCAACATTGGCATCTCGAAGAACAATAGGCATTTCGTTTTTCAAGCGTTTCTCACAAGTCGTATTGGATACTCGCAAGCAGGAGATAAGATGCTATTGTTTAAATGAATAATCAGGATTAGGAATAGGTAATTTGAAATAAATCGTTATCTTTGCGGTTATGATTCGAAAAAAGAGAAATATAAAGTAAACAAAAAGCAACAAAATGAAAGAAAGCATTACAGACCGCTATATCGGCATCGGAACAGGTGTCGGGGTAGTTCTTGGTTTTATATTGAAAATGGTGTTAGACTCTTCAGCCGGACTTGTTATCGGTATTGGTTTGGGCGTGTTTGGCGGAAGTATGGCGGGCCTGATCAAACAGATGAGTCGGAAAAGCAATATGGATAAGAAGAAATTAGCATTCTATTTCTGGTGCGGATGTGCAATAGGAGTTGTGGCAGGCATCGTGGGTATGGCATTTTATTTGATTGAAAATGGATAACACTTTTCCTATACCTATATTATATAAGGAGAAAGCCGGCAATCCGTATCAGCATGAAGTGATGAATCTGTTGGCTTTCATCAAGGCGTTTCATCCGCTTCCGTTGGTAGATGAGGCGGCTTTTGCACGTTTCGAGAAGTATGCCGAATCTTTATGCGATAAGTTGGACGAGCGGATGAAGCGTCCGGCGTTTCAGGTAGAACTGAACCGTTGGCTGGCTTTGCTTCAAGATGCGCATACATTTGTGATGCTTGACGATACATCGCTTTATCCCTTCACGTTACGTTATTATGAGGGGAGCTTTTATTTCCGAAGTCTTCCGGATTCGGTTCCGGATTGTACAGGGAAGGAACTTATAGCTATTAATGCGTGTCCGATTGGTTCATTGATACAAAAATTAAAGGTTTATGTTCCTTCGGAGAATCAGATAAAGGCTTGTATTACGGGAAGCTTTTTAATGAACAATAAAGCGTTTCTGAACGCTTTGGGGATAGATACGGACAGGGGTGTCCGCTTTATGTTTGCGGATGGAAGTGAAGTGTGTTTGCCTTCGTCCTTAAATGAAGGTGTATCAGGCTTGTATCAGGTGAAGCAGGTTCCGCATCCGGTTACGGCAAGGAGAAACGAGCCTTTTCATTATCAGATAATCGGCGATACGTGTTATTTTCAGTTCAATGCGATGATAGACCGGTTTACTTATTGGCAAGGATGCCGTTTGATGCAGGTCTCTCCAGATAAAGCCGTGGAGGATAGTCTTCCGTTGTTTGCGGATTTCCTGGATGAAATGGCACGTACAATGGCGGTGCATAACGTGAATCGGCTGGTGATAGACATGCGTTATAATGGAGGAGGGAATAGTGTATTGGGCGATGTGTTGCTTGAATTTCTGGGTGTCTCCCTTCGGGATATTTGTCCGTTTCATTCCTACATCCGTGTGTCTGATTTCTTGCAAACGTGTTATCCTACGCTTTTTATCCGTGACAAGTATGAATCAATGAAAGGGGAGTTGGCGGAACAACATCAAGTAATGAATGATTTTACCGATGATATGCCGAAGCCTTCCAATCGTTTTCATGGAGAAGTGGCGTTTATTCAAGGGCAGAATACCTTCAGCAGTGCCAATTATCTGTTGACGCTCATCAAAGACAATGCGCTTTTCCCGATTATCGGGACTCCTACCTCCCAAAAGCCGACCTGTTTCGGTGATGTGCTTTGCGTAGAACTTCCTTATACCCAAACCCAAGCTTACATCAGCCATTCGTATTTTGTACGGCCCGATGAACGGAATCAGGACACGAGTTTATTGCCCGATTCTCTTGTACGAACTTCATTGAAGGATTGGTTGAGCGGGAAAGATGCATGCTGGGATTAAATTTATAATGTAATGGAACGCGGAGACACGGAGCGAAATAGGGAATGAAAAATGATGTTCTCTGTGTCTCCGTGTCTCTGTGTTCATTCTTTTTATTCTCCGATTTCTTTCAGCAATTCATCTACGGCTGCTTTCAATTGTGTGTCTTCTCCTTTCACAATCGTTTCGGGAGCGTTCAGCACATAGATGTCGGGGTCAAGCTGGGTGTTTTCCAGATAGCTTCCGTCGGGGAGGCGATAGCCTACCACCGGAATGCCGAATACGAGGGTCGGGTCTTGTGTCGTTACCCAGTTTACGCTGGTCATGGTTCCGGGAACGGGCGCACCTACCAGCTTGCCCAGTCCGCGATGCTTGTATACCCACGGGGTGCCGTGTGCGTTCGAGTAGTTTGCTTCACATTGCACCATGATGGAAGGCTTGTTCCAGCGCCGGCTAGGCATATCGCAGGTCTCGCGCCCGCGGATGACTTGGGTGAAGTATTTCTTTCCGCTGAACAATACTTCGATGTCCTCGTGCAAGCGTCCGCCTCCATTGAAGCGGGTGTCTATCACGATGCCTTCGCATTGGTTGTACTTGCCCAAGATGTCCGAGTAAACCGAACGGAAACTGGAATCATCCATCGATTCGATGTGCACATAGCCCAAACGTCCGTTCGACCAGCGTTTTACGTCTTCCGCCCGCTGCTTTACCCAGCGCGTATAGAGCAAGCCATTCATTGCTCCGTTGCTTATGGGTTTCACCACTTCTTCCCAGCGTTGGTTTGTTTCAGGGTCGTAAAGCGATACCAAAGTCTTCTTGCCTGCCTGCCCATTTAATAAAGGAGTATAGTCTTTCTCGGCTTCGAGGGTCTGGCCGTTGATTTTCTCGATAATCACACCGGCTTTGGCACGGGTACTCTTGCGGTCGAAAGGCCCTTTCTCGATGATTTCGGCGATGCGCAATCCGTTGCCCGTATAGTCCCAGTCATACAATAGCCCCAGTTGGGCAGTGCTTTCGGTGTCCAGTTCGGGATAGAAGCGTCCGCCGGTATGAGATACGTTCAGTTCGCCCAGCCATTCGCTCAGCATTTCGGCGAAATCATAATTGTTATTGATATGAGGTAGGAACTTGCGGTAGGTCTCCGTCAAGGCATCCCAGTCCACGCCGTGCATATTCACGTTGTAGAAGCGTGCCTTTTCCTCGCGGTAGATGTTGTCGAAGATGTATTCGCGTTCTTCGTAGGGGTTCATTTTCACTTCGGCACGGTAGGTAATCGGTTCCAGCTTTTCCGATTTCCCGTCCATCTTCTGCATGGTTCCGCCTCCCAGTACAAAGAAATTCCCTTCGCGGTCGGTTTCCATGTTTGCCCAGCGCGCGTCCATTTTGTGCAGAAGCTTGGTCTCATGCTTGCGCAAGTCCATTTTCCACATGTCGAATCCGCCTTCGAACGCAGATAAATAGTACAGGGTTTCTCCGTCTTTCGAGATAGCGGCTGAGGACAAGCGCGATGAGTTGGGCGTGAGGCGCACGATGCGGTCTTCTATGCCGTCCGGTTCAACCGTGATTAATTTCACGCTATCTGTTTTTGCATCCGCTTTTTTATCCTTTTTCTTGTCTTTCGAAGCGGTTTCACCCGCTTTTTCCTGCTCTTTCTCCAGCTCCTTTTGCAATTCGTAATCCTCTTTGCTCAGGCGGAACTTGTCGTATGCGTCCTGGTTCAGGAAGACCATCATCACATCGTCCAGCGAGCCCCACGAGGCATGATTGCGCATACCATATCGTTCGGTGGTGAAGAGCAGGGCGTTTCCATCCATGGTCCAGCGGGGCATGCCGCTCGTATAACCGCTGTTGGTCAGGTTGATAATCGGGCTTTTCCCGTCGGCGCAAACCAGTCCGATGTCCGAATAAGGCTCGTGCTTGTGGGCGATGAATTCCAGTGCAAACCATTTCCCGTCGGGCGACCACTGATAGTCAAAGCCTCCCGAAAGCGAGTACCACGTAGACCCGTCGGTCACCTGACGCATCTTCTTGCTCTTCAGGTTCAGCACCATGAGGCGGGTACGCCCTTCGATGAAGGCGATTTCTTTCCCGTCGGGCGAGAACTTCGGATAGCTCCGCTCTACGGTTTTCGAGGGAAGCAAGGCTTCTTCTTCTATCAGAGTGGCGTTCGGGAAATTCTTTTCTTCCTTGCGTACGATTTTTGCGGTGTAGAGTCCGCTGATTCCATCCCGTTCGCTGGCATAGACCAGGGTGCGGTTGTCCGCACCGAACGAAACGCCTTCTTCCGCTTCGGGCGTATGGGTGATTTGTTTGGTGGTGCCGTATTCAACGGATGTCACGAACACTTCACCCCGTACCACAAATGCCACCTGTTTGCCGTCGGGCGATACCGTAGCTTCCGATGCGCCTCGTGTAAACGTATAGTCTACAGGCATTTCTTCCTCATCCAAAGTCAGCGATACGGGTACTTTCTTCGCTTGTCCCGCTTGCAGGGATTGGGTATAAAGTTCTCCGTCGTAAGTATAGCAGAGCGTACCGTTCCGACTTACTGAAAGGAAACGCACCGGATTGCCTTTGAACGATGTAACCGCTTGCACTTCCTGAGGCTGGCTGAGTGGGAAACGGTAGACATTGAACGAGCCTCCGTCGCGCTCGCTCAGGAAATAGACTTGTTTCCCGTCGGGGCTTAACACCGGATTACGGTCTTCTCCGGCGCGGTTGGTCAGGTTGGTATGTTTCCCGTTGGTGGTGTCATACATCCAAATGTCACGGGTGATGGATGAGGTATGATGCTTGCGCCATTCATCCTCAAAACCTTTCCGGTCCTGATAAAGGAAAAATTTGCCCGAAGGTGCATAGCAGACCATTTCTGCCGGAGTGCCGATGAGTTGGATGGTCCGGCCTCCTTCGGCGGGCACTTGATAAAGTTCCGTCATGGCATTTGTAGGGAAGAGGGCACTGCCCGCAGGGTCTTGAATCGATGCCGAGAACAACACTTGTTTTCCATCGGGAGTAAAGGCGGAAGGAATTTCCGATGCTGAGTTGAAGGTCAGTCTTCGGGCTTCTCCACCTTCGGAAGACATGATGAATACGTCCATATTGCCGAACCGGTCGCTGGCGAAAGCGATTTGCTTTCCATCGGGCGACCATACCGGAGTCGATTCATACGAGTGTTGCGTGGTCAGGCGCACGGCTTCGCCTCCCGAAACATGTACCTTATAAATATCACCCTTATAACAAAAAGCGATTTCGTTTCCGTCTGGGGAAATAACGGCATCGCGCATCCAAAGCGGTGTCACCGCCGAAAGGGACGCGCAACCTGCTCCTAAAAGGAGTCCTAATGCTAATTTTTTCATAAATATCTTTGCTTTTGGGTAGCAAAGATAAGGAATATTGAGTATGAACAAAAAAAAGTGCAAAAATATTTGGAGGATATTACAAAAAACACTTATCTTTGCACCGCTTCTTTAGGGAAGCACTAAAAGTTTGGACTATGGTGTAATGGCAGCACAACAGGTTTTGGTTCTGTTTGTCTAGGTTCGAATCCTGGTAGTCCAACGCAAATCACAGTCATTTAAGGTAAAACCCCGTAAAAACGTCGTTTTTGCGGGGTTTTCCTTTGGTATCTCAGCATGAAATTCTTTAACCGGTGCAAGTCCCTTTCTTCTTCTTTTCGTTAGGAAGTACACTTTTAGTATGCCGATAAAAAAGAAAAATCCCTGATAATAAACCTATTATCAGGGATTTGAAGTACCCAGACCCGAACTATTAAATCTATATTCAATTACCTCTAATTCCCCACAAATACCTTATTATCAAGCAAAAGAAGATTTTTTCAAGTATAGATAAAAGCAATATCCAATAGTGAAAAGTGCCAAATGTTTCAGTAAATGTTTCAGTAGTTTCAGTAGAATTACTACCTTTGTTTCAGGATATTAGAAAAGAAACTTATATGGCAACTACATTCAAATTTGAGCTTAATGGCACAGCTAATAGGGCTGGCAAGTATGTTATCATGTTGCGTATAACACAAAACAGAAAGCATAAAAGGTTGAAAACCTCTATCGAACTGAATAGAAAATCGGATTGGAATCCAAATGCGCAAAAGGTACGCAGTTCAGAACCTAACTATGCGAAATGGAATGATGCGCTGGAAAAGGAGCTTGAAAATGCCAAAAGCAAATATCGTGAGCTGAAAGAAGAAGGATTGGCAACTGCCGATAAGATAAAGCATGAAATTACTGCTTCTGAAAAATCGGCATCTTTCTTGGCGTATGCAAGGCAAAGAACAGAAGAAATATACAACGCAGGAGGCATCAGAAACTGGAAGAAGTATAATGGCTTTTGTAATAAGTTGGAGGCCTATCAGACAGACAAGAATGGGCATTTTAGAGATTTGACTTTTGCGGAAATCACACCTGCCTACCTTGCCAAGTTTGAAGACTATCTCCACACCTTACACAACGAGAGAGAACCTGAAAAGATGCTTCATCCCAACACCATTCAAGTAGTCTTAAACATATTCCGTACATTGGTAAAAAGAGCCATTGAGGTAGAGGGATTAATGAAGCCCGACAAAAATCCATTCCTGACGTTCAAATACAAAGGAGTGAAAACAATAAAAGATAAACTGGATATTGAGGAAATTAAAAAGATAGAATCACTTGAACTGTCCGAAGGCAGCTTAATATGGAATTGCAGAAACTATTTTCTATTCTCATTCTATTGCGCAGGAATCAGGGTGGGTGACTTGATACAGCTACGTTGGGGAAACATTACTTCTGATAGTAGAATTTGTTACGAGATGGGCAAAAATCATAAGATAAGGGATTTGAAATTAGTTTCCCAAGCTCGTAACATCTTAATGTACTATTACAAAGAAGATGCTAAACCATCTGATTATATATTTCCCATGCTTGATAGCAATGCCATGTGGGCAAAGGCTACCACACAAGAAGAAAAAGATGTCATGCCTGCTGAATTAAAGAAAGTGCTATTCAGTCAAATATCTGCCAAGACTGCTTTAATCAACAAGGAACTGAAAAAGATTGCAGCATTGGCAGGTATTGATAAGAAAATCTCCTTTCATGTCAGCCGCCATAGCTTCGCAAAAGTAGCCAAACAAAAAGGTGTGGATAACAGTAAGGTAAAGGAACTATTGGCGCATAGCAGCCTGAAAATCACAGAAGGATATATGGGCAACTTTGATACAGCCGAAAATGACAAGGCATTGGAGAATATTTTTGAGGACACCAAGTCGAATGTAGATGAGGCTACATTGCTAAAGCAGCTTCAAAGCCTCAGCCCTGAAACTCTTGCTGCATTATTAGCTAAAGTAAGTTGAGAACATGATATTCCAAAATGGAATCTTAAACAGTACAATGTATGGAATTAGCAGTCATTCAAAGCAAAATCTATGAAGTGCGAGGCACAAAAGTAATGTTGGATAGAGATTTGGCCGCACTTTACCAAGTGACAACAGGTAACTTAAACAAGGCCGTAAAACGAAACATCAAAAGGTTTCCACCTGATTTTATGTTTCAACTGACAGCCGAAGAATGGGAGGCTTTAAGATTCCAAATTGGAATCATAAAAGCAGGAAGGGGTGAACACACCAAGTACTTGCCTTATGCCTTTACTGAACAAGGATTAGCCATGCTTTCAGGTGTATTGAATAGCGATATAGCTATCAATGTGAATATCTCCATTATGAGGGCATTCGTAGCCATCAGACAAGGTTTGCCACAGGTAAGCAATAGCAAAGAATTGGAAGACTTGAAAGCACGAATGAAGTCTTTAGAGGAAATCAGCGAAGAAACAATGGCTGCCATCAGCGATTTGTCGGAAGATACCCGGAAAGAATTTGATGATATTTATCTGGCTTTGTCACAATTAGCCGCCAAGCAGAAGAAAATCTCCAAATCTCAATCACCTATCGGATATAAAGCTATTCAGGATAGACGAAATAATGAAGAAAGTGCCGAAAAAGAATAAAATTAGGGGGATAAATTAGCCTATCCCCCTAATTCATATAACCTAATTGACAGGTGAAAGTCGCGATTTTTTTTGATGAAAATTGGAACTTCTTATCTTGAAGCTCTTAATCACCATCCAAAATCAGAGAATGTAAATTAAACTGTGTCAGCAAAGAAAATAAATAAAATATTAACTTTGCTAACACAGTTTTTTTGTATGAAAGAAGAATTTGATTTTGAGAGTATCAAGAACAAGGCAATCGAACAACTAAAAGCAGGTAAGCCCTTGTTGGGTAAAGATGGTGCATTTGCTCCTTTATTGGAAAGTATTCTGAATGCAGCCTTGGAAGGTGAGATGGACGCCCATCTTACCGATGCAGAACGTCAATTGGGTAATCGCCGTAATGGTAAGATGCAGAAACAGGTGCAGACTCCATTGGGTGAGGTCACGGTTTCTACCCCTCGTGACCGTAATTCAAGTTTTGAACCTCAGTTTATAAATAATAGTCCGTTAAAAATTCACCATATCGGCTAAGCGGCTTCTGCCACAAAGCC
>URCM01000114.1 GCA_900546355.1 uncultured Bacteroides sp.
GGATACATCAAGCCAAGAAAAACTTTTTGGAGAAATTCAAAACAGCTTCTTAGTAGTATCAGAATACAATTTATGCATATCCGCATTCTGCCAATATATCCCCCCTAAAAATGAATATATACTGCATGGGCGGTTGAATATATACTGCATCCGCCCATGAATATATACTTCACCGGCAGAGTAAGTACTACTGCATTTTTTATGCGGCCGCAATTGGCAAATCGCAGACACGTATAATTATCCCGGAAAGTCCGTTTTGTTAATAGATATTTACACCTTAGCGGTACCCGATTTTGGAAGCACGAAAGAAGAAACCGTAGCTTTGCAGAAAACAAACATAAAAACACAAAAACACGAAAGAAATAATTTTACCCTGTGTGCCCTGCGGTGAAATAGAAAGCCCTGCAATGAAATAAAATTTAACAATTCCGAATGCAGGATTCAAGACTATCCTGCATTTCATAGACAAAAGAAACACATAAAAATATGAACGCAATGAACAAATGGACCAAAATCCTGCTGCTTGCCACAACGCTAAGCGGTACACTCGTCTTCTCATCCTGCTTGGATAATGACGACAATTATTACTACACGGCTTACAACAACGCTATCGTAACCGCCAAAACCGACACCGACGGTACGTTCTACCTGCAACTGGACGACAGTACTACCGTACTCCCCGTCAATATCGCCCAGTCTCCCTTCGGCGAGAAGGAAGTAAGGGCACTAATGAACTTTGACTTCTCGGGAGAACCGGCCGGAAAGTACGACCGGTCTGTCGCCGTTTACTGGATGGATAGTATCCTCACCAAACCGATAGCGACCGATTTAGGAAACAAAAACGACTCGGTTTATGGCACCGACCCGATTGAAATCGTATCTGACTGGGTGAACATTGTAGAAGACGGCTACCTGAACCTACACTTCCGGATAAATTCGGGCAACACGTATACCAAGCATTTCGTCAACCTCTTACCGACCAACAACCCGGACAATCCGTACGAAGTGGAATTCCGGCACAATGCGTACGGCGATACCAACGGACAACCTAAAGATGGCATGGTGGCTTTCAAACTGGACCAACTACCCGACACGCAAGGCAAAACCGTCAAACTGAAACTGAAATGGAAATCGTATGCCGGAGAAAAGACAACCGAATTTGATTATCGCTCACCGGCAAACGATTAATAGTCAAGAATCAAGAATACGAATCAGGAATTAAGCTGTTTTGAATTTATCGTGTGCTGATGTGGAATGAGTTTTTGAGGCATTTCCGCTTCTGTGATGAAGAAGATGGCGGGCTATCTGACGAAGGACAGAAGCGGAAAGGACAAAAAAACGCCCAAAACACACACGGAAACGAATACATCAAGACAAGAAAAACTTTTTGGAGAAATTCAAAACAGCTTCTTATTCTTTCGCCTATTCCCGGATGGCAATCTTATTCCTTTCCTTCGCTGTTTTTCTCCAGCCATTGCAGCCGGCGCAGGTCAGGCAGGTGCTTGATGGAAAAGCCTTCAAACCGTGCCTTGAATCCATTTCCGTCCGGACAGGCTCCCATAATGCCTACCATGACCGGACAGTTGTCCTGCAACCAGGCATTGCGCATCATCGTGTATTCCTTGTCGTCGAAGGAATAGAATATCTCTACGGCATCCAGCCGGCGCACGGCCTTTATCCATACAAACGGCACGGGCTTGTCCAGAGGAATGATGCTCCAGTCGCTTGTGTGGTGGGTGACAACGGTACTGAGGTTGTACTTGCCGTCCACAAACTCGATGCCGGCCTTGATGTAATTCTCGTGGTCGATGCGCAACATTAGCCCCGACTGGTCGAAACGTGTCCGGTAGTCGCCCGAAATCTTCACCTTGACTTCAAACTCGCCTCCGCGCAGGGTGTACAGGAAAGGGGCATCGTCCACGGTAAAACCATAGTGGGATATGCGCCAGTAATCGGTCTGCGGCGTAACGTCCATGAGGAGCGTGTTGCCGTCGATTTCCCACTGTGTAGGTTCGTTGAACCACTGCATTTTCTCCAATGACTGCGCCATGCCGGTGAGTGAAGCCGTGGCCATCAGTCCGCAAAATCCTAACCTTTTCAAATCTTTCATGTTCATAATAACCATTCTTTTTATATACCTTTGCAAAGGTAACGCCTTATGACGGGTTGCACAATGACTATAAATAACCATTTTGTCCGCTGATATGAAGACGATAAACAGGTTGAACAGGGAATTTCTCTCGCAGGATTTCTCCGAAGAAGAGCCTTATGCCGAATGGCTGGAGCGATATAAAGCCATAGCCTGCAACTATGCACGGATGGAAAATGCCATTGCCGTATTAAGCGATATGCGGGACTATGCAAGTTATGTCTATTATGGAGGGTTTTCGCAAACATTGGGGATGGACAGGAACCGGAAAGAAGGCAGGCTGCCTTCCATCTGGGAAGAAGAAATCTTCCGGCTCATTCATCCGGATGATTTGTCGGGCAAGCACTTGCAGGAACTCCGCTTCTTTCATTTCATGAAACGCCGGCCTAAAAAGGAACGCTCCGATTATTACCTGGCAAGCCGGATCCGCATGAGGAACGCCACCGGCGACTATATGCCTGTATTGCACCGGATGTTCTATATTCCGGGACCATGTGACGATACCTTGCGGTTGGCATTGTGTCTTTACGGTCCTCTGCTGCTGGACATTCCCGGCCAATGTGTAATCATCCATTCCGCCAGCGGACATATCGTGGAACTGGGGAAACAGGACAACACCCGCATCCTGTCCGCCAGGGAGAGGCAGGTATTAAGTCTGATAGACAAGGGACTGACCAGCAAAGGCATAGCCGAAACGCTTTCAATCAGCATTCATACCGTCAACCGGCATAGGCAGGAAATCTTAGGCAAGCTGCAGGTCGGGAACGCCATCGCAGCTTGCCGGGTAGCCAAAGAATTGGAACTAATCTGATTCGTCAATCCTTTCCGAAGTTAGCCAGCCACTTTACCGTCTCGGGGGCATAGTGCGAGAAGAACAGGCTTTCGCCCTTGTCTAATTTGCCAATAGCCTCCATATCCTCAGCAGAGAGGGAGAAGTCGAATACGTCAAGGTTCTGTTCCATGCGTTCCTTGTGTGTGGACTTCGGAATGACTACCACATCGCGCTGGATGAGGAAGCGCAGGGCGGTTTGTGCCACGGACTTGCCGTATTTCTCGCCGATGGCTTTCAGCACGGGGTTGGTGAAGAAGTCGTTGCGCCCTTCGGCGAATGGCCCCCACGACATGATTTGCGTGCCGTACTCCTTCATGATTTCCTGCGGCCGGCGTTGCTGGTTGAACACATGCGTTTCCACTTGGTTCACCATCGGTTTGATGTTGCAGAACTCTGCCAAGTCGATGAAACGGTCGGGGTAGAAGTTCGATACGCCGATGGCACGGAGCTTGCCAGCCTTGTATGCTTCTTCCATGGCGCGGTAAGTACCATAGTAGTCGTTGAAAGGCTGGTGGATGAGCAGCAGGTCGATGTAGTCGGTCTGCAGCTTGCGGAGGGATTCGTCGATGGAAGCCTTTGCCTTCTCATACCCGGCGTTGGATATCCACACCTTTGTCACAAGGAACAGTTCCTCGCGCGGAATACCGCTTTTCTTCACCGCATTGCCCACACCTTCCTCATTAGCGTATGCCTGCGCCGTGTCCACCATACGATAACCCATGCTCAAGGCATCCGACACGCAACGTTCACATTCTTCGGGAGTCACTTGATAGACCCCGTAACCCAAAATCGGCATTTCCACGCCGTTTGATAATCTTACTGTTTGCATAATTCGTTTCTTTATGTGGTTGTTACTATTTAATATCTTATTCGTCTGCTTTCTTCCATTTGTTCCCGAAAGTTGTCTGCTCCGTTTCCACGTGTCCGCGATGCCCGTGGATGGTGCAGGTATCAAGAGCTGCTTCCAGCGCACGGAACTCTTCATCGGTCAGTTCCACATCGGCGGCACCGAGGTTTTCCAAGATACGCTCCTGATTCTTCGAGCCGGGGATAGGCACCACGTTGGGATACTTGTGGAGCATCCATGCAAGGGAAATCTGTGCGTTGGTGGCATGCTTCTTCGCCGAGTATTCGGCAAGGATATCAAGCACGGGCTGGTTGGCGATGATGTTCTCGCGGCTCAACTGAGGCACGAACTTGCGTACATCGTCCACTGCCTCAAACTGTGTGTCCGCCTTAATCTTGCCGGAGAGGAAGCCGCTGGCTATCGGGGAGAAGGGCACTACGCCGATGTTGTGCTCCAGGCAGTACGGGAATATCTCCTTCTCGCAGTCGCGCTCCAGCATGGAGTAAAGGTTCTGCACGGCGGCAACGGGCGTCACGGCATGCGCTTTTGCCAATATATTCACATCCACCTGCGACATACCCCAAGCACGGATAACACCCTCTTTGATGAGCCGTCCCATTGCAGCGGCTATTTCCTCAAACGAAACGTGTTCATTGACACGATGCAGGTAATAGAGGTCGATGTAGTCCGTCTGCAAGTTCTTCATCGACTGCTCCAAATGCTTGCACGTGGCATCGTAGATACTTGTGCCGTCCGCAATCTCCGATTCGTGGAGGAACATCTTGGTGGCAAGCACGATGTCCTTGCGGAACGGGGCGACAGCCTTGCCCACCAACAATTCGTTGTGTCCGGGAAAGAAAACCACGTCACCATACACCTCCGCCGTGTCGAAGAAGGTGCAGCCCGCCTCGTATGCCTTGCGGATAGCCTCGATACTGTATGCCTCTTCGGGCACTTGTCCGTAGCCGTGGGAAAATCCCATGCAGCCCATACCAATCTCGGAAACTTCCAATTGTCCTAATTTTCTTGTCTTCATATTATTCATTCTTTATAATTTGTCCTTGTCTTTGCTGACGACAGAAGCTCTCCGCGTTCGCGAGGGCTGTCGTCGGCGTTTTTAGTACTTATCCTGACGGATTGGTGCTGTCGTCACCCTCCGACAAGGGTTCTCCAAGTTCGCAAGCCCTGTCGTCGCTGTTTTCAGTGCTTATCCTGACGGATTCGTGCTGTCGTAGCCCTCCGACGGTGCTTATCCTGACGGATTGGCGTTGTCGGAGATGACGGCGGCAAATGTTAACAAAGATGAGGTCGGACTTCATCCTACATCAAGTCCGGGTTCATGGTACATCAAGTCCGACCTCATCCTACCTTATGTCCGGGGTGAGTTTACATACCGTTTTGTTTCAACCATTCCTTTATCAGCCTGTCCGATGAAGCCGCTGCACTTCCACGGATAGCAAGCCCGTCTTTCACCTCCGTGCCGGGGCAGACTTTTCGAATATCATCTATGCTATGACCGAGTCCGCTGCCTTCATGGGTGCAGAACGGAAGTATCTTCTTCCCGGTGAGGTCGTATGCTTCCAAGAAAGTGAACACGCACATCGGCATCGTGCCCCACCAGTTGGGATAGCCGAGAATAATCGTGTCATATTGTTCCATATTCTCGACTTGTCCTGTCAGCGCGGGGCGTTCTTTGCTTTGGAGTTCCTGCATGGCGACCTCTGTCATTTCCGTATAGTCAGCCGGATATTCCTTGACGGTTTCTATCCGGAAGCTGTCAGCACCGGTCAGTGCGGCAATCTTGCCCGCTACACTTTCGGTGTTGCCCTGTTGCAGTTTCTTGATAACGCCGCCGACATAGTTCTCGCCCCGGCGCGAATAATAAACTATCAGTGCTTTGCTCATTGTCTTTTTCGTTTCTGATTACGGTGCAAAGTTACGCTGCTTTTACTTTCTCTATATTTCACAAAAGGTGCCTAATGTTTCACCAAAAGCACGAATTGTTTTGCACTCTCCGGATAATACCCTAATTTTGCGGCATGGCAAAGGATAAAGAACTGAAAATCGTATATTCCACCCTGTTCCAACTGATAGGGTCGGTCAAGCTGCGGGGTTGGTGCGTGCACATGGTGTGCCTGCAGGGAGAAGGCTTCTTTACTTACGACGGCCGTCCGTTTCATGTGAAGAAGCATGACGCTGTGGTCATCAATGCGCCCCAGCAAGTGCATGTAGTCAGTCAGAGCGAAGATTTGAAAGTGGAAGTCTTGGCAGCCCCGCATGATTTCCTCTCCAACCAGCTTCCGGCGAATAATTATGGTATAGGAGGCAGTATCAGCCTGTACGACAACCCTGTCATCCCCTTATCGGAAGGATGCGGAGACGTTGGTGCGCGACATACACCATATCCGCGACCGCATCGCCGATACCGGCCATCTGTTTTACCGCGAGCTGATAGGCGGGCTGGCCCTTCCGCTGATTTATGACCTGTTCTATTTCCACGCCAAGAACCGAACTCCGATATTTGCCACGGACAGGAGCATGTATGTCGTGAAGGAACTGATGGCGTTGCTGGAAAGCGGACGCAGCAAGAAATACCGGGAAGTCGCTTATTATGCCGAACAGCTGAACGTGACCGTCAAATACCTCTCCAATACCGTAAAGCGGCAGACGGGCAAGAGCGTCACCTATTACATCGACCGTTACACCGTCCCGATGATAAAGGAATATCTCAACAATCCCGACCTTTCCATTGTGCAGATAGCAGAGGAAATGAACTTCACGACGCTCTCTTATTTCAGCCGGTACGTGACCAAACACCTGGGCATGTCGCCGAAGGCTTATAGGGAATCATTAGTACCGAATAAATAACAGACCTACGGGATAATACGCCTTCCACACTTCCCCCAATATGGGGAGTAAGCCGTTTCGGTATGCCCGAAACACAAACTTGCTCCCTCAAAACTCCGTTGGATTGATTCAGAGTAACTCCGAAAACGCCACTCCCTGCCACAAGCTGCCACCACAGTGCCAACCCATTGTTTGATGCGCAAAGCACATTTACTTTGCACCCAAAACCGAGTATCAACATTAAAAACAGTATCGACAATGGAAGTATTGATTTTTCAGAAAGAGGCGTTTGAGGAAATGGCGGCGAAGTTCAACAGTTTCTCAAACCGTGTGAACGAACTCCTTGCCAAGCAGGGCTGCAAGTCATTAAACCGCTGGCTGGATAACCAAGAGGTCTGCCAGCAGTTGAACATCAGTCCGCGGGCTCGTTTCATTTTCCACTCTATTGGCAACTCTTTCCTTGGCATACTCAAAAGTCTCCTTCATCAGGAAGTTCTTTCCGGACACCTCACCCCCGTTTGTCATGTTCCTGTATTTTCGCTTGGAGGCTCTTGTTGGTTCAATCCTTCCTTTTCGCCCATCTCCACCCTGTACATCGACTGGAGCAGTCTTGCTTTCCTGGTGAAAGCATTGTCGCTTTCACACAGGTTCTCGTATATTTCTTTTCTTCCATTAGTATTTCAATACTCCATTTATAAAAGCCTCCATTTCATTTACAAGTCGTTGAATCATCACCTTTCTATATTGAGGAGAGATTAACCTAAATGTTCCTTCTTCCGTGAAATCAGGGAAACAGATTCTCTCTTCATCACTATCACCAAAATATTTCCAACACAGCCAAATACCTTCTTGCGTAAATACCTTGTTTTCAGCTATAAATGACTTTATTTTTGAGGATATTTCTTTCGATACTATTTTTTTATCATTATATACTCCCCAAAATAGCCAATCTGTAAATTCAGCACTTATCCAAACTGGTACGTTTCCTTTTCTTACTGTGAGTTCCAAATCCACTTTACGCTTAATTGGCCCGCCATGAACCAGATTTGTTATATCTTTTTCCTCGGGTTTGTGTAATATCTCAAAACCTCTACATTGTAACTCTGTTTCCAACTCTATATAAAAATCATAGATTGTATGCCATTTTACATGATTGAAGTTATCTATGAGTAATTTTGCACTCATGAGATTATCTTCATTCATGCCAATGAGACTTGTAATCTCCTTTCTTTCATCTATACTTATATCATTGTTTGTCATATTCTCAACTATTTTGATATACTGAATAATAGATTCTCTTAACGAAGGCTTATTATAACATTCTTTTACTATATTTCGTAGCCATTCCAATATTTCTACAGAATAAGAGATACACTTCACCTTATCCTGTAACTTTGGATATTTGCCACTCAATTTTACACTATTCTCACTCGGCTCGTGTCCGTCTAAAGTAAGATAATAAACCTCTATTCCATCTTCAGGAATCTTATCCTCTTCAAGCAACTTGCCATAATAGTTTTCAAGCTGTCCCTTATCTTCATGATTGGTGTCTTCATGATAGATTTTGTTCTCTACCATTACAGCTTTCTTGGCTACTCTGTCTATAAAACAAATATCTATCTCCTTATATTCGCTCCTGTTCTGATTGTTAGGATAAACTTCAAGAGACTTCTCGTAATAGTCAAAATCACTTCCTATTCTATCTAAAAATGAGTTTAAGAATAATGTCCCTAACCTATGCGATCCGTTTGGATCCAACAACGCAGAAAGAAACCTGGAGTGTAAATACACCTCGTCAGATTCCTTTCTGAGGACGGTAAACACATTAAAGTTGTCTTCATTTTTTTCCCTTTCCTCATATTTCTTCCGGACAATATTTATGTCTCTCAATAAATACTTGATATTCTTTATGTCTTCCATATTAACGTGAGTCCGATGAATTGTAAATGCTTTTAAATTTGGTAATTAGCGAAAATTGTTGTTACTTTATAGTGTTGAAAGATAAATACTTACAAACAATAATCGCTATGATCACCGAAAACAAAGTTATAGAATTATTTTGTATGGCAGATGATTTTTGCAAATCTTTTGATGCCATGATAACAAAATACACGCTTAAACCTGCTAGAAAGTGCAAATATCACCGTGATTCCACGCCCCACTGGAGTCTGGACGGCATGACACCGGCCGAAGCTTCCTGGTGCAAAGGGGAACTGAAGAAAAAGTGAACCAGCTACCGGGAAAAGGCTATAAATGGAGACACTACTTTTATTTATGGTCATACCAAGAAAAATAAACTTCACACAACTGGCACGCTACGGCAACCGTTGCGAGCAGTGTTACAGACAGACTTTTTCGAGGAAGTTTGACTGGGTGCAGTATAACCTTAACCTGATGGAAAAGCTTTTCGGTAAGAACGACAGAAAAGCTATAGCCATAGATCCGAGCTATATATCCAAATCGGGAAAGCATACTCCAAATATCGGTTACTTCTGGTCCGGTGTTGCAGGGACAGCTAAAAGAGGTCTTGAAATACTTGGGATAGGAATCATAGACATTGATATTATAGTCAATCAGAAATGGATTGCGAGAAATCCGTTAATCCTTTATATTGAACACAGAGGCACAGAGGCACGGAGAAATAAATATATAGAGAAGGTAA
>URCM01000115.1 GCA_900546355.1 uncultured Bacteroides sp.
CCTCAAAAACTCATCCCAAATCATCGCACGATAAATTCAAAACAGCTTCTAAATAGAAAATTCACTCGTTTTCAATGCGAATCAGGAGCAAAGGAGCTATAAAAGGAGTTGTCGCCTGCAAAGCGGTCCATGCAATACGGAGTTCATATTCAAAAGACTTACGTTCCGGAAAAGATATTATACTCCACGAGATATCAGCCCATCAACAGGGAATGCACGATTACAGCCAATCAGAAATGAAATACGAAAAATCAATTGTCACACCAAACGGAGGAAGCATCCCGGACACCTCCACAGGATATACCCGGGCTACTTCACTTTACTCCCTTAGATGACCATATACAGGGAAATTTCCGCAAGCCAATTTTGTCCAACTATCATTCCGCACACTATAAAAAAACTGTATCCCCAGCATACAGCTTGCAACCGGATGCCTGTGGGATACAGTTTGTAATGATAGAATAATAATATTATTCGGCGATGCAAACCGTTACACGGTTCTCTTCCATGGTAGAGAACAGCTGAACGGTATCACCCTTCGAATCAATCGTAATGCGGTCGGCCGAAATGCCTTGTGCCTTCAATGCTTCTGCTACAGCCTGTGCGCGTTTTTTCGACAAGTTCTTATTAATGTTTGCATTACCGGTATTCTTATCCGCATATCCGCACACTGAAACTTTCGCGTTTGTATGCTCTTTCAGGTAAGCAACGAGAGCATCAACTTTGCTTTGTTCCGAAGCACGGACTTCGGCTGAATTGATTAAGAAGAAAATGTTCTGCTTCATCGGCTGTACCTTTACCGGTTCGGGAGCCGGAGCGGGTTCTTCTTTCTTCTCTTCTACAACTGGTTCGGGAGCCGGGGCGGGAGGAACAGGAGTGGGTTCGTAATAAACAGGTTCTGTTCTTGTATAAGTTTTTCCGAACTTGAATGTAAAGCCACCCAAGAGGTTAAATTGCCAGTCGGTATTTCCCGCTTTCTTCGAGTTATACTTATCCGACATCGTATTGGCGTTCACTTCTACATTGAAGAACACATGGTCGCTGATACGCAGGTTGGTACCCAGCCCTAAACGGCCTGCTACATTCACTTTACTATCGCGCCACAGGTACTGCAACCGGTATCCAAGGTCGTTCAATCTTACGGCTTCATCATTGTTGAACGCACCATTGACACCCACTCCGGCAAACAGGTACGCATTGAAGAAGCGGGTCGGATTATAGCCGCAGAACAAATTGCTTAAGTTAAGTGTTGCGTCTACATTTCCCTGCAAGTAATTGTACTTGTAGATAGTTTGAGGACTTACCCATGCACCTTTAGCTTCCCAACCGCTCAAACCCGCACGCAGTCCCCACAACGGAGTGAACTGATAACCTACGTTCAATGCTGCGGCCGGAGATATCAGGTCTCCGAATTTTGCTTCTCCCAGCGTATACGAAGCACCGGCTTGCACTTGCATGAACCAGTGTGGATTAAATACGGTCTTGCCTTCTTCTTTAATCTGGCGTGTCTCGGTGTTGCCTCCTGTCTGGGCAAACGCTGCAATCGCACTTAATCCAAGTACGAGTGCGGTAAGATTTCTTCTTAGTTTCATAATCTTTTTATTTTTGTGTTATATAGATATTGCTTACCGAAAGTAAAGGTATAAAAAAAATGCATAGCTTGTTTCTTTTTTCTATGCTTTTTCGCAAATAAATCTTTCATTCCTCATCCAGGAAACGCCCAAAGGAAAACATTTGTTTAATTAAAGTCCACTTTTTTTATCGAATTGTCCTTCCGTCTCCGCTATTATTTTCCGGATGCCTTGCTGGGAAGCGATAAAACCTCCGCCCAACACACGGTTGACGTCATAAAATACAGCAGACTGCCCTGGGGTTATGGCAGAAGCCTCGATGGCAAACTTTACCAACAAGCTGCCATCATCAAGCCGGATAGCCTGGCAAGGAATAGGACGGCTACGGTAACGGATGCGTACCGACAACCGCGGACAAGCAAGCAATTCATCCAAATCGGGGGATTCGGGCGGCTCTACCAGCATATACCCTGTCCTTAACTGGTCAACGTTTCCCAGCATGACCGTATTCTTTTCCGGATTGATTTTCAACACATACGCCGGTTCGCCCAAAGCTATGCCCAACCCTCTGCGCTGGCCTACGGTGTAATAAGCAAACCCCTGGTGCTGCCCCAACTTCAACCCTTTACTATCTACAAACCATCCCGGACCGATGCGCTCGTCTATGTCGGGACAATGTTCGCGCAAGAAATCACGATAATCTTTATCAATAAAGCATATCTCCATACTTTCTCCACCTCGTGCCTTGGCTTCGAATCCCTTGTCGGCAAGATAATGGCGCACTTCCTCTTTGGTCATCCCTCCCAAAGGAAAGAGCATACGCTTCAATATCTCTTGTGGAAGTTTCCAAAGGAAATACGACTGGTCTTTCACCGGGTCGTCTCCTGTAATGATATAGCGCAATCCGTTCCGGTCTTCCAGGCGGCAATAATGCCCGGTCGCAATCCACTGACACCCGGTACGGTCCGCCCATTCGCACAAGATACGCTCCTTGAAAAGCGGGTTGCAAAGCACACACGGATTCGGCGTGCGCCCGCGCATGTATTCATCAATAAAGTATTGCACGATAACCCGACGGAACTCATCGCGCACATCAGCTACATGGTGTTCGATGCCCAATCGGGCAGCCACGGCCTGTGCTTCCAGCACCTCGTCGGGCTGTTCTTGCTCCGGAGAAGAAAAATGGGAAGGCACATCCCAGGTGCGCATGGTTACGCCCACCACTTCATACCCTTGTTCCTGTAACATGATGCACGTGGCGGAGCTGTCTATGCCTCCGCTCATTCCTACCAATACCCGTTTGTCTTTTGTCATATTTTGTTCTTTTTAGGGGTTATCACTCCGCTTCGCTCCGTCAGGAGTCAAAGCGATTTGTAAATGCAACTATATGCAACGGACATTCCAGCTATATCCGTTTGCCTTTGCACCTGTCTTCATAAGCACTTGCTTATAAGAACCATTCCGGCTCACGCCTTGCACCGAAGTTTGCGTGCAGGAATGCGGCAAACGGGTTATCATAAACACGTGCCCCGTTCGGGCAAGCCTTTACACACGCGCAACACCGGATGCAACGGCTGATGTCGGTTTCTATCACGCTTTCGGCATTGAGCCGGATAGCATGCGTAGGACATACCTCAACGCATTCCCCGCATCCGAAACAATTTTCAGTACATACCGGAGCCGAAGGCTTTCCACTCATCAGCGGTTTGTATGGGACATTTCCCTTGACATAAAACGCCGGGACAGGCAGATTTGTTCGCTCCAGTTTCAATAAACTTTCCGCTCCGAAACGGCGGGCAAGGCTAAGGTCTGCCTCATCGGGTCTGCCCATCGCCACGGGCAAAGCGGGAGTACTATAGCTATGCTCGCCGATGAAAGCCCCTGCGGACAGAGGTGTAAACCCTTGTTCGATAGCCATATCGCGCAATTCCACCAATGCGTCTTCGTAATCACGGTTTCCGTACACCACGGCCAATATAGCCGGAGCATTCGTCCCCTTCAAGCGTTTCATGCGTCGCAAAGCAACCGGAGCCACCCGTCCGCCATATACAGGAGCGGCAAGAACGGTAAGCGAACCGTTGATTTCAATCGTAGAAGTGCTTTCGTCCAAAGTCAGGTCGGTCTCGATACGCCGTTCCATACCGATGCCCTCCCCAATGGCACGGGCTATTTTCTCCGATGTATGGGTCGGCGAAAAATAAACGATGTGTGTAGTTTGAAATGTAGTCATATCATTAAGCGTGTTTAATTAAACAAAAGTAATAAAATAACTCAGATTATTCATTACCTTTGCATGAGATTCAGAAAGAAAATTATGGAAGAACAGTTCGACATACGCGATTATAAACCTACCGGAAAGGAACGGGACTTCGAGAATGCCCTGCGCCCGCTTCAGTTTGAAGACTTCAGTGGACAAGACAAGGTGGTGGACAACCTGCGTATTTTTGTAAAAGCGGCACGGCTTCGTGCCGAGGCGCTTGACCATGTATTGCTTCACGGTCCTCCCGGACTGGGGAAGACTACGCTGAGCAACATCATCGCCAACGAATTGGGCGTAGGATTCCGCGTCACATCCGGTCCGGTGTTGGATAAACCCGGCGACTTGGCGGGAGTCTTGACCAGTCTGGAACCCAACGATGTCTTGTTTATCGACGAGATACACCGTCTGAGTCCGGTGGTGGAAGAATACCTGTATTCGGCAATGGAAGACTATCGCATCGACATCATGATAGACAAGGGTCCGTCGGCACGGAGCATCCAGCTTGACCTGAACCCGTTCACACTGGTGGGAGCCACGACCCGGAGCGGATTGCTGACCGCTCCGTTGCGGGCACGTTTCGGCATCAACCTGCACTTGGAATATTACGAAGACAGTACGCTGACCAAAATCATTCTGCGCTCGGCAAAGATCCTGGGTGTACCTTGCGACGTGGAAGCGGCTGGAGAGATTGCTTCGCGAAGCCGCGGAACGCCCCGTATCGCCAATGCCTTGCTCCGCCGGGTGCGCGATTTCGCACAAGTGAAAGGATCGGGACGCATTGACCTGGAGATTGCCAAGTTTGCGCTGGAGGCTCTGAACATTGACCGTTACGGACTGGACCAGATAGACAACAAGTTGCTTTGCACCATTATCGACAAGTTCAAGGGCGGCCCGGTGGGATTGACCACCATTGCCACGGCATTGGGAGAAGACCCCGGCACGATAGAAGAGGTGTACGAGCCGTTCCTCATCAAGGAAGGGTTCCTGAAACGTACGCCCCGCGGAAGGGAAGTGACCGAACTGGCTTACCGGCATTTGGGCAGAAGCCGGTGGAATGAACAAAAAACATTATTCGACTAAAAGATTATGGCTGGACTGAAATCATTGGCTAAGGATACTGCCATTTACGGATTGAGCAGCATCGTGGGCAGGTTTTTAAACTATTTGCTGGTACCTCTCTACACAGCGGTCATCCCGGCTTCCACGGGCGGTTATGGCGTTGTTTCGAACGTATATGCCTATACGGCACTGATACTGGTATTGCTGACCTTCGGCATGGAAACGGGCTTCTTCCGCTTCGCGAACAAGACCGATGCCGACCCCAAACGGGTGTATGCCAACGCCTTGTTGTTCGTGGGTGGATTATCTTTGTTGTTTGTCGTGCTTTGCCTGGCATTCATTCATCCGTTATCCACTTTTCTGGAATATCCCGATCACCCCGACTACATCGCCATGATGGTGATTGTGGTGGCACTCGATTCGTTCCAGTGCATCCCTTTCGCTTATTTGCGTTACCAGAAGAAGCCGATGAAGTTTGCGGCTATCAAGCTGTCCAACATCATCGGGAACATCGCGCTGAATCTCTTCTTCCTTCTGCTGTGCCCCTATATATATAAGGTGTCGCCCGAAGCAATCGACTGGTTCTACCGTCCCGATTATCTGGTGGGTTATATCTTTGTATCCAACCTCATCATGTCGGCGGTGCAGATGTTTTTCTTCATCCCCGAATTGAGAGGCTTCTCCTACCGGTTGGACCGTCCGTTGATGAAACAGATGGTGAGTTATTCCTTCCCTATCCTGATATTCGGACTGGTAGGTATCCTGAACCAGACGGTAGACAAGATGATCTATCCTTTCCTCCTCGAGAACCGGCAGGAGGGACTGGTGCAATTGGGTATCTATAGCGCGACCAGCAAGGTGGCGATGGTCATGGCGATGTTTACACAAGCCTTCCGCTATGCCTACGAGCCTTTTGTATTCGGCAAGAACAAGGAGGGAGATAACCGGGAAATGTATGCCAAGGCAATGAAATATTTCTTTATCTTCTCGCTTCTGGCTTTCCTGGCGGTGATGTTCTATATGGATATCCTGCGCTACCTGATTGCCCCCGATTATTGGGAAGGCTTGGGCGTGGTGGCTATTGTGATGGGAGCGGAAATCCTGAAAGGCATCTACTTTAACCTTTCGTTCTGGTACAAGCTGACCGACGAGACAAAATGGGGAGCGTATTTCTCCCTCATCGGATGCGCCGTTATCCTGATATTGAATATCTGGTTAGTCCCACGCTACGGCTATGTGGCTTCGGCCTGGGCTTCAGTAGCAGGGTATGGATTGATTACCCTCCTTTCTTACGTCATCGGACAGAAGAAATATCCGGTCGCATACCCGTTGAAAGATATGGTTATTTATTTGGCACTTGCCGCTGTATTATACATTCTGGCAGAAGAAATCAACATCGCGAATCTATTCGGACGTTTGGCATTCCATACCGTATTGCTCTTGTGCTTTGCCGGATATATCTTGAAAAAAGACCTGCCAAGAAAATAAGAAGCTGTTTTGAATTTCTCCAAAAAGTTTTTCTTGGCTTGATGTATCCGTTTTCGTGTGTGCTTTGGGCGATTTTTTGGCCCTTTTCGCTCCTGTTCTTCGTCAGATAGCCCGCTATCTTCCTCATCACAGAAGCAAAAATGCCTCAAAAACTCATCCCAAATCATCGCACGATAAATTCAAAACAGCTTCTAAGAGTTAACAAATAATGAAGAGTTAATAACGGTTCGTGAGAACACCCACTCCCGTTATTAACTCTTCACTTATAGTCAATCAGATAATGTATTGAGGATTTTTCGCGAACCCGTTTTATGCTACTATTAACCGTTCACGCTCAATCATTTCCGTTTTTTCTTTTTCGCCCAGTCCGGCATTCCGCCGAAATCTTCCACTGAAAAACCATCTTCCTTGAAGAACTGCTGCCAGTTGTCTTCCCGTTTCGCGGCATGAGCCGGACGTTCTTCACGCCCCGATTTGGCTTTCCGCGAATCCTTCTTCGATTCTTTCTTCGAATCTTTTGCGCGTTTCTTTCCGTTCTTGTCGCTCTTGCCTTCGTTCTCTTCGGCCACCTCTACCACGACTTTACGTCCATTGTAAGTAGTCTTGTTCAAGGCTTTCACCACCTGTGGAGCTTGCGATTCAATCACTTCGAAGAATGAGAAGTTCTGCATCAAGTCGATGCGTCCCACCTCGATGCGTTCCTTCTTCAGGTTACGGTTTATCAAGTCGATTACTTGATTGGGGAAGAAACCGTCGGTTTTTCCTAAATTGATGAACAAGCGGGTATATCCTTTTTCTGCCTGACGCGAACGTTCACGACGCTCGGGACGTTCTCCTTTCTTTCTCTCTTTCTTGTCCTTTCTCTTTTCGTCTGAACTGGGTTGGTCAATTTCAGGCGCATTCTTGTAATAATCCAGGAAGCGGTTGAACTCCATCGATACCACGCGCTTGATGAGGTCTTCCTTGCTCAGCCATTCCAGTTTGCGGTAGATGCCCGGCAAGAATGCTTCGATTTCTTCTTCGTCCACCTTTACCTTTTCGATATCGTCTACCAGCTTAATCAGCTGCTGTTCGCAGATGGCTTGTCCCGTAGGCAAGGTCTCAACACTGAACTTCTTGTTCAGGATGCGTTCTATCTGCTTCATCTTACCTTTTTCGCGCAGGTTCATGATGGCGATAGAGATACCCGTCTTGCCGGCACGTCCCGTACGTCCGCTTCGGTGGGTATAGCTTTCCACATCATCGGGCAAGCCATAATTGATAACATGGGTCAGGTCGTTCACGTCCAGTCCGCGGGCAGCCACGTCCGTAGCCACCAGTAATTGCAGATGACGCTGGCGGAACTTCTGCATCACCAGGTCACGTTGCGCCTGGCTCAGCTCGCCGTGCAACGAGTCGGCGTTATAGCCGTCCTGTATCAGCTTGTCGGCAATCTCCTGCGTTTCCAGACGGGTGCGGCAGAAGATGATGCCATAAATCATCGGATAAAAGTCGACCACACGCTTCAACGCCAAGTATTTATCTTTGGCATGCACGATGTAAGCCACGTGATGCACGTTCTTCGTACCTTCATTCTTGGTACCGATGGTAATTTCCTTCGCGTCGCGCAGGTAAGTCTTGGCAATGCGTGAGATTTCCGGGCTCATCGTAGCCGAGAACATCAGGGTATTGCGGTCTTCGGGCACCTTTTCCAAGATGGCATTGATGCTGTCGGTAAAGCCCATGTTCAACATCTCATCGGCTTCATCCATCACTACGTCACGGATGGTTTCCAGTTTTGCCACCTTCCGTTCTATCAAGTCGATAAGCCGTCCCGGAGTAGCGACAATGATATGCACGCCCTTCTTCAGGCTCTTGATTTGGCTCTCGATAGACGAACCTCCGTAAACGGGTATTATCTTCAAGTCGGTGATATACTTCGAATAGTCATTCAGGTCACCTGCTATCTGCAAGCAAAGTTCGCGCGTCGGGCAGAGTATCAAAGCCTGCGGCACGCGGTTGCCAACGTCAATTTTCTGTATCAGCGGCAAGCCAAATGCAGCTGTCTTTCCAGTTCCGGTCTGTGCCAGAGCCACTACATCGTTCCCGTTTCCCAACAGGTAAGGAATCACTTCTTCTTGTACAGGCATGGGATTCTCGTATCCCATCTCTTCAATCGCTTTGCGTATTTCTGGAGCTACGCCAAGTTCTTCAAATGTCTTCATTTATCTATAACTGTCTAATTCGGCTGCAAAGATACAGAGAATTAACGATATATACGTATGTTTGCCCGTTTTTTTGCTGACAAAAAGGAAGGAAAGTGTCTTGCTGTTACTATTTCACCACAGAGGGACACAAAGGAGGCACACAGGGTTTTCATTTTTTATTCCTCCGTGATACTCTGTGACCTCTGTGGTGAATATCGGTTATTCTTCCGCCTGGTATTCCAGTATGTCGCCGGGCTGGCAATTCAGTTCCTTGCAGATGGCTTCCAGCGTGGAGAAGCGCACCGCTTTGGCTTTTCCTGTCTTCAGGATAGAAAGGTTTGCCGGTGTAAGGTCAATCCGTTCGGCAAGCTCTCCCAGCGAAATCTTCCGTTTCGCCATCATCACATCAAGATTTACTATTATCGGCATAAGCATTATTGTTTATTTTCCAGTTTCTTCCACCATTTGGTATAACGGTGGGTTATTTTATAATAAGCAAAAGCTCCGGC
>URCM01000116.1 GCA_900546355.1 uncultured Bacteroides sp.
AAATGCCTCAAAAACTCATCCCAAATCATCACACGATAAATTCAAAACAGCTTCTTAATAGTTTTCATTTTTATCGAACGCAGAGACGCAGAGTTTTATTTTTTAAGTGGACAGAGTTCTCTAAATTATTCCTCCGCGTCTCTGTGTCTTTGCGTTCAAATTTATCCCCATTAATTTTCGGGTGAGCACTCGTTTATCAGGTAAGCGAGTAATTCTTCGGGCGTATCGGCGATGAATGCCGGACGGTAAGCTTCCAATTCGGTACGCGGACGAAACCCCCAGCTTGCGCCGATGGTTTCCACTCCGGCGTTCTGTCCGGTCTGCATATCTACACACGAATCGCCGATGTAAGCGGTGTCTTCAGGGGATGCTCCTGCGGCTTGCATGATTTCGAACACTATGCTTGGGTCGGGCTTTGTGGGGACGCCTTCCCGTTGTCCGAAGATGCGGACGAAGCCGATTTGAGGGAAATAATGGCGGATGAGCTTTTCGGTGGCTTCCTGATACTTGTTCGAAGCTACGGCAAGCGATATGCCTTCGGCTTGAAGCGTTTCGAGCACATGAGGTATGCCCGGATAGGGACGGCTCAGGTCGGCGTTGTGTATATTATAATAAGGTATGAAGAACGAACGGATGCGGAAGATGTTTGTTTCGTTCCGTTCTGTTTCGGGCAAAGCCCGTTCGAATAGCTTATTGATGCCGTTTCCTACGAAGTAACGGTAAGCGTCTGTATCGTGAGTGGGATAACCACACCTTTGGAGCGCATAGTTAGTGGCTTCCGCCAAGTCGGCGATGGTATTGAGCAATGTCCCGTCGAGGTCGAATACAATCAGTTTTTTCATTGTTGTGTCATTTTTTTGTGTTTTCGGGTGCAAAGGTACGACAAATCACTTGATTTTTGATTGTATGGTAGAATAAAACTGGTTTGCTAAAATGGAATGAAACACAGAGACGCGAAGGTACAGAGTTTTATTTTTGTTTTTTCTGATTCTGCGATAAGGAAATGCCTCAAATACTCATCCCCAATCAGCGCACGATGAATTCAAAATAGTTCCCAAAACGCCGGATAAACAGAAAAGTAATACCAAGTACATTATATTGTAATATGAAAAGGGGACATTTGGGAAGTTTTAAAAAATGATGATTATGAATATAAGTACTTCTTTCCCGGAAAATTATGTGTTGGAATGCACGGCAGATGGTGGTTATTACGCTTATTTGTCAGACTATGACCAATGTTGCGCTTACGGCGAGACAGAGGATGACGCGTTGGAAAACCTGCAAGACGTCGCGGACGAATATTTCAAGGAGATTGCCCTTTTGTATACGATTGAAGACGTCAGCTGATAAAATTTCTGATTTTAGTTATTGTATTGTGACAAAAATATACTTTCTTTGTACAGATTTAAATCAAGCGGTATGATGAACATAAGACCTCATTATCGTACGGTAGTGCTTTCGGACATCCATTTAGGGACTTCTCATTCGAAAGTGGACCAGGTGAGTGATTTTTTAAGTTCGGTGGATTGCGACCGTCTTATTTTGAATGGAGACATCATAGACGGGTGGAGCTTGCGGAAGTCGGGCGTGCGGAAATGGAAAGCTGAGCATACCCGTTTCTTCAAGATATTGATGAAGATGATGGAAAATTGCGGGACGGAGATTGTGTATGTTCGTGGGAATCACGATGATTTCCTGGATAACCTGATTCCGTTGCAGTTTGCAAACCTGAGCCTGGTGAAGGATTATATATTGGAAAGCAACGGGAAGCATTATTTTGTGACCCACGGTGATGTGTTCGACAAGGTTACATCGGGGATGAAATGGCTGGCGAAGCTGGGCGACATTGGTTATACCTTGCTGTTGGAGATGAATAGCGCTTATAACCGTTATCGTTTGAAACGGGGCAAGCCGTATTACTCGTTGTCGCAGGCCATCAAGCAGAAGGTGAAACAGGCGGTGTCGTATATTTCCGGTTTCGAGACGGTGTTGGTAGAGTTTGCGCGTAGCCGTAAGTGTGATGGGGTAATTTGCGGGCATATCCATCATCCGGAAAACCGGATGATAGATGGCATCCATTATCTGAATTCAGGTGACTGGGTGGAAACGCTTTCCGGACTGATTGAGGATGAACAAGGCGAATGGAGGGTGGTTTATTATACCGATATGATTAAGTCAGAAGAAAAAGAATCAGCATTATCAATTATACCTGTTGCGTCATGAGAGTATTATTCGTAGTTCAAGGCGAGGGGAGAGGACACTTGACCCAAGCAATTTCGTTGGAGAAGCTGTTGCGTGAGAATGGTCACGAAGTGGTGGAAGTACTGGTCGGCAAAAGCGAGTCGCGCCGGTTGCCGGGATTCTTTATCCGTAGCATCCAGGCACCGATAAAGCATGTGGTCAGCCCGAACTTCCTGCCTACGCGCGCCAACCGTCGTGCCAATCTGAGCCGGAGCGTGATGTATAGTTTGTTGAAATTGCCCGAATACTACGAGAGTATGTGTTATATCAACCGCCGCATTAGGGAGACTGGTGCCGATTTGGTTATCAATTTCTATGAATTGTTGACGGGGTTGACTTATTTTTTCTTCCGTCCGGCACCTCCGTTGATTTGTATCGGTCATCAATATTTGTTCTTGCACAAAGATTTCCGGATGCCGAAGAAAAACCGTTGCGCTTCGTTTCTGATGAATATGTTTACGCGGCTGACTTCGTTAGGAGCTTCGCGGAGATTGGCCCTTTCGTTCCGTGCGATGAAAGACGACGAGAAACACCGCCTCAGCATTATTCCGCCCCTTTTGCGTCAGGAGGTGTTCGAGCAAGAACCCACCTCGGGCGAGTATATCCACGGGTATATGGTTAATTCGGGTTTCTCCGAATATGTATCCCGTTGGCATAAGGAACATCCCGAAGTGCCATTGCGTTTCTTTTGGGACCATTGGGAAGAAGAACCCATTAGGAAAATAGACGATACGTTGTGGTTTTACCAGCTGGACGACCATGAGTTCTTGCGGCAGATGGCAGGATGCAAGGCGTATGCCAGCACTGCCGGGTTCGAGTCGATATGCGAGGCGATGTATCTGGGAAAGCCCATCCTGATGGTACCGGCACATATCGAGCAGGAATGCAATGCCTACGATGCTACTTTAGGAGGCGGGGGCATTATAGACGAGGGATTCAATTTGGATAAGCTGTTGGCTTTTGCCGAGACTTTCCGTCCCGATCCTGTTTTCTGCACATGGGTACGTTCGTCGCGCTATATTATCCTGAACGAAATGGAGAAGTATGTCGCGCATGATAGTATGCAGGAAATGTATATGGTGGAAGAATACGTGTAAAGATTCCTTTTATAATTATTTAGCTATTCTTTTTCGAATTGCAATCGAATTGTAACAAAAAATGTTTTCCTTTGCAGAAAAATGTATAGCTATGTTACAGAAGAAAAAGAAACTACCTTATCTGGATAGGGATGTCAGTTGGATGTTCTTTAACCGTCGTATCTTGCAGGAAGCATGCCGTCCGCACGTACCTTTGTTGGAACGCATGTCTTTCTTGGGGATTTATTCGAATAACCTCGATGAGTTCTTCCGGGTGCGTGTGGCCTCGCAAAGCCGCATCGCTGAGTATGGAGACAAGTCAGCGGCTAAGGAAAGCGAGCATGCTAAGAAATTAATCAAGCAGATTTCCCGCCTGAATGCCCGTTATGTCAAGGAATACGGGGAGGCGATTGCGAATATCACCGAAGAACTTCGGAAAGAAAACATCTTCTTGCTTTCCGATACAGAAATATCTCCCGAACAGAAAGAGTTCATTTATTCATTCTATAAGTCGAAACTGAGCGGAGCCGTTATCCCTATTTGGTTCTCTACGGTCAAGTCGCTCGATTTCGGGAACGACGAGAACATTTATCTGGCGGTAAAGGTAGGGAAGGGCGAAAACGCGCGTGTGTTCGACTATGCCTTCCTTGAATTGCCCGTAGGGCTTTGCGGACGTTTTGTGCGTTTGCCCAATCAGGGTGAGAAGCGTTACCTGATGTACCTTGGTGATGTCATCCGGTGCTGCTTGCCTTTGGTATTCGAAGGTTTGGGATACACGCACTTTGAAGCCTATACCTACAAATTTACCCGTGACGCGGAAATGGAAATCGATAACGATGCCAATAGCGGCACCTTGCAGAAGATATTGAAAGGCGTGAAGAGCCGGAAGCATGGCGAGCCTCTGGGTGTGCTCTATGATGCAAGTATGCCGAAGGATTTGCTGAAACGGGTGCTGAACAAGCTGGATGTGGACAAGAACGATACGGTGATGGCGGGAGGACGCTATCAGAACCACAAAGACTTTATGCGTTTCCCCGATTGCGACCGCACGGACTTGAAATATCCGGCGTGGCCTCCTATCGTGCGCAAGAGCCTGGACGGGCCGGAAAGCATTCTTCAGAAAATCCAGCAAAAAGACCGTTTCATTCATGTACCTTACCATAGTTTCGACTCGTTTATCCGCGTACTGCAGGAAGCGGCGGTGAGCAAGCAGGTCATTGGAATCAAGATTACCCTTTACCGCCTTGCCAAAGAGTCGAAAGTGGTGAAAGCCCTGATAGCCGCGGCACGCAACGGGAAGAAGGTGACGGTGGTCATCGAACTCTTGGCACGTTTTGATGAGGCTTCCAATGTCAACTGGTCGAAGAAGATGCAGGATGCGGGCATCCGGGTCATCTTCGGTGTGGAGGGCTTGAAAGTGCACTCCAAGATTACGCATATCGAGATGAAGAGCGGTCCGGATATCGCCTGCATCAGCACCGGGAATTTCCATGAAGGCAATGCACGTATGTACACCGATTGCATGTTGATGACCGCCTCGCCCCGCTTGGTGAAAGATGTGAATGCCGTGTTCGACTTTATCGAGCGTCCGTATACTCCCATCAAGTTCAAGGAGTTGCTGGTATCGCCCAATGAAATGAAAAACAAATTCTGCGCCTTGATTCGGGACGAGATAAAGAACAAGAAGGCGGGCAAGCCGGCGTACATCAAAATCAAGATTAATCACATTACCGACCCCGTGATGGTAGAGAAGCTTTACGAGGCTTCGCAGGCGGGGGTAGACATTGATTTGGTGGTCCGGGGCAACTGCTCACTGGTTACCGATGTGCCGGATGTGAGCGAAAATATACGAATTAACGCAATTATTGACCGATATTTGGAACATTCCCGTATCTTTGTATTCGCTGCGGGCGGTACGGAGAAAGTTTTCATCGGCTCGGCAGACTGGATGCCACGTAATTTGGACCATCGTGTAGAGGTCATCACCCCGGTGTACGACCCTGATATCAAGGAAGAAATGAAACGGGTGGTGGAATACGGGCTGAAGGATACCCAGCAAGGACGTATCGTAGACGGTACGGGAGACAATGATTTCCATGCCTTAATCGGCGATGAAAAACCTTTCCGTTCGCAAGAAGCATTGTATAATTACTATGTAGCTAAAAACGAGAAAGAAGAATGACCGAGATGAATTATGCGGCAATCGACATCGGTTCGAATGCCGCCCGTTTGCTGGTGAAACGGATTGAGGAAAGTGAGACGGGAACGAAGTTCTCGAAAGAATTGTTGTTGCGTGTTCCCCTTCGTTTGGGATTCGATGTGTTCGGCAAAGGCAAAATTTCCGAGAAGCGCGAGAAGAACATGGTGCGCCTCATGAAATCCTATGCCTACCTGATGAAGATTTACGATGTGCAGAAGTATCGTGCGTGTGCTACTTCGGCGATGCGCGATGCCAAGAACGGCATGGACATCATCAAGGAAATCGAAAAAAAAACCGGTATCCACATTGAGATTATCGGGGGACAGGAAGAGGCGCAAATCGTCTACAACAACCACATTGAATATATGAAAGACCGCACGGGCAATTACCTGTACGTGGACGTAGGAGGTGGTTCGACCGAAGTCAACCTGCTTTCGCAAGGCGAGTTGAAGTGCAGCCGTTCGTACAACATCGGTACGGTGCGTTTATTGAACAAGGCGGTAAAGGAAAGCGAATGGACACGCCTGAAGGACGATATGGCGGAACTTGCCCGTCAATACCCTGATACCAACATCATTGGTTCGGGTGGAAACATCAACAAGCTCTACCGGCTGGCGGAGAAGAAAGATAAAAAAGCCCAGCGGATGACGGTAGAGACCTTGCGTGGCTTGTACGACGAATTGAGTGCCTTGTCGGTGGAAGAACGCATGGATAAGTTCAGCCTGAAACCCGACCGTGCCGATGTCATCGTGCCTGCCGGAAATATCTTCCTGACCATAGCCGATATCTTAGGCTCCTCATATATCTATGTGCCAACCATTGGTCTTGCTGATGGTATCATTGACGGGCTTTATGCCGGAAGCAAGGAAGAGCGCGAACACGGGAAATCATTGAAGTCGCTTGATGCGGAAAAATGAGGCTTTTTTTAATGAAGAATGAAGAATTAAGAATGAAGAATTTTCATCCAGCGTGACGAGTTCTTCATTCTTCATTCTTCATTCTTCATTTAATGCTTTTTAATCGTAATCAGCATTACGCCGTTCTTACCTTTTTCCCCGTAGGGAGCAATTTTTTCAGGGTCTTTTATGATTTCTACTTTTTCAATTGTATTCGGGTCAATCGTGAACAAGTTTTTTGTAGGAAATTCTTTTCCATCCACAAGAATTAATACACCGTTTTCGTTGAAAACGATTTTCGTACTATCTGTCTTTTCTTCATTATCTGCATTGAACATGATAGGAACGGTGTATTTCACGGCTACGGCTTTCCCGTCCTGCATGCCCGGTTGCCATTGGGGCATACCTTGAAGTACACGGATGGCTTCGGCATCCATGCTGGGGTAAACACTGCGTATGATTTCCACATCGGCTATGCTTCCGTCTTCTTGTACGGTAAACCGTGCTATCACCCTGCCCGATTTCTTTGCTTGCTTAGCATCTTCAGGATAGCGCAGGTTTGTGCTGATATACTCCATCAATGCTTTCATGCCGCCCGGGAATTGGGGCATCTGTTCTACCATTGCGTAAGGTTCTTCTCCGTTGTCGGGATTTTGCTTATCCCCAATAATGACAATCTTATTGGGTTTCCCTCGTAAAGTATCGGCTTTTTCGATACTTTCACTTGTTACGGCATCGGATATTGCCGGAAATTCCGTAACTTTGACACGTGAAATCTCATTCAATGGTTTCGAGATTTCGGGACGGGCAAAAGCGGCTACAGCTACTGCAGCCAGCGGAAGTACGTAGAGGTACTTGGCGCGTGCCCACGGGTTCGATTTTTTTCTCATCATCATAGTGATACGTTTTTTAAGTGAACTGTGATTTAAGCTGTTGGCGAGAGAGTAGAGCCTTGAGCCAACGGCTTTTTTTATTAATAACAATTGATATTCTTTGGCGTTGACGCCGGATGCCAGTACGGCTTCATCGGCTTCGTATTCGTGGATGTTCTGCAATTCTTGCTTCACCAGCCATGCCGCCGGATTGAACCATTGCATGACGATGCACGCTTGGGCTATCAGGATGTCCCACGAATGGCGGAGGCGGATATGAGCCAGTTCGTGTGCTAATATCGGTGTGCAGTCCGCTTGCAGGTCTTTTTCCGATACCACAATGTAACGCATCCAACTGAACGGGGCGATTTTTTCCGGATAGTGAATCAGGATGTTCCCGTCCGCCAGTCTTTCCTTCCGGTTCCGACGGATAAGGAAACACATCCGCCCGATAGCGATAAGGTTCTTGACGCAGAAGAATACAACCCCTGCCAGATAAATGCCTACGATCGCTTCTTGCCATCCGAACCGGGAAACCGTTTCCGCGGCTTCTGTTCCTGCACGAAGTTCAGCCAGCATCAGCAAGCTTTCCAAGTCCGACACGGTCTGGTTTAATGCCGTAGGTTCGCTGATGGCAATCTTTACCGCAGGCAGGAGGCATGATAAAACTAATATGCCCAACAATGCCAGCCGGTTGAACCGATGAAACGTTTCCTTGCTCAATAATACCTTATAAAACAGGTAAAACAAAGCCAAGCAGACCGATGCTTTCAGTATGTAGATAAAAAATAGTCCCATATTTTTTGAGTTTTTAAGTTCTTAAGTTTGGTATGTAGAGACGATGTGACATCGTCTTTACTTTATGAAAACTTATTTCCCTTCCTCCACTTGCCTGATAAGCTCTTTCAGTTCCTCTATCGAAATCTCCTCTTCCTTTACCAGCGAAGAGACCACTCCTAAGTAGGAATTGTTGAAATACTTGCTGATGACGCTTTTCAGCGTCCCGCGCTTGAACTCGTCTTTCGACACAGCGGCATGGTATTGGTACGTATTGCCGAATGCCGTATGCGCCAGATAGCCTTTCTCTTCCAGCCCCCGCACAATGGTGGAAAGCGTATTGAAGTGCGGACGAGGCTCGGGATAGAACTCCAGCAGCTGCTTGACGAACAAAGGACCTTTCTCCCAGAAAAATCCCATTACTTCTTCTTCTTTTGCGGTCAGTCTTTTCATGCTATTTCCATTTGTTTTTTACAAAGTAACTAAATTTTTTAGTTACTAAACTAATTTTTATAGTTAATATAACAAAACGGATATGAATGGATGAAGATAAAACGATGTAGGAATATGCCAGTAGAAGTTTCGGACTATCCCAATGGAAGGACAAAATGAAAAGACACAGAGGTATAAGGTCTTTTCATTATCCTTTGTACCTTCTGTGTCCTTCGTGTTATTAAAGCAAGTAGAGTTTTTTTGAGAGAGATTAAGAAGCTGTCTTGAATTTCTCCAAAAAGTTTTTCTTGGCTTGATGTATCCGTTTTTGTGTGTGCTTTGGGCGATTTTTTGGTCCTTTTCGCTCCTGTTCTTCGTCAGATAG
>URCM01000117.1 GCA_900546355.1 uncultured Bacteroides sp.
CTTTGTGGCAGAAGCCGCTTAGCCGATATGGTGAATTTTTAACGGACTATTATAATTCCGTCAAAAGATTTTGCAAAAATCACATTTATCTGTTCCGGGGGCTTGCAAAACCCGAAAAGGTGATGTAACTTTAGGCACTCATTAACCTAAACATACCGCATGATTAAAGAATTAGACTACAGCATCGTGCCGAAAAGATTCGGACATTGCCTGAACGGGAATTGCAAGCGCGCGGACAAATGCCTGCGCTATCAAGTGACGAAATTCATCACGGAAGACACACGTTACATCAACGTACTCAGCCCACAATGGAAACTGACGGGCAAGAAATGCACCGAATTCTTAGACGATACGCCCGTGAAATACGCATACGGCTGGAACAAGATGTTCGGCAAGCTCATACACGAACAAGCGGTAGCGGTGAAAAACGAACTGCTCTACAGCTTCGGGAAAAACCTGTTCTACCGACTGAAGCGACACGAAAGACCTTTCACCCCGCAGGCACAAGACTTTGTGCGCAAAATATTCCAAAAACATGGCATCGAAGAAGAACCTGAATACGACTTTTATCAGTATGAATATAAATGGATAAAAGACTGATTTGACCCAACCATCCGATTGCTCCCCAATACACAATAATCCGCTCCATGAGTTCAGACATGCTGAAACTTTTGTTTTAATATGCTGAAACTTTTGTTTCAGCTTGTTGAAACTAGAGTTTCAGCATATATAAACTCAGATGAAACTAAAACTAACCGCTCGGAGGAGCCGAAATGTATCGGAAAAGATGCCAGGATAACCGCTAGGCATCGTGCCTTCATCCCTTCCCTACAGACAGCTTCAAAACGACAGGCACCACATCTATTTCTGATATCCTACTCAATCCCTCTCTGATTTTGTTCGATTTTTTCTTGAAAAAAATTTGTTACTTCTCGCTATTGCTGCTATCTTTGTTATTTATTTTATAAACCATCTCGGGAGAGTTTGTTAACGAACAGAAAAATATAGATAAATGTAATACAGCAAAAACATGCATATCGGACAACTTATCAAACAGAAAATGGAGGAGGAAGGCAAGACAGTGTCTTGGCTGGCTCGCAACTTGTCTTATTGCCGCACGAATGTGTACAAAATCTACGATAAGAAATCGATAGATACGGACTTGCTGATGCGCATCTCCGCGCTTTTAGAATATAACTTCTTTCTGGATTACACTAACGAATTCGACAAAAATGTCCCCAATAAGTAAACATGTCTACTTATCGGGGACATTTTTGTTTCTTTTTATCAAACAATGTGTTTTTCTTTGTATCTATCTTAGAATCAATGCAACAGAAAAACATGGCAAAAAAAGACATAAAAAAATTAGTTTTGACAGGTATCTGCGCCGCAATGGGATTTGCCGCAAACCTGCATGCGCAACAAGTGGACTATTCCATCGTGTCTGTACCCGAAGAATCAGGAAACCAATTCATCCAAATCACCTCCGATGCCGACTGTCTCTGTATGCCCATCGTGAAACGCAGCAAAAACCACATCAATTGGTTATCGAACCGCATCTTGGACATATCGACCGACGGAAAGCGGATTGCTTATTTGTCTTCGCGCAACAACACGACAAATATTTTCATCAAAGACCTGGACAAACAAGGAAGCTCCATCCAACGCACCAACCGATCGGCGGTATTGGACTTCTCTTATTCGCCCGACGGGAAGTACATCTGTTTCTCTGAAACACGGGGAAAGACCAACCAGATATTCCAGACCGATGCCAGGGAAGGGTATGTATGCAGGCAAATCACCAGCGGGAACCAAGACTACTCCCCGGTTTATTCATCGGACATGAAGCAAATATTCTTCGCACGGCAAGAAATGAAAAGCATCAGCATCTGGAGCTACAACGTGCAGAACAATTTCCTTTCCACCTTCACCGCAGGCATGAACCCGTGGCCGCTGAAATCAGAGCAAGCCTTTATATGCACCCGGATGAATGCTGCGGGGAACAGTGAATTGTGGAAAATCAACTATCAGACTGGAACCGAAGAATGCATCATCTCCGACCCGCAACGAAGTTTCACCTCGCCGGTCATTTCACCCGATGGCAAATGGCTTTTGTTTGTGGGAAGCAGCAAAATCACGAACGACTCTTTCACCTACATGAATACCGACATCTTTGTGGCACGGCTGGACGGAACCGACATGGCACAACTCACCTACCATGCAGCCGATGACCTCAGTCCAGTATGGAGCCGGGATGGACGTTACATCTATTTCGTATCCCAACGAGGAAGTGCCACGGGTACGGCAAATATATGGCGAATGAATTTCAATTATTAACACCTTAAAATTCAGTTATCATGAAAAAGTTCAAATTATTCGTGTTAGCAGCCTTCTTAGGGTTGGCAACAAGTGCTTCCGCACAATTCGTGAATTCCGGTTCATCCAACAGTTCCGCATCGTCAACAAGCAGTTCGTTCGATTTCACTTCGGTAAAGACCAATGGATGGAGCCGTATCTATGTATCCTATCTTCCTTCGAAGATGAAATTAGACTATGATGACGCAGATGACATGAAATTCAAAGGATTCCAGGTGGGCTGGCTGAAAGGCTTCGGGCTGACCCAACGCTTGCCTCTGTACATGGAAGCGGGTGCAGCCATCCAATACAGGAGCTACAAAGATGAAGAATCCGATTCTTATTACGATTTTTCACAAAAATGCAATCTGTTGTCTTTGAATATACCCGTTAACTTACTGTACAGATTCAACATCAAGGATGATTTCTCGATAAGCCCTTATTTTGGCTTGGATTTCCGTATCAATCTTTTGGGTAAAATCAAATATGAAGAGACTTATGACGGTGATACGGACTCATGGGACGGGAATCTGTTTGATGACGATGACATGGACAATGAAGCTTGGAAACGTTTCCAAGCCGGTTGGCACATTGGTGTAGGTTTCGATTACCGCATCATCCATATCGCCATTGAATATGGCACCGACTTTAATGAAATCGCCGAAAAATCGAAATTCGCGACTACCGCTATCACGTTAGGACTTAACTTCTAACCTAGCATAGTCTGCGAAAAATGATGCGGCTTCTTTGAACAAACGCGAAGACGCAAAAGCGCAGAGTTTATCTTTTTGAGAAAGCAAAGAGCACAGAGCGTGGCATTTGCTCCGTGTCCTTTTGCCTTCTCTAAAATATTCCTCTGCGTCTTTGCGTCTCCGCGTTCGATTTCTTCGCAAACCAATTTTGTTTTACTATAAATCATTGCCCTATGAATATCCGTCAACGGACATTCATACTTCATTTGAACCTCACCGCCACCACCATCCGATAGTTGACTAATTCTCCGTTTAGGCTTGCGGGAATGAAGTAGGGCAAATCACGGATTATTCCGCAAGCGATGGAATCTATTTTCCGGGCAATCAGGCTATCAGGTATAAATACCTTTGCCGACCTTCTGAGGGCGACATGGCAGGGATATCCCGCCTTGCTTACGACAAACATGACTATGGGTACGGCCTCACCGACATGGATGTCCTTTACGGCTTCCTGCAAATAATCGTTTAAATCCCCTTCCGAAAACACGGGCGGTGTATCGACATTCGTATAAATTGTGTCTTCGTCCATAATGACAGGCGCGTCAATGCCGGGAAGATTCTCGATAATTACCGGCTCTTTCCGTTCTGCTATTTTTTCTGTCAGCACCGTATCGGTTTGGGCGGCAGACGTCTCATCCGGTTTTTGCTGACTTTGGCAAGCCGCCAAAGCGAACAGACCTAAGAACATCATCAGTTTCATACGTATAAAGAGTTGGTTTCTGCAAACGTACGAAAAAAAACTGTATCTTTGCAAACGTTATTCGGAATCAAAGAAAAAACATACGCTATATGGAAAAGAAATTCAAACGGACTACTGTCACCTCGGCATTGCCTTACGCCAACGGCCCTGTCCACATCGGACACCTCGCCGGCGTATATGTGCCTGCCGACATCTACGTGCGCTACCTGCGCCTGAAAAAAGAAGAAGTGTTGTTTATCGGAGGATCGGACGAGCACGGCGTGCCTATCACCATCCGCGCCAAAAAAGAAGGCTGTACGCCGCAGGACATCGTGGACCGCTATCATACCCTGATACGTGACTCGTTCAAGGAGTTCGGCATCTCGTTCGATGTGTACGGGCGTACCACTTCGAAGGTGCACCATGACACGGCATCCGCTTTCTTCCGCACCCTCTACGATAAGGGCGAGTTCATCGAAAAGACTTCGATGCAGTATTACGACGAAGAAGCGAAAACCTTCCTTGCCGACCGCTATATTACGGGCGAATGTCCGCGTTGCCACGCACAGGGAGCCTATGGCGACCAGTGCGAGAAGTGCGGCTCTACCCTCTCGCCTACCGAACTCATCAACCCGAAGAGTGCCATCAGTGGAAGTGAGCCGGTGATGAAGGAAACCAAGCATTGGTATCTGCCGCTCGACAAGCACGAAGCATGGCTGCGCCAATGGATATTGGAAGACCACAAGGAATGGCGTCCCAACGTGTACGGACAATGTAAGTCGTGGCTCGATATGGGACTTCAGCCCCGTGCCGTAAGCCGTGACCTCGACTGGGGCATCCCTGTTCCGGTAGAAGGAGCCGAAGGTAAGGTGCTCTACGTATGGTTTGACGCACCTATCGGCTATATCTCGAACACCAAGGAACTGCTGCCCGACTCGTGGGAGAAATGGTGGAAAGACCCCGAAACACGCCTCGTCCACTTCATCGGCAAGGACAACATTGTGTTCCACTGCATCGTGTTCCCCGCCATGCTGAAGGCAGAAGGCAGCTACATCCTGCCCGATAACGTTCCCGCCAACGAGTTCCTGAACCTGGAAGGAGATAAAATCTCCACCTCGCGTAACTGGGCTGTATGGCTCCACGAATACTTGCAGGATTTCCCCGGCAAGCAAGATGTGCTGCGCTACGTATTGACTGCCAACGCTCCTGAGACAAAGGACAACGACTTTACTTGGAAAGATTTCCAGGCACGCAATAACAATGAACTGGTAGCCGTATATGGCAACTTCGTAAACCGTGCCCTCGTGCTGACCCACAAATATTTCGAAGGCAAAGTGCCCGCTTGCGGTGAACTGAACGATTACGACAAAGCAACCCTGCAGGAATTTGCCGATGTAAAGACACAGGTAGAAAAACTGCTCGATGTATTCAAGTTCCGCGACGCACAGAAAGAAGCGATGAACCTTGCCCGCATCGGTAACAAGTACCTTGCCGATACCGAGCCGTGGAAACTGGCAAAGACCGATATGGACCGCGTGGCTACCATCCTGCACATCGCCCTCCAGCTGGTAGCAAACCTTTCTATCGCCTTCGAACCGTTCTTGCCTTTCAGTTCCGAGAAACTCCGCAAGATGCTGGACATGGAAAACTTCAGCTGGGAACAGTTGGGACGTACCGACTTGCTGGAAGCGGGACACCAATTGAACAAGGCAGAACTGCTGTTCGAAAAGATAGACGACGAAACCATTCAGGCGCAAGTAGACAAGCTGCTCGCTACCAAAAAAGCGAATGAAGCAGCCGCCTACAAGGCAAATCCCGTGAAACCGACCGTGTCTATCGAAGATTTCGACAAGCTGGATATCCGTGTAGGTACGGTACTGGAATGCGAAAACGTGCCCAAGATGAAAAAACTCTTGAAGTTCAAGATTGCCGACGGACTGGAAAACCGTACCATCGTGAGCGGTATCGCCCAGCACTATCAGCCCGAAGAACTGGTAGGCAAACAAGTATTGTTCATCGCCAACCTTGCCCCGCGCCAGTTCAAGAACGGACTGGTGAGCGAAGGCATGATATTGAGTGCCGAAAACTTCGACGGCTCACTGGCGGTCACTTCTGTCTTGCGTGAAGTGAAGCCGGGAAGTGAAGTGAAGTAGCTTTTTATTTTCACCACAGATTTCACAGATTAAGCAATTAAAATAAAAACACAGAGGCAATCCTAATAAATAATCTGTGTAATCTGTGGTGAAAAAACACCAACCCTATGCCCGAACAATCATTAAAGGAAAAGACCGCGAAAGGATTATTCTGGGGAGCCATCAACAATGGTGCCCAGCAATTGCTCGTGCTTGTATTCGGCATTATCCTGGGACGGATTCTCGGACCTGAAGAATATGGAATGGTAGGGATGCTTACAGTCTTCACTCTTATCGGAAATTCGTTGCAGGAAAGTGGATTCCGTGCGGCATTGGTAAATGTGAAGAACATCCGGCACGAAGATTACAACGCTGTATTTTGGTGCAGTTTGCTCATCGGTACATGTACCTATCTGTTTCTTTTCTTTTGTGCGCCGCTCATTGCCCGATTTTATCAGGAACCCGAACTTACTCCGTTGGCACGCTATTGCTTTCTTGCCATTCCCATTGCCAGCCTCGGCACAGCACAAGGAGCTTATCTTTTCCGCAACCTGAAGGTACGCCAGCAGGCGTTGTCGGGCATCATTGCCCATATCGTATCGGGATGTCTGGGCATTACACTTGCTTTTTGTGGCTTCTCCTATTGGGGTATTGCCACACAGAGCCTTACTTATCTGGTAACGGTAACGCTTTGCACGTGGTATTTCTCACCGTGGCGGCCTACGTTCCACATAGACTTCCGTCCGCTGAAGTCCCTCTTCGCCTTCAGTAGCAAACTTTTGATAACGAACATCGCCAACCAATTGAACAACAACCTGCTCTCGGTAATCCTGGGAAAATACTTCACCCCGCAAGCCGTAGGCAACTACAATCAGGCAAACAAATGGAACGGTACGGGGCATCAGTTCATTACAGGAATGATGGGCGGCGTGGCACAGCCCGTATTGGCAAGCATCAACGACGACCGCGAACGCTCTCTGCGTGTGTTCCGCAAAATTCTCCGCTTCTGTGCTTTCCTTGCCTTTCCCGCCATGTTCGGGCTAAGTATTGTGACACATGAATTAATATTGCTCACGGTAGGCGAGAAATGGACGGGCAGCATTCCATTAATGCAGTTGCTCTGCATCGGTGGCGCGTTCATTCCTCTTAATACCTTGTTTTCGAGCCTTGTTATCAGCCAAGGGAAATCGAATATTTATATGTGGAACATCATCTCGCAAGTCGTGCTCCAGTTAGCGGTGGTATTACTGATTGTCCACTTCGGAGGCAACATCTATACCATGGTCATAGCAGGTATATGTATCAATATCGGTTGGTTCTTTGTATGGCAACGTTTTGCCCGCCGGTTCATTCGCCTCACCCTGCGGATGCTTCTGCTCGACATTGCGCCTTTCCTTCTTACTGCCCTCATAGCCTGTGCCTCCGGCTGGGCAATAACAGCATGGATAGGGGGGCCGCTTCTTATTACTTTCCTTACGAAAATCATCATAGCCGCGATGTGCTATTTTCTCGTAATGAAGTTCGCTCGTGCCGAGATTCTACAAGAATGCATTGATTACTTCTTCAAGAAGAAACGCCCGTGAATCGTTTTAATCGTTTTAAGGATTTAAAGATAAGTATCCTTGTAAGATATTTTGCAAAAGTGTTTGTCGGATAAAAGATTATTCCTATCTTTGCACCCGCAATTGAATTTATAAATAACCAAACAGTCAAAATTATGTATTTAGACGCAGCTAAAAAGCAAGAAATCTTTGGAACATACGGAAAGTCTAACACTGATACTGGATCTCCTGAATCTCAGATAGCATTGTTTTCATACCGTATTTCTCACTTGACGGAGCACCTGAAGCTTCACAAGAAAGATTATACAACTGAAAGATCTTTGACTAAGCTGGTAGGTAAGCGCCGTGCGTTGCTCGACTACCTGAAGCGTAACGACATCGAAAGATATCGTGCCATCGTGAAACAGCTTGGTCTGCGTAAGTAATCTGCCTTACGTATTCAAACAGCGGAAGCCCCTGCCAGATGAAGACTGGCAGGGGCTTCCGTTTTCGGAAGAATTGGTGTATTGAAATTCATCCTCTTTTATATTTATGAAAGGGAATCGGTTCTATGGGAAAATATTGTTTGTTGTTAAGCGTTATTTTGTGCTGTGTAAGTTGTATTGTGACAGAGCAAAAAACAGATTCTGAGATTAATTTTACCCGTGAAGACTTTCCGGTATCTGTTTCTTTATCCAATCCGGATACTCTTAAATTAATGATGCATTAAACCCGTTAGATTTTTATCTTGTCAGAGGTAGCATGGTGTTAATAGAGAATGCCGATGACAGCCAACGATATAAAGCGGGGCTTTATCAACTGAAAACAGGAAAGTTAATTCGGGAATTCGCGCCTAAAGGTGAAGGACCTAATGAATTTGTCAGTTGTCAATTGGATGTCAGAAGTAACTTGTCGTCCGTTTTTTATGCAGATGACTTCATGCAGAATAAATATTGGGAATGCAATTTGGATTCTTTGATTCAAGAAGGCGGTTATTTGATGGACTATTTTATTTATTCACGGGAAGTGATTCGCCTTTGTCCTTTGCAAAAGACTTAGAAGCTGTTTTGAATTTATCGTGCGATGATTTGGGATGAGTTTTTGAGGCTTTT
>URCM01000118.1 GCA_900546355.1 uncultured Bacteroides sp.
GCCTCAAAAACTCATCCCAAATCATCGCACGATAAATTCAAAACAGCTTCTAAAGAAAGCACAATCACTTATTCATAGCGTAAAGCTTCTATCGGGTCGAGGTCGGCGGCTTTCTTGGCGGGGTACCAGCCGAAGAAAACACCGGTAAATGTGCAGACCGCGAAAGAGAGCAATACGCTCCACGGTTGGATGAATACGGGCCAATGCGCAACTGTTTTGATGATGAAGCTGGCACCGCACCCAATGACTACACCGATTAATCCTCCTGTAATACTGATAAGGACCGATTCGATGAGGAACTGTGAAAGGATATCGATGCCTCGTGCGCCTACCGACATCCGTAATCCGATTTCCCGTGTGCGTTCGGTCACCGAGACATACATGATATTCATGATGCCGATGCCACCCACCACTAACGAAATGCCGGCGATGCAGGCCAACAGGGTAGTCATCAGGTCGGTCGTGGTGTTCAGCATCGAACTGAGTTCTTGCTGGGTACGGATGGTGAAGTCATCATCATCTGTTGCTTTCAGCTTGTGCTCGCGGCGTAAAACGGTGGTGATTTCGTCTACCGCTTCTTCGGTCATGTCTTCGGTTAGTGCCGAAGCGAAGATACCACTCAGGTAAGTCTGAGCCAATAAGCGTTTCATGACGGTGGTATAGGGGGACAATACAATGTCGTCTTGGTCTTGTCCCATGGAGTTGTAGCCTTTTGATTTTAACACACCGATAACGCGGAGCGGAATCTTGTTGCATCGGATGACTTTGCCGATAGGGTCTGTTCCGTCAGGAAACAGGTTGTCGACGATTGTTTTTCCGATGATGCAGACTTTGGCTGCCGTGCGGATGTCGTTGTCGCTGAAAGCTTCGCCTTGCTCTACTGTGAGCTGACGTATCTCTAAATAATCGTTGCTACATCCGGTTACCGACGACGGATAGTTGTTTGAACCGGCAATGAGTTGTCCTGAGGAAGATACGTTGGGGCTGATAGCAGCAAGATAAACGCATTCGTCACGCAGTGTTTCGTAATTTTCTAATTTCAGTGTTTGCATGGCGGAAGGGTCTTGCCGCACTCCGCCACGCATTTCCGCTCCCGGATGAATCATAATCATGTTCGAACCCATTTCCGAGATTTGCTGTTGGATGCTCCGCTTCGAGCCTTGCCCGATGGCAAGCATGGCTATTACCGATGCCACGCCGATAATAATGCCCAACATCGTCAGAAAGGCACGTAGCTTGTTATTGGCAAGTGCGCGGAGCGCTATTTTGAATAGGTTTGTTCCGTTCATTTTATTTTTTCCTTTATAAATGATTCTTTTCGAATCACTTGGTTTCTAAAAAGGGATGTATACGTTTATTAATTATAACCTAATCAGTTGTTCGGACTGTCGGGTTTAAGCATCATCTTCATCGTTCTTAGGCAAAGCTGCAAGTGCTTCGGCTGCCGAGAGGATGTGGGTGTTTATGGTATCCTCGATAACGTGTCCGTCGCGTAAGCGGATGTTGCGGCTGCTGTATTGCGACAACTCGGGGTTGTGTGTGACGAAGATGATGGTTCGTCCTTCGGCATGCAACTTTTGGAATAGCACGAGAATTTCAAAAGAAGTTCGTGTATCGAGGTTTCCTGTCGCTTCGTCGGCAAGGATGACGGCTGGGTTATTGACCAATGCGCGGGCAATAGCTACACGTTGCATCTGTCCGCCCGACATTTGGTTGGATTTGTGTTCCAGCCGGTCACCCAATCCTACTGCTACCAGTGCTTCGATGGCTCTTCTTTTGCGTTCGGCTGCACTGACCGAGGGATTGTACATCAGTGGGAGTTCTACATTTTCTACTGCCGTTGTTTTAGGTAACAGGTTGTAGTTTTGAAAGACAAAGCCGATTTTCCGGTTACGCAATATGGCTCGTTGCGGTTTACTCATCGTGCGTACCGATACACCGTCTAAGTAATATTCTCCGCTGGTTGGCGTGTCCAGGCATCCTAATGTGTTCAATAGGGTAGACTTGCCAGACCCTGATGTTCCCATTATGGTGACAAATTCTCCTTCTGCGATTTTGAAGGATACGCCCCGTAATGCGTGAACAATTTCATCGCCTACTACGAAATTACGTTTTATATTTTGTAATTCAATAACAGTTTTACTCATTTCTCTCCGAATTACGTTGCGTTTCTTATTTATTGTTTTTCTTTTTATTATTTCCCGGAGGGCCTGGCATAAACGGGCTGCGTTCGCCTCCTCCCTGGTCATCGGTCATTTCGGGCATTGTACTTTTTACAATGGCCTCGGTCACAACAGCTGTACCTTCGCTGATGCCTTCTACTTCGGTGAAGGCTCCATCACTAAGTCCTGGTTTTACAGGATGGGCGATGAATGTATTGTTTTCTAATGTCCATACTTTGTGTTCTCCTTCGCAATCTTGTATGGTGCGTCCGCCCGCAATGTCTTTATTGGGAGTGAAGCGTAAGGCTTTAGCGGGAACAGTTAGAACATTGTCGCGTGTGAGGGTGTAAATGGTTACGTTGGCTGTAAGGCGGGGCTTTAGTTTTAAGTCGGGATTGTCGGCTGTGATGACTACTTCGTAAGTAACGACGGTTGATTCGCTACTTGATGAGGACGAACTGCTGGAACTGCTATTCACACTGCCTAAGCGGACTTGTTTTACTTTTCCTTCGAATATATCGTTAGGGTAAGCATCAACGGTGAAAGTGACTCGTGCACTGTCTGTTACTCCAGCAATGTCGGCTTCATCAACATCGGCCACTACTTGCATTTGAGTCAAGTCGGCTGCTATGGTGAAAAGGGTCGGGGTTTCGAAGCCGGAAGCTACGGTTTGTCCTTCTTCTACATCACGGCTGGTGACAATGCCGTTTATCGGCGAGGTTATGGTTGCATACGACAGGTTACGTTCGGCTTTCGATAGTTCGGCTTGTGTTTGTTCGTAAGTGCTTTTTGCGCGTTGGTAGTCGTAAGTAGATTGTTCGTAGTCGGTATCGCTGATGAGTTGTTTTTCGTGCAGTTTCCGGTTGCGTTCGTATAGTTTCTTTTGGTATTCGTATTCAGCCTTGGCTCCGTTGTAAGTAGCCTGTGCCGATTGCAGGTCGCTGAGTAGGGTCACCCTATCCATTTCGGCGATGACTTCTCCTTGCTTTACAATTGAGTTATAGTCTACATAAATCTTGTCGATGATACCTGATACTTGTGTACCCACTTCTACTTCGGTGACCGGTTCGATGGTTCCTGTAGCCGTAATGGAATTGCTTACGCTGCCGGTTTTTACTTTTTCGGTGGCGAAATCAACTTGGTTATTGGCTTTTGAGCCGCTAAATATCCAACACCCTGCAATAATCGCTACGATGATAACGGCGACTATGATGATTGTTTTTTTCTTCATATACTCGTTTTTATTTTATAATTCAATGTTATGTCCTGCATAAAAGTTCAGGAGTGTACGGTTTAAGATAGCCATGTATTTGGCTTGTACTAATTCCTGTTTGGCACTGAGAAGGTTATTTTTTTCGGTAAGTAGTTCCACCGTGTTCTTCATGCCCAAATTGAATTGTTCGCTTACCATATCAAAGCTGGTCTGGCTGCTTTTGACTTTTGTTTCGGCGGCTGCATATTGTTGTTGGGCATTCAGTGCGTCTAACCATAGACTTTCTATCGTGCTGTATAGCTCTTTTTGCTTATTGGCTAAATCTAATTGGTTTGTGCTATATTGTAATCGTGCTTTCTGTACATTGCTTTTGTTTTGCCGGTTGTCGAAAATGGGGATACTTAGGTTGATGCCAATCATATTGTTCCATCCGTATTTCATTTGTTGTGCCCAATTGTTGGTGCTTGCACTATTAGTGGTACTTGTACTGGAAGCTGACAGGCTAATGGTGGGGTAGTATCCCGACTTGGCTGCGGAAATACCTAATTTGGCATTTTCGATGCTTAGCCGTCCACTTTGAATTTCAGGACGGATAGCCAAGGCGGTTTGATAAATGTCGGCTTGGCTGGGTAACATCTTCATTACATTCTCATCGTTAAGTTGGGGCAACACCAAATTGAATTCGGTTGCGCCGTCTAATTCTAATAATTGTTTTAGTTGCAATTTATAGTCTCGCAAACTGCTTTCGGCTGTGACTACCTGGTATTTGTCGTTGCTCACTTGAGCTTCTAATTGTGCTAAGTCGGCTTTCGAAATGCTTCCTTCGGCAAACAGTTCCTGACCTCTTTTATAAGTGGCTTCGCTTACCTCTAATGTACCTTTGTTGATTTGTATCGATTCGTCGGCATATAGTATCTGGATGAAGAGTTGGGCTATTTGTTCTTGCAGTGTGTTCTCCGTTTCAGCCACGGTAAGTTGGGCGATATCACGGTTGGTCTTTTGCTGTTTCAGGTTGTTCAGCCTTCTACCTCCGTTCCAAAGAGTCCATTGTGCATTCAGACTGTAATTGCCGTTGTAAGTTGACTTATTATTACTGCTGATGATTTCCGTTCCGCTTACCGTGTTGCTTTGTTGTTGGTAAGGGCGGTTCACTAAATTGTGGCCTGTACTGAAGGAAAGGCTTGGAAACAGGCTGGCTCGTGCATCCTTAATGTCGATTTCGCTTTCTTGTAAAGAAATCTTATTCTGTTGCAATTGGATGTTTTTTTCAAGTGCATAATCGATACAGTCTTTCAGCGTCCATTCTTTCCTTTCTGCGCTGTCTTGAGCATAGAAGGGTATGGAAGCTGAAAGGATGGTACCTATGCATACTGTTCGTAAATTCATCATATATTATTCGTTTAGTTTAACGAACGCAAAAATATAAATCACCCCTAAAACAGGCAAATGATTTAGATTAATGCAGAAATTCTGTGGATAAAGGCTTGCTTTTTACCGATAAAAGATATTTCTTTGTAATCATTATAAAAACTAATACCATGGTTAAACGGCAAATTTTTCGGATATGGGAGTTTTATCGGGATGGTTTCCGTTCGATGACTATCGGGCGGACATTGTGGATGTTGATTCTGATAAAACTCTTTATTATGTTTTTCATCTTGAAACTTATTTTCTTCCCTTCGTTCCTGAAAGGGAAAACCACACAAGAAAAGCAGGAATATGTGGGAAAAGAGTTGATAAACCGTTCGACTACTAATTAACTTAAATAATAAATTAATAAGAAGCGTATGTTAGAAAGTATTGACACTTCGATGATTGACTGGTCAAGAGCGCAATTTGCTTTGACGGCTATGTACCATTGGCTGTTTGTTCCGCTTACGTTAGGACTGGCGGTGGTTATGGGATTAATGGAAACTTTGTATGTCATATCAGGAAACGAATTTTGGAAACGGACCGCTAAATTTTGGATGAAATTATTCGGAATCAATTTTGCGGTAGGTGTGGCTACGGGATTGATTTTGGAATTCCAGTTTGGCACCAACTGGAGCAATTATTCCTGGTTTGTAGGAGACATCTTCGGCGCTCCGCTGGCTATAGAAGGTATTGTGGCTTTTTTTATGGAAGCAACTTTTGTAGCGGTGATGTTTTTTGGGTGGAATAAGGTTAGCAAGAAATTTCATCTGGCTTCTACATGGCTTACGGGATTGGGCGCTACTTTTTCGGCTTGGTGGATTTTAGTGGCAAACTCGTGGATGCAGTATCCGGTGGGGATGGAATTCAATCCTGATACGGTGCGCAATGAAATGGTTGATTTTTTGTCGGTGGCGTTTTCTCCGGTGGCGGTAACCAAATTTTTCCATACCGTTCTGAGTAGCTGGATGCTGGGTGCAGTGTTTGTCATTGGGGTAAGTGCTTGGTTTTTGTTGCGCAAGCGGGAAAAGGAATTTGCCGTAGGAAGTATGAAGATTGCAGCGGCTATAGGTTTGTTTGCTGCATTGGTAACGGCGATGACGGGTGATAAGTCTGCTTATCAGGTAGCTCAATGCCAACCGATGAAACTGGCTGCAATGGAAGCTTTATACGATGGTGGTACGCGTGAACCTCTGACGGTAGTAGGTGAGATTAAGATTCCTTTGATGTTGTCCTTTCTGGCCACGCGTGATGTTGACGGGTATGTGCCTGGAATCAACGACCTTCTTTTGGGAGGGTATGTTTTGCCGGATAGTACAAAGGCACTTTCTGCCACCGATAAAATAGCGAACGGAAAGAAAGCTATAGCGGCGTTGGCGGATTATCGTGAAGCTAAGCAAACGGGTGATGAAGCGAAGATGGCATCAGCGCGTCGGGTCATTGATGAAAATATGAAGTATTTTGGCTATGGATATATTGACGACCCTAACTCGTTGGTTCCCAATGTTTGGCTTTCGTTCTGGGCTTTCCGGGTAATGGTAGGGTTAGGTATGTATTTTATTGCTTTCTTTGCTTTGATCTTGTTCTTGGCATGGAAACGTAAGCTGTCGAAAATGAATTGGTTGCATTATGTTGCATTGATCAGCATTCCGTTGGCTTATCTTGCCAGTCAGGCAGGGTGGGTAGTAGCCGAAGTAGGTCGCCAGCCTTGGACTATTCAGGATTTGCTTCCGGTCAATGCGGCTGTTTCAAGATTGGAGACGGGTTCTGTTGTGACCACATTTTTTATTTTCCTTATTCTCTTTACGATATTATTAATAGCTGAAATCGGTATTATGCTGAAGGCTATTCAGAAAGGTCCTGAAGAAAAAGCGTGAACCTACAAGTTAATGGATTAATTTATCAAAAAACAAATCATTATGGATGCTACATATCTGTTTTTGCAAAATTATTGGTGGTTTTTGGTATCCTTATTGGGTGCCTTGTTGGTATTTTTGCTCTTTGTACAGGGAGGCAACTCGTTGTTGTTCCGTTTAGGGCAGACCGATGAAGAACGTACTTTATTGGTAAATTCCACGGGTCGCAAGTGGGAGTTCACTTTTACTACGTTGGTTACTTTTGGAGGGGCTTTCTTTGCGTCTTTCCCTTTGTTTTATAGCACCAGTTTCGGTGGCGCGTATTGGTTATGGATGATTATCTTGTTCAGTTTCGTGATGCAGGCTGTATCTTATGAATTTCAGTCAAAACTGGGAAATCTGTTGGGTAAGCGGGTCTATCAGTATTTCTTGGTTATTAACGGAGTTGTAGGACCGGTTTTGTTGGGAGCAGCTGTAGCGACCTTCTTTAATGGATCGAACTTCATGGTAGACAAGGCGAATATGACGGATAATACGATGCCGGTCATCAGCCATTGGGCAAACGGGTGGCATGGGTTGGATGCGTTTGCGGATGTTTGGAACATTGTTTTGGGATTCGCTGTTTTTTTCTTGGCACGTTTGTTGGGTAATTTGTATTTCATCAATAACATTCGAAACGAAGAATTGATACCGCGCTGCCGTCGCCAGTTGATTACCGATTCGGTTCCTTTCTTGCTTTTCTTTTTGGCTTTTGTTATCCGCACGTTGCTTAAAGATGGTTTTGCGGTTAATCCAGAAACACAAGTCATTGTGATGGAACCATTTAAATATTGGCATAATTTCATGGCGATGCCATTGTTGTTTGTCTTGTTTTTGTTAGGTGTTGTGAGTGTTTTGTTTGGCTTGACAAAAAGTATTTTGTCCTCGGCTTATACTAAAGGCATTTGGTTTGCAGGTGTGGGGACTGTACTGACGGTATTGGCATTATTGTTGTGTGTAGGCTATAATCATACTGCTTACTATCCGTCAACGGCCGATTTGCAAAGTTCATTGACATTAGCAAATAGTTGCTCTAGTGAGTTTACTTTAAAAACAATGGCCTATGTTTCAATTTTAGTTCCATTTGTATTGGCTTACATAGTTTATGCTTGGAGGGCTATTGATCGAAAACCAATCACAATGGAAGAATTGAAAGAAGACGGACATGCTTATTAATACATAGAGCGAGTGGATTAAATAGAGGGTGCAGATAGAGGTTTTAAAATTTTCCTCAATGAATTTCTGTGCCCTCTTTCGTAAATTCTTTAATACTTCCCTTTCCCCTGTTTAGCTGTTTTGCAAGTGCAGATATATGCGTTTCCCTTTCCATTTATCTTCCTTTTGTCATTC
>URCM01000119.1 GCA_900546355.1 uncultured Bacteroides sp.
AATGCCTCAAAAACTCATCCCAAATCATCGCACGATAAATTCAAAACAGCTTCTGGATTTTGCGGGAATATTGCAGGTTCCCGGAAAGTATGTTTTTAGGATGCTTTTTTAATACCAAACACGCATGAAGAAACAGTAGAGGACAAGCCAGCAGTTTGCGTTGCAAACACGATTACTAATCGTGCGGCACGACGATTAGTAATCGTCACGTTGTACGATTAGTAATCGTATCGGATGTGCAGTTATATTACCGGCACGAAGCAGCAATCATCCCTAAGGTTATACGATGGATACTTGTTCGAATGTTTCTACGTGTCATTGGATAAAAACATAACGCCTCTGCCTGGAAAACAAGCAAAGGCGTTATGCGATTCTGCTTAAAAGATGAGATGTAATTTATTGGAAGAATACATCGTCTAAGCGGCTGGTGTTTTCTTCTTCTATTTCCGTCAGTTTGTCCTTGCAAGGGTCGAAGTCGCCAGGAATATCGAATTGTTCTTCTTCAGAGTACCCCAATGATTTATCGGCGTAAACCTTCTGCATATAGAGTCCCCATACAGGCAAAGCCATAGAAGCTCCCTGCCCGTCACGCATCGTGTCGAAGTGGATATCACGTTCTTCACCACCTACCCAACAGCCAGACACCAATGAGGGAGTGAAGCCCATAAACCATCCGTCTGAATTACGGTTAGTGGTTCCTGTCTTGCCTCCCATATCGGCTTTAATGCCATACAAACGGCGCACACGCCCACCCGTACCCTCATTGATAACGGCACGGAGCATTACCAACATCTTATAAGCGCTCGATTCGCTAATCACTTCATCCACTTGCGGAGAAAAAGTCGCTATGACATTTCCTTCATTATCTTCAATGCGTGAAACAAAAAGAGGCGCTGTACGAATGCCGCGGTTGGCAAATGCCGTATAAGCACTGACCATTTCTCCTACCGATATTTCGCACGGTCCTAAGCAGAGAGATACCGTAGGCTGGATGTCTTTATTCAGCACTCCAAACGAGTGGATTAAGCGAGCAAGCGCATAGGGGCTTAATTTGCTCATCAGATACGCTGAAATCCAGTTGTTTGAATTGGCCAATCCCCACTTTAAGGTAACGATTTCACCGTAATGCGATTTAGACGAGTTACGTGGTGACCATGCTTTCCCGTTTTCATCAAAAAGAGTTTGTTCTACATTGCGCACCCGGTCGCAAGGTGAAAAGCCGTTTTCCATTGCCAGTGCGTAAAGATAAGGTTTAATGGTAGAACCAACCTGCCGGCGGCCTACCATTGCCATGTCATACTGGAAATAATTATAGTTCGGGCCTCCTACGTAGGCTTTCACATATCCCGTTACCGGATCCATTGACATAAAGCCGGCACGCAGGAAATATTTATAATATCGGATAGAGTCCATCGGGGTCATGATGGTATCTTTCTCTCCTTCGTAAGAGAAAACCGACATTTCATGCTTCGTGTTGAATGCTTTACGGATTTCCGCTTCAGTACATCCGGCGGCTTTCATCTGACGATAGCGGTCGGTTTGGCGCATAGAGCGGTCCATGATGGCATCCACTTCCTCTTGCGTCAGTTGGTTGGTGTAAGGAGCGGTCTTGCGTCCAAGTTTTTCTTTAAAGAACCGTGGCTGAAGATATTTTGCGACATGCTCGTATACAGCTTCTTCGGCATACTGCTGCATTCGCGAATTGATTGTTGTATAAATTTTAAGCCCATCGTTATAGATATTATAATTAGAGCCGTCCTTTTTCTTGTTTTTCGCGCACCAGCCATAAAGCGGATTGGTTTCCCACGCCAACGAATCCTCGTAATATTGCTGCATCTGCCAACCGCGGTATTTGCTGCGTACAGGTTTTTTTGCCGTCATGATACGACGTAAATATTCGCGGAAATAGGTAGCAAGCCCGTCTTTATGATCTACAGGCTGGAATTTCAGCTTGAGTGGAAGTGCCTGAAGTGAGTCACATTCTGCCTGGGTGATATATCCGGCTTTACGCATTTGGTCGAGCACGGTGTTACGGCGTCCACGCGAACGCTCATTGAAACGGCGCGGATTATATAGCGATGGATTCTTACACATTCCTATCAGTGTGGCCGCTTCTTCGATAGAAAGCTCTTTCGGGTCTTTCGAAAAATAAGTTTTTGCAGCTGTTTTGATACCGACAGCATTATTCAGGAAGTCGAATTTATTGAGGTACATCGTCAAGATTTCCTCTTTAGTGTAATAGCGTTCCAGCTTGACGGCTATCACCCACTCTATCGGTTTTTGAAGCAAACGTTCCATTACATTATCGGCTGTGGGCGAATAGAATTGTTTGGCTAATTGCTGGGTTATGGTACTTCCACCTCCTGCATGCTTTTGCATCAGGATGCCACGTTTTACCACTGCGCGTAAAAAGGCACGGAAATCAATGCCCGAATGTTCGCTAAACCGCACATCTTCGGTCGCGATCAATGCATTTATCAAGTTGGGCGACAAGTCGTTATAGCCTACATATACCCTGTTTTCCTTGCTATACGACCACGTGCCCAGCAGCACTCCATCATCAGAAATAATCTGAGTAGCGAATTTCAAGTTCGGGTTCTCCAATTCTTCTACCGGAGGAACATAACCTATCCATCCTTTAGCGATAGCCGTAAAGATTGTAGCTACCGTCAAAATGCCTAAAAACACCAAAACCCATAATGTGTATATGAATTTCTTCTTCATAGCTCTTTATACCTTATATTAATATATACAGAAAAGTCAGCGCAAAGATACGGGAAATATTGTGATATCCGTACAAAAGTCCCAGTATTCCTGTATGTCAGTGTCTGATATTCTTTTTTAATGTGCAAAAGTATAAAAAATGCGGGAATAAAAGCGGTTCATTCTATTTTTTTGTCTATCTTTGAACTCCGGTATTTATAATGAACCATCATAAAAGCCGAAAATATGGAAAATAGAAGTTTAGTCACTATTGCCAACCACTCGAAAGAACGCATTCTTTACTTGCTGGAAATGGCGCAAGAGTTTGAAAAACAACCGAACCGTCACTTGCTGGACCAGAAAATCGTAGCAACCCTTTTCTTTGAACCTTCCACCCGTACCCGTCTGAGCTTTGAAACGGCAGCCAATCGGCTGGGAGCAAAAGTTATCGGGTTTACCGACCCCAAAGTAACCAGTTCATCCAAAGGAGAAACGTTGAAAGATACCATCATGATGGTAAGCAATTATGCCGACATCATCGTCATGCGCCATTATTTGGAAGGTGCCGCACGTTATGCCAGCGAAATAGCGCCGGTACCTATTGTCAATGCAGGCGATGGAGCCAACCAGCATCCTTCTCAAACCATGCTCGACCTCTATTCCATTTATAAGACACAGGGTACATTGGAGAACCTGAACATTTACCTGGTTGGCGATTTAAAATACGGACGCACGGTACATTCGCTCTTGATGGCCATGCGGCATTTTAATCCGACATTTCATTTTATTTCGCCCAACGAGTTGAGAATGCCGGAAGAATATAAACTGTATTGCAAAGGGCATCACAGAGCACAGCGATTTTACAGAGGAAACGATTGCCGATGCAGACATTTTATACATGACGCGTGTGCAACGCGAACGTTTCACCGACCTGATGGAATATGAACGGGTGAAAGACGTGTATATCTTACATAATAAGATGTTGGAACATACACGCCCGAACCTGCGTATTTTGCATCCGCTGCCCCGTGTCAACGAAATCGCTTACGATGTAGACAGCAATCCGAAAGCTTATTACATCCAGCAGGCACGCAACGGGCTCTACGCCCGTGAAGCGATTTTGTGTGATGTGTTGGGAATCACCCTTGATGAGGTAAAGGTGGACACCGAACGATTAATGAACATTTAAATCCTTACACGTATGAGCAACAAGAAAGAATTACAGGTTGCCGCTTTGGAGAACGGCACTGTTATCGACCATATACCTTCGGACAAATTGTTTACTGTCGTGGCTTTGCTCGACTTGCAACACATGGACAGCAACATCACTATCGGCAATAATTTCGAGAGCAAGAAACTGGGTAAGAAAGGCATCATCAAGATAGCCGACCGTTTCTTCAACGATGAAGAAATCAACCGTCTTTCGGTGGTCGCTCCGAACATGAAGCTGAATATTATCCGCAATTACGAAGTGGTGGAAAAAAAAGAAGTTGTGATGCCCGAAGAACTAAAAGGCATCGTGCGGTGCAACAATCCTAAATGCATCACCAACAACGAACCCATGCAAACGTGGTTCCATGTCATTGATAAAAAGCAAGGCATCTTAAAATGCCACTATTGCGAGAAAGAACAACAAGTAGATAACATTAAACTGATTTGACGGAAAAATGAAACAGGACTGGAAACCGGGGACCATGATTTATCCCCTGCCTGCTGTACTGGTGAGTTGCGGGAGCACAGAAGAAGAATATAATATCTTAACTGTAGCATGGGTCGGGACAATTTGTTCCAATCCTCCGATGTGTTACATTTCTGTCCGCCCGGAACGGCATTCGTATCCGGTATTGAAAAAGAATATGGAGTTTGTCATCAATCTTACTACCAAGGAAATGGCATTTGCTACCGACTGGTGCGGTGTACGTTCGGGCAAGGATTATAACAAGTTCAAAGAAATGCACCTTACTCCGGGAAAAGCGTCGATGGTAAAAGCACCGATTATCGAAGAATCGCCTCTTTGCATCGAATGCCGGGTAAAAGAAATCATTGCCCTCGGTTCGCATGACATGTTTATTGCCGATGTGGTCAATGTAAAGGCAGACGACAAATATCTGGATACAGAGACTGGAAAGTTTGATTTGGCTAAATCGAACCTGCTGGTTTACGAACACGGAGGGTATTACGAAACGGGAGAAAAAATCGGGAAATTCGGCTGGTCGGTCGAAAAGAAGAAATAAAATGTGACTCGATGAGAACGTATGCTTTGATATTGCTTTGCTTTTTGCTTGCAGGGGGGATTTCTGTAAAAGCACAATCCACTCCGCAGGAAAATTCCCCCAAGGTCAATGTCGGCATTAAAGTTGGATTCAACTCTACCATGTTCTTTATCGACCATTTCCTGTTGGGCGAGAATGAGCTGAAAGATATCCAGAATAATTATAAGGTAGGATATTTCGGCGCATTCTTCTGCCGTTTCAATATGAAGAAGCACCATTTCCTTCAAACGGAATTATCGTATAATATTTCAAAAGGAAGTGTCTCTATTCCCAGCTCGTTAGATAATGCAGCGTTAATAGCCACCAACGCGTTGGTCAAAACCGATATCCACTCCATCGATATACCATTATTATATGGTTACAAGTTTATCGATGCGTATCCGTATGGGATGGCTTTCTTTTTAGGACCGAAAGCGGCGTATGTTTGGGAAAAGCATAGCAAAAGTGAATATTCCGGATTTTACCAACAGTATATCAGCGAAGAAATAAAGCCGTTCACTTTTAGCGGAGTCGTAGGCTTATCAGTCAATGTATTGAATATTTTTTTCGATTTCCGCTATGAAATAGGATGGCATGATATGGTCAAGTCGGTGTCTTATGCAAAAGAGTTGACCGATGCGCCTTATGATACGCAAGACATTTCGGTGAAACGCCGGCGGAATGTGCTGAGCTTTTCGGTAGGCGTGATATTTTGATATTTGAAATCATTAACTAAAAACAGAACATACATGAAAAGAGACGATTTAATTTTTGACATCATCGAAAAAGAGCATCAACGCCAGTTGAAAGGCATCGAATTGATTGCTTCCGAAAACTTCGTAAGTGATGAAGTGATGCAGGCTATGGGTTCCTGTCTTACTAACAAATATGCAGAAGGTTATCCTGGCAAGCGCTATTATGGCGGGTGCGAAGTGGTGGACCAAAGCGAACAGCTTGCTATCGACCGTATAAAAAAGATTTTCGGAGCCGAATGGGCAAACGTCCAGCCTCATTCGGGAGCGCAAGCCAATGCGGCTGTGTTTCTTGCCGTATTGAATCCGGGTGACAAATTCATGGGATTGAATTTAGCTCATGGCGGACATTTGTCTCACGGTTCGGCTGTAAATACTTCAGGTATCATCTATACGCCGTGTGAATATAATCTGAACAAAGAGACAGGTCGTGTGGACTATGACCAGATGGAAGAAATCGCCCTTCGCGAACATCCGAAGATGATTATCGGCGGTGGATCGGCTTATTCACGTGAATGGGATTACAAACGTATGCGGGAGATTGCCGACAAAGTAGGTGCTATCTTCATGGTTGATATGGCTCATCCGGCCGGCCTTATTGCGGCTGGATTATTGGATAATCCTGTAAAATATGCACATATCGTCACTTCTACTACACACAAGACATTGCGTGGCCCGCGTGGAGGTATCATCTTGATGGGTAAAGATTTTCCGAATCCGTGGGGAAAGAAAACGCCGAAAGGCGAAATCAAAATGATGTCGCAATTGCTCGATTCGGCTGTATTCCCCGGCATTCAGGGAGGTCCGCTGGAACATGTTATTGCCGCCAAGGCTGTAGCCTTCAACGAGATTTTGCAACCGGAATGGAAAGACTATGCGATGCAGGTCAAGAAAAATGCCGCCGTATTGGCACAGGCTTTGATAGACCGTGGTTTCTCTATCGTATCAGGAGGTACGGATAATCACTCGATGTTGGTAGACTTACGTACCAAGTATCCTGACTTGACCGGCAAAGTGGCTGAAAAGGCTTTGGTATCGGCAGACATTACCGTAAATAAAAATATGGTTCCGTTTGATACACGTTCGGCATTCCAGACTTCGGGTATCCGCTTAGGAACTCCTGCCATTACTACACGTGGGGCAAAAGAAGACTTGATGTACGAAATCGCCGAAATGATAGAAACCGTATTATCGAATGTAGATAACGAAGAAGTGATTGCTTCGGTACGTGCCCGTGTAAACGACACGATGAAGAACTATCCGCTCTTCGCATATTAATATAAACAACATAAAAACAAAAGCGTATGAAAAAGACAAGTTGTATGGCTATCCTACTGAGCGGGTGCTTGGTACTTAGCGGATGCGGAAGTTTGAACAATACCGCCAAAGGAGGTATGATTGGAGGTGGTAGCGGTGCCGCTTTAGGTGCGCTTATAGGTGGTATTGCCGGACATGGTAAAGGCGCAGCTATCGGTGCTGCCGTGGGTGCTGCCGTTGGAACAGGAGCTGGTGTCTTGATTGGCAGGAAGATGGATAAGGCTGCAGAGCAAGCCGCACAGATTGAAGGTGCCGAAGTAGAACAAGTAACCGACAACAACGGATTGCAGGCCGTTAAAGTAACGTTCGACTCGGGCATCCTGTTTACGACCAGCAGTTCTACTTTAAGTGCTTCGGCTAAATCGGCTTTGAGTAAATTTGCCAACAACGTGTTAATTCAAAATCCGGATATGGACGTTGCTATTTACGGATATACCGATAACACAGGTTGGAAAAACAGCACTGCGGAACAAAGCGTGCAAAAAAATCTCGAATTGTCTCAAGCACGTGCACAGAGCGTATCCAACTATCTGCGCGAATGTGGAACCACCATTTCACAAATCAAGTCTGTAGAAGGTTTGGGTGAAAGCAATCCGGTAGCCGATAACAGTACCGAGGCCGGACGTCAGGAAAACCGTCGTGTTGAAGTATATATGTATGCCAGCCAGCAAATGATTCAAGCTGCAGAAGCTGGGACATTGCAATAATTAAGAAGTCGGCGAGGTAAAACATCACTCCGCTTATACCCAAAAGCCAATAGTTTTGCTAATAAGATAGGTAAAACTATTGGCTTCATTTTTTTTGTATGAACAGGTTTGTGGCCAGGAAGGACAGACCGGCAACAAAAAGAACCTGATATCATATTACTTTATCGGAAAATTTAGAAGCTGTTTTGAATTTATCGTGCGATGATTTGGGATGAGTTTTTGAG
>URCM01000120.1 GCA_900546355.1 uncultured Bacteroides sp.
TTCAATATAAAGGATTAACGGATTTTTCGCAATCCATTTCTGATTGACTATAATCGTACAATCTAAAAACGCATCCACGTCAGTTTATGCCATATAGTTTCCAATGGGCCTCGCTTGAAATGACGGAACCACCAGTGGGCAAAAGCAAGCTGGAGCAGGAAAAACGCGATGCCAATGAGCAAACTCAGGGTAGTACCGCAATAGCGGTGCATTTCCAATCCGTATCCGTAATAGATAAAGCTCCCTATGACAGACTGGGTGATGTAATCCGTTAAGCTCATTTTCCCGTAGGGGACCAGTATCTGCTGCACTTTTCCTTTATTAACCCAATATAATAACAAGAAAGCACTGACCATCACCAGCATAAACGCCAGGTTATACCAGGAGTTCCAAATGGTTTCCATGGAAGCTTTCAGAAACGGGTTTCCGATTTGCGAATAGATGAAATCTTTCAGGTAGTAAAGTAAAACCGCACAAGGCAATGCATAAAAGCCTGTCCGTAACCAAAAGCCCATCACTTGTCCGCGGGTCTCATCGGTCAAACGGAACAGTCCTTTCCGTCCCAACAACATGCCTATCATAAAAAGCGACGCAGTTTGGCACACCCGTCCGTAACACCATGCCCAGTTAAGGCTGGCAAGCTGTCCTGTCACGAAATTCGCTTTCACCATTTCCCACCAAGAGCTTCCTTTCAGCTGCGGATAGACATCCCCCAATGAATAAATCATTTGTTGTGGGTTGGCTTCGGGATAAATTAACGCATAAATCACTTTTCCCCATTCCAATGGTTGGAGCATCAGAAAGAAAGCAATCCACATCACCGTCTTGTCTGACAGATGACGTACTGGCACCAATACGAACCCCAACAGGGCGTATAGCACCAATATTTCGCCAGGAAAGAAAGAAGCATTGATAAATCCGAACCCTAACAATAACACAAGCCGCCACATATAACGATTCCGAAAATCTTCACCTCGTTTTTCACTATTGTGGTTTTGCAAATAGAAAGTGAAACCAAAAAGCAAAGCGAAAATAGCGTATGCTTTTCCTGAAAAGAGAAAGAAAAGCATATCCCATAGGTGCTTGTCCAAGCTGGCAAGCAAGGGAGAACCGGCCTTTGGAAAAGAATAATAATTGAAATGTTCGATGTTATGCAAAAGCATGATTCCCATAACAGCGAATCCGCGCAGTGCGTCAATCGCCAAGATACGCTCTTTGGAACGTAAAAGTTCGTTTCCCATGTGTCGTTTTAATATTTGATTGGTTAATAATTTTTTCCTGATGCAAACCTACAAAAAAGCTCCGACTCGTAAAAGAACCGGAGCTTTTTTATCATGTAAGGATTAAAACCTATCTCTTAATGTTGTTTCTTGTTCATCTTATTCATCCGTTCTTCACGTTCTTTCTGAAGGCGTTCCTGTTCTTTTTGCAACGCTTCCAGTTTCGCCATCAGCCCTGTAGGCTTACGTGAGGACGGGGCTTTTTTGTTGGCTTCCAATTGTGCCAGCAATTTCTTCTCATCGGTCATGCGGCGCATTATCCAAAGGGTCAGGATACCGAGTAAGCCGGAAATGAAGTAGTAGTAACTTAGTCCTGAAGCATATTCGTTGAAGATGAAGAAGAACATCACAGGCATGATGTACATCATCCATTTCATGGCTGCCATTTGCGGATTGTTACCCATATCTTGTTGCTTCATCATCACAATCTGGTTGATGACTGTTGTCGCGCTAAAGAGCAGACAGAACAAGCTGAGGTGGTTACCCAACAACGGAATGCTGGTGCTCCAGTGGATAAGGTCATCGTATGCCGAAAGGTCATCCGCCCATAAGAAACTCTGTTGACGAAGTTCGATAGCGTTCGGTACGAAGAAGAACAATGCCATAAAGACAGGGGTCTGAATCAGCATCGGCAAGCAGCCGCCCATCGGACTTACACCGTACTGACTGTAGAGTGACATTGTTTCCTGTTGTTTCTTCAACGCGTCTTCCTGCTTGGGGTATTTCTCGTTGATTTTATCGACGTAGGGTTTCAACGCACGCATCTTGGCTGACGAGATAAACGATTTCCATGTGGTGGGAAGTACCAGAATCTTCACAATGACAGTCATCAGCAGGATAACGATACCCATGCTCAATCCCATGCTTGAAAGCCAGTCGAAGAGGTTAATCGTAAACCAGCGGTTGATAAGCCGGATGATAGGCCAACCCAAATAAACAAGGTCTTCCAGTTCTTGATCTTTATCTTCGAAACTCAATTTATTGCTGGCAAGCAAGGTCTTGAAATGGTTCGGTCCGAAATAGAACTGGAAATGGCTGGGTTGTGCTCCCGTAGGGTCGAACGTCGTTTGCATGTCGGCGTGATAGCGTTTCATGTAACCGCTTTCCTTTTGTTCCATTTTCGAATCGAGGGTCGCATTTTCAAAATTTTTCTCTGCCATGAATACACACGAGAAGTACTGGTTCTTGAAGGCTACCCAGTCGAGCACTTCGGGGATGGTTTCCTTTTCATCCTTAGTCTCGCTCAGATAATCGAAACTTTCGCCCGTTGGTTTATAAGTCAATGAAGTGTAGCGTTGTTCAAAATTATATCCTTTTTCCATCTGGCGGGCACGCTGTTTCCAGTCGATGGTCATTGTTTTGACCGAAGGCGAGAAAAAGTTCTGCAAGCCACTCGCCTGTACGGTAAAGTCGAGCATATACGAATCGGGCAACAGGCGATAGATGAAGTCCAAGTGTCCTCCGTTCTGTGCATTCAGACGCATGGTTACGGTGCTATCGGTTACATTGACCGGTTCGAAATAAAGGTCACTGCTCAGGATGTTTTCAGTTTTTCCCTCGAATCCGATGTTGAGCATAGCATCCTCACCGTCGAACAATACTAACGGTTGCTTATGCTGGTCGTTGTATTCTTTTAGCATTGCCTTGCTCACCCGTCCGCCTTTATTCGAGAAGGTAAGCTGCACTACATTATTCTCTAATACGGTAAATTCTTCGGTACCCTGCGTATGTGCAAAAAATTGAGAGGTGGAATCCACCTGAAGTGTCTGCACGGCTTCGGCTTCCTGTGCTTTCCGCACTTGTTCCTGTTGCTGAATGACGGTTTCGATAGAATCCTGATAGTGCTGCGCACGTTCCATTTCTTCCTGACTGGGACGGCTGTAGATGCTGAAGCCCACAATGACTGCTCCAATCAAGACAAATCCCACTAACGTGTTTTTATCCATTTGCTTTTAAAGTTTTAAGTTTATAAGGATCCACCACAGATTACACAAATTTTATCAAATTCATAGTTAATAGAACGGAAGCGGAAAGATATACCGTCATGCATTTATTAATTATTAATTTAATCTGTGTAATCTGTGGTGAGAAAAATTATTTGTTGATTGCCGCCTTAATGAACGACAAGAACAACGGATGCGGTTTCAGTACGGTACTACTGTATTCCGGGTGAAACTGCGTACCGATGAACCAACGTAAAGCCGGAATTTCAACGATTTCCACCAAGTCTGATTCAGGGTTGACGCCCACGCATTTCATGCCCGCTTTCTCGAATTCTGCTTTATAATCATTATTGAATTCATAACGGTGACGGTGGCGTTCTTGGATGTGTTCAGTCCCATATGCCTGATAAACTTTTGAATTGGGGTCGAGTACACACTCGTAAGCACCCAAACGCATCGTTCCACCCATGTTGGTAATGGATTTCTGTTCCTCCATGATGTCGATGACATTGTGCGGAGTCTTCTCGTCCATTTCACGGCTGTTGGCATCAGCATAGCCCAATACGTCGCGTGCAAATTCAATAGCCATGCACTGCATACCCAGGCAAATACCGAATGTCGGTACGTCATGGGTGCGGCAATACTTGATGGCGGTGAATTTTCCTTCAATGCCACGCTGACCGAATCCCGGACAGATGATGATACCGTCCATATCTTTCAGCATTTCTTCTACATTGCCTTCGTTCAGTTTTTCACTGTTGATAAAATGAATGTCTGCCTTACGGTCGTTGTAAGTAGCGGCTTGCGACAAAGCTTCAAGGATGGACTTGTAGGCATCCTGCAAATCGTATTTGCCTACCAGACCGATGCGTACTTTCTCGGTGGCATGATGGCGGCGTTCCAAGAACTCGCGCCACGGCCCCAATGTAGGCGTTTCGCCAATGGGAAGCCCCATTTTCTTCAAAATCGTTACATCCAAGTTTTGTTCTTGCATACGAAGAGGCACTTCATAGATAGTCGGCATATCAATAGACTGCACTACCGCATTTTCGTCTACATTGCAGAACAAAGCGACTTTCTTTTTCAGGTTCGTACTCAATTCATGTTCCGCACGCAATACCAATATATCGGGTTGAATACCTACCGATTGCAATTCTTTTACAGAATGTTGGGTAGGTTTGGTTTTCAGTTCACCAGCCGCTGCCAGATAAGGCACGTAGGTAAGGTGTACGCACAAGGCATTCCGTCCTAATTCCCATTTCAGCTGACGGATACTTTCCAAATAGGGAAGTGATTCTATATCGCCTACAGTACCTCCGATTTCGGTAATGACAAAATCGAATTTGTACTTATTACCCAGTAACTTGATGTTGCGCTTGATTTCATCGGTGATATGCGGGACAATCTGAATGGTCTTGCCCAAGTAGTCTCCACGGCGTTCCTTATCGATTACACTCTTATAGATACGCCCTGTCGTGATGTTATTCGCTTTCGTTGTCTGGATACCCAAGAAACGTTCGTAATGCCCCAAGTCGAGGTCGGCTTCATGTCCGTCTACGGTTACGTAACATTCTCCGTGCTCATAGGGATTCAATGTTCCGGGGTCGATGTTGATGTAGGGGTCAAACTTTTGGATGGTTACGCTGTAGCCTCTGGCTTGCAGCAACTTGCCGATAGATGATGAGATAATGCCTTTACCCAAGGAAGAGGCAACACCACCTGTTACGAAAATGTACTTAGTTTCTGCCACAATATGTTCGTTTTAATGTTTTTGATTTAGCACTTCTATTTCAAAGTGGCAAAATTACAAAAAAAATAACGAACTTCACACAATTCGACCGCAAATAATCGTTCCGAAAAACCGAAATGTTTCAGAATCGGCATACCTCTCTGGGTATATTCCGTTTCCTGCCGCTTGGTTAGTCGCATATATAATAAAAGGTGTAAGTCCGCTAATACGGCTGAATATATGATTACTGTGCGAATCAAGACGAACGCATCCAAAATCTACATGCTTGAATCTTGCAGGACACCATACCACATAGGAAAATCCTTTCCGGTATAGAGTATAAATCTGCATCATTTAGATGCGTTTACTCTGCTGTGCGAATGAAAAAAATTGTATTTTTGCAGAAAACTTTATTAGATGAAAAAAGAGAATGAAGACAATAGGCATTATCATTATCACATGGTTGTTGTTAATAAGTACAAATAGCTACGCGCAAATGATGACAGATTCATTGCGGACGGACAGTGTACACACAATAGAAATTCTGGACGATTCAGTATCGGTACCTGTTCCTGACTCGATAGCCGGCGAAACAACCGCACTGAAGAAAGATTCGCTCGCCCCGGTTGAAAAAGTAAGAACCGCCAATCCGATAAACGCAAGGGTAAAAAGGCGTTTTAGAGCTTTTCTTTCTGATTACCGGCAGGAAATGCAAGCCAGATATGATCGTTGGGATGATATTTTCATTCCACACGCTCCGGCATGGATACGCTCGAATGCAGATTATTTCAAGCTGGCCATGCCTGCCACTTACTACTCGGAAGCAGTCGAACAAGCGATGTCGATTGAGGGTTGGAAGCCTAAAAATCCATATATAGTAAAAAACCCGGTTCGCGATTCGGTATTCCAAGTGCCTTGCCTCACACATACCGCCAAGGTGGACAGTGCGGTCAACAGGCAGTTGTTAAGCTTTTACCTTCAATATCCCAATCTGGTCCGAAAGAACGAAAACGACTTGAAAGGGCTGGAACCATTATCTGAACATTTGGTGGTAAAGAAACCCCGTAAAAACAAAGTCATTCAGCTGCTTACTCCAGAAAGGGGCTATCGCATGAAAGAAAGCGATTTGGTTGTAGTGAAGCCCAATTTTTGGACCATTTCAGGAAACGGCTATATGCAGTTCTCGCAAAATTACATTTCCGATAACTGGTATAAAGGAGGCGAAAGCACGGTTTCGCTTCTTTCGGGCATGACGTGGCAATTTAATTACGATGACAAGCAGAAGATTCAGTTCGAAAATAAAATCGAATGGAAACTGGGATTCATTACGGCTCCTTCGGATACCATGCACCAATATAAGACCAGTGAAGACATGTTGCGGCTTAGCTCGAAACTGGGTTATAAAGCATTCTATAATTGGTATTATACGTTGTCGGCTGAATTCAAGACCCAATTTTTCTCCAAATACGATACGAATTCGGACAACCTGGTGTCGGATTTGTTCTCGCCTGCCGAACTGAACATCGGTTTGGGTATGGATTATAAATACGTGAAGGATGGAGTATGCAACTTGTCTGTATTGATAAATCCGTTGAACTATTCTCGCTATAGCGTGGCAAGTGACAGGGTAGACCCGACCAAGTTTAATATCGAAGCCGGACATAAAGTAGAGAACCAGTGGGGTTCACGACTGGAAACAACACTGAAATGGAACATCATTACAAATTTGCTATGGGAGTCACGCTTGTCGTATACGACAAATTATGAGAAAGTGTTAGCCGAATGGGAAAATACGTTTACCTTTGCATTCAACAAATATTTTTCCACGAAACTGTTCGTCCATGCCCGCTTTGATGATTCGGTAACGCTTGAGCCAGACGAACACAGTTATTTCCAGCTTCAGGAATTGCTGAGTTTAGGATTTAACTATGCATGGTAAGAAGCTGTTTTGAATTTATCGTGCGATGATTTGGGATGAGTTTTTGAGGCATTTTCGCTTCTGTGATGAGGAAGATAGCGGGCTATCTGACGAAGAACAGGAGCGAAAAGGGCCAAAAAATCGCCCAAAGCACACACGAAAACGGATACATCAAGCCAAGAAAAACTTTTTGGAGAAATTCAAAACAGCTTCTAAGTAAAACTCAATAGTTTTAAAAACTTATAAATTCAAAAACTGAAATATGATTTCTTTCGTTCAAATCCTCGACTTTGTCGGGACATTTGCTTTTGCCATCAGTGGCATCCGTCTGGCCTCTGCCAAACGGTTCGACTGGTTTGGCGCTTACATTGTAGGGCTGGCAACAGCTATAGGTGGTGGAACATTGCGTGACGTGATGCTGAATGTCACACCTGTGTGGATGACCGATCCGATTTATCTGATATGTACGGCGTTTGCCATGTTTTTTGTCATCATATTCGGCAAGTACTTGATTCATCTGAACAATACGTTCTTTTTTTTCGACAGTATCGGCCTTGCCTTGTTTACCGTCGTAGGTTTTGACAAAACCATTGCATTGGGCTTCCCGTTTTGGGTAGCAATCATCATGGGCAGCATTACCGGTGCGGCAGGTGGTGTCATCCGGGATGTCTTCATCAATGAAATCCCATTGATTTTCCGCAAGGAGATTTATGCAATGGCGTGTGTCATCGGTGGCCTTTTTTATTGGATTTGTTTACAGATGGGGATGGAAGCTTATGTTTCTCAAATAGTCGGCTTCGTGACAGTGTTGATAGTCCGCATTCTTGCCGTAAAATATCAGATTACTTTGCCTATATTAAAAGGAGAACCTGCCAATGAACAGAAAAAAGAATAAGAAGCTGTTTTGAATTTCTCCAAAAAGTTTTTCTTGGCTTGATGTATCCG
>URCM01000121.1 GCA_900546355.1 uncultured Bacteroides sp.
GGATACATCAAGCCAAGAAAAACTTTTTGGAGAAATTCAAAACAGCTTCTTATTAATAATCGGGTAGGAAGGATTTTCACTTCCCTCCTACTCGTCTTATTTTATTACAGGTGCAATTGGCTCTTCGGTTTTGGGGAAGATCTTTCATCAGCATTTCACTTGCAGTTCGTTTAAAATGCGGCGCATTTCTTCGAATGTAGTGATGCGGGTAGGAACCAATGGGAGACGCAGGCGGTTTTTTATCATCCCCATCATGTTTAGCATCGCTTTGACGCCGGCTGGATTTCCATCGACAAAAAGCAACTTGAAAAGTTCGGTGAATTGATGATGAATCGCTAACGCACTGGAATAATCACCTGCCAGCGCCAAGCGAACCATGCGGCTGAACTCACGCGGGAAAGCGTTCCCGATTACCGAGATGACTCCTACGGCACCGAGGGTAATAAGCGGGAATGTAATGCCGTCATCACCCGAGATGACATCGAAATTGGCGGGTTTATTTTTGATGATGTCATCCATCTGCGTGATGTTGCCCGAGGCTTCTTTTATCGCTACAATATTTTCGAAATCACGTGCCAAGCGTAAGGTTGTCTCCGCCGTCATGTTTACCCCTGTACGTCCGGGTACATTGTAGAGCACAATAGGCAAATCGGTAGCTTGGGCTATCGCTTTGTAATGCTGGTAAATACCCTCTTGCGAAGGTTTGTTATAATAAGGTACGGCAACCAATACGGCATCCACTCCTGTCATATCATCGTTTTTCAGCGTGTCGACTACCGTTTGTGTACAATTACTGCTCACTCCTAACAGGATGGGGACTCGTTCGTTTACCCGTTCGATAACGACTTTCTTTATCTTTTGTTTTTCTTCGGAGGTCAGTGTCGGTGTTTCTGCGGTCGTTCCCAGTACACAAAGAAAATCGGTTCCGTTCTGTATCTGGTATTCCACCAGTCTGAGCAGTGAATCGTAGTCCACACTCCCGTCTTCATTGAAAGGAGTAACCAATGCCACTCCCATTCCTTTCAGTCTTCTTCGTATCATAAATCAAACTATAAATGCTACATTCTTTTCGCAAAAGTACGAATATTTTCTTTTCAAATGCCAATCTTATTATTTTTTTGCTTGTAAAATTACAGTTTATTTCATAATGGAGGATATTGGATTTCACCGAGGAAAATTACGCTTCTTCTATCATTGCCAGAAATTCGTCTTCGTTCAGAATCGGGATGTTCAAGGCTTGGGCTTTCTCCAATTTGCTGGGACCCATGTTGTCGCCAGCCAAAATGAAGCTGGTCTTTTTCGAGATGCTGCCCACATTCTTACCCCCGTGTTTCTCGATTATCGTCTTGTATTCATCGCGCGAATGACGGGCGAATACGCCACTAATGACGATGGACTTGCCTTGCAGCTTATCGGTATGTCCTGCAAGGTCTTCCTCATCGGCTTCCAGTTTTAATCCGGCTGCACGTAGGCGTTCAATGAGGTTACGGTTTTTCTCGTCGGCAAAATAACGCAAAATGCTTCCAGCTATCTTTTCACCGATTTCATCTACGTGAATCAAATCATCGAGTGTGGCGGCCGCTAACGCGTCAATAGAACGGAAAGCGCGTGCCACTTTCTTGGCTACCGTTTCGCCTACGAAACGGATACCCAACGCAAAAAGCACACGTTCGTAAGGCACTTCAAGCGAACGGGATATGCCCATAATGATATTTTTCGCCGACTTCTCGCCCATACGTTCCAACCGCACGAGGTCTTCCGTCCGCAACGTGTATAGGTCTGCCACATCGTGTATCAATCCTTCTTGGTAGAACTGGTCAACGGTTTCAGGTCCTAAGCCTTCAATGTTCATTGCGCGGCGGCTAATGAAGTGCTCGATTTTCCCTTTAATCTGCGGGGGGCAAGAACTCTCGTTAGTGCAATAATGAGCGGCTTCGTCTTCGTAGCGTACCAATGTGCTTCCACATTCCGGACAATGGGTGATGAAAGTCACTTTTTCGCTGCCTTCGGGACGAGACGCCACGTCCACGCCTGTTATTTTGGGAATGATTTCACCACCTTTTTCTACATAGACATTATCGCCGATATGCAAGTCGAGTAAGGCAATGATATCAGCGTTATGGAGCGAAGCGCGTTTGACTATCGTTCCTGCCAATTGTACGGGTTCCAAATTGGCGACGGGCGTTACGGCTCCCGTACGTCCTACTTGATAGGTGACTTTCAGCAGACGAGTCAAGGCGCGTTCTGCCTGAAATTTGTAAGCGATTGCCCAACGCGGCGATTTGGCAGTATAACCCAAATTGCGTTGCTGGCGCAAGGAATTTACCTTCAACACGATGCCATCGGTAGCTACGGGCAGATTCTTCCGTTCCACATCCCAATAATTGATGAAGTCGAATATCTCCTGCAAGGTCTTCACCTTGCGTGTTACGTGCGAAATCTTGAATCCCCATCGTGCAGCTTCCTGCAGGTTTTCATAGTGTCCGTCGTGAGGCAGGTTTTCGCCCAACATATAATAAAGGTAGGAATCAAGCTTGCGGGCTGCCACTTCGGCAGAGTTCTGCAACTTCAGCGTGCCTGATGCCGCATTCCTCGGATTGGCAAACAAAGGCTCTTCACGCAATTCGCGTTCGCGGTTCAGTTCTTCGAACACTTTCCAGGGCATCAGCACCTCGCCACGCATTTCAAATTGGCGAGGATAGCCTTCGCCTTGCAACACCAACGGGATAGCCCGAATGGTCTTTACGTTATCGGTTACATCGTCACCCCGTACACCGTCACCCCGTGTCACGGCACGCACCAACTTCCCGTCCTCATAAGTCAGCGAGATGGAAGTTCCGTCATATTTCAGTTCGCAACAGATTTCAAATTCCTCATTCAGCGCTTTGGCGATACGTTCGTAAAACTCGGTCACTTCGGCCTGCGAATAAGTATTTCCTAAGGAAAGCATCGGATAACGGTGTTCTACCTGGACAAAGTTCTTATTGATGTCGCTTCCTACTCGTACCGAAGGCGAATTGGGGTCGTAATGTTCGGGATGGCTGGCTTCAAGGTCTTGCAGTTCGCGCATCAGGTGGTCGAACTCCTGGTCGGAGATGATAGGCGCGTTTTCTACATAATATCTGTAATTGTGAAGATGCAGTTCTTCACGCAATTGGTCGATTCTTTCTATTTCTGTCATAATCCTTACAAATTGATATTTCTTCACGCAAAAGTAGAAAAAATCTGCGGGAAAACCTGCGATAAAGGCGAGTTAATATGAAAGGTTAAGCATACAATTTCAGGTAAACATATCGTCGGAAGGTGCCTGTTGGGATGTCTGAAAACGTTTGACTAAACAGAATTATCCACACATGTCACTATCGCCCTGAAGCCCAATCGTATGAACTCAGCAAGGACATCCCGTGGAGATGTCCCCCATAATGGAAACACAGCAGTTATCCCCGCGTCTTTGCATTTCTGTTCCCTTTTTTTGCGTAACGTTTCCAAATGCAGGTCGCCGAACAAAGCCGTTGTGATATTCCTTGCCTTGAGCCGGGCAATCGACTCACTCATCGCTGCTCCGTATGTTTCGCCCGACCAATCGGAGTTGAAATAAAATGGCATGAGTTCAATTCCGATAGCATCAACTTGCTTCTTTAACAACTCGATGTTCGTTTCGTGCATTGCTATTCTCTGTCCGCCGCTTTTTAAAACCGAAAATAAAACTTCGATGGAAAAATCCCCACTATTGAGCGCACGGTATAAAGCCAATGCCGAATCTTTGCCGCTGCTCCAATTGAAATATGCCCTCTTCATATAAATTAATGTGTAAGTCTGAAACTGACTTTGTTTTTCGGGCGAAGATAATTAAATACGTGGAAACCGGCAAGGCATTTGCTTGTTTCCTGTCTACAAGGAACGGGTCGCGGTAAAGACTCGTTGCTTCTTTCAAGATTTGTTCTTACCTTTGCGAAAAAATAACAAGGACCTATGCGAATAGACATTATTACCGTTTTGCCCGAAATGCTAGAGGGATTTTTCAACTGCTCTATTATGAGCCGGGCACAAAAGAAAGGCATCGCCGAATTTCACATCCATAATTTGCGCGACTATACGTTCGACCGTTATCGGAAGGTGGACGACTATCCGTTTGGCGGATGTGCGGGAATGGTGATGAAGATTGAGCCGATAGACCGTTGCATCTCGGCACTGAAAGCCGAACGCGATTACGATGAGGTCATTTTTACAAGCCCCGACGGAGAACAGTTCGACCAGAAGATGGCGAATACGTTGTCGATGACTCAGAACCTGATTATCTTATGTGGCCACTTCAAAGGGATTGACTACCGTATCCGCGAACATTTCATTACGAAGGAAATCAGTATCGGTGATTATGTGCTGACGGGAGGTGAGCTGGCCGCAGCCGTCATAGCGGATGCTGTAGTGCGCGTGATACCTGGAGTTATCTCCGACGAGCAATCGGCGTTATCCGATTCGTTTCAAGATAATTTACTGGCACCTCCCGTATATACACGCCCTGCAGATTACAAAGGCTGGAAAGTGCCCGACATCTTGCTTTCAGGTCATGAGGCAAAAATACGTGAATGGGAATTCCAGCAATCAATGGAACGCACCAAGCGATTACGTCCCGACTTATTGAAGTAATCTTTGAGTAAACAGATTGGACACGGAAATACAAAGGGCACAGAGCTTTTCTTTTTCAAAAGTCATTTCGCTGTTCGTATTCGGAATAGTATGTAATAAACGGTCAGAAAAAGAAATGCTTTGTGCCCTTTGATGTGTCTATGTTGGATTAATTTACTTCCAATGCCCCGATGATATCCCGTACCGAAGCGAAGCCGTGGCGGTCGAGATATTCGTTGATGCCTTCTGCGACTTTAACCGTTATTGCCGGGTCGATGAAATTAGCGGTTCCTATTTGGATAGCTGTTGCGCCGGCAAGTAAAAACTCTACCGCATCGCGTGCGTTCATAATTCCTCCTAATCCGATTACCGGAATCTTCACCGCTTTGGCAACCTGCCATACCATGCGCAAAGCAATTGGTTTTACTGCAGCTCCGCTCATACCTCCGGTGACGGTAGACAATACAGGTTTGCGCTTTTCGGCATCAATCGCCATTCCCAACAATGTATTGATAAGTGACACGCTATCGGCACCGGCATCTTCTACCGCACGTGCTATTTCGGTAATGTCGGTCACGTTGGGCGATAGTTTTACAATCAAAGTTTTATGGTAAACTTTTCGTACAGCTGAAACGACCTCTGCCGCTCCGTGCGCCGTTACACCGAAAGCCATTCCTCCTTGTTTTACATTCGGACAAGAGATGTTCAGTTCGATGGCTGGAATCTGTTCCAGTTCATTAATGATGCTTGCCGTTTCGGCGTAATCCTCTATCTGAGACCCCGATACATTTACAATCATGTTGGTGCGGATATCCTTAATCTGCGGATAGATGTGGTCTGCGAAATAATGCACTCCTTTATTTTGCAAACCTACCGCATTCAGCATTCCCATCGGGGTTTCTGCCATACGTGGATAGGGATTTCCTTCGCGATGATGCAATGTGGTACCTTTTACAATAATACCTCCTATGTTTTCCAAGTTTACAAAATCTTGAAATTCGAGTCCGTAACCAAATGTACCCGATGCGGTCATTACCGGATTCGATAGAGCCAGTTTACCAATGTTTACGTTCAAATCTGCCATAATAATTTCTTTATATTAAATACCGGACCTTCTTTACATACACACACGTGGCCTTCTTTGGTGTTTTCTACGCAGCATAGACAAGCACCTACACCACAAGCCATCGTATTTTCTAATGAGACTTCACATTCAATGCCATTGGCGGCTGCATATTTGGCAACTGCCATCATCATCGGTTTCGGACCGCAAGTACAAATCAAATCAAACTTGTTCTCTTTCAATACACTGTGCATTGTTACATATCCCTTTTCACCGTAACTTCCATCTTCGGTTGTAGTATATACACTACCCAATGACTCAAACAAATCCAATTGTAACAAATCGTTCTTTGAACGTGCTCCTAACAGAAATGTAGGTGTACAGCCATTCTTCAGCAAGGCTTCACCTAAATAAAGGAGTGGAGCTGTGCCTACGCCTCCGCCGATGAGCAAGACCTTCGTTTGGGGATTTTCTGGCATTGAAAACCCATTTCCTAAAGGCATTATAACGTTTACAATATTACCCGGTTGCACTGTAGCCAACTTTCGGGTTCCATTGCCCACCAATTGAATTAAGAACCATACTTCATTCTTCTTACGGTCTACATAATTAATGGAGATAGGGCGGCGCAAGAACGTTGTGTTCGAGCCATCTACTCGAATTTCGGCAAACTGCCCCGGAAGTGTTTCAGGTAACGGTGCGGTTTGCGTCAATTTCAGTAATACATAGTTTGCATGCAAACGTATGTTTTCTGTCACTGTCAAATCAAGAATGTATTTCTTCATAAAATAAATTGAGGTAAATTCGTTATTTTGCACAAAGATAACAAATTTACCTCAATCCATATACAAACGTTCTGTGGTTTTACAGACAAGCAAAATGGTTTGCGATTAAGATTTTTCGGGGCGGAAAACCTGATAAGTACCGTTATCGAAGAATATGCGTATTTCAACGATTTTAGGTTGCGGCTTTTCGATGTATTTAACTTCTTCTTGTACAGTATTTTTTGATACGTTATCAGGGGAAGGAAACGCATTTTCCTTGCGAAATTCAAAACGAACCGGATTTCCATTCGTAATTTCCGTATTCTCGCTATTTTCATAAGGCAAACCAGTAGCCACATTCGGATCCACTTCCTTTTTCATATCACCCTCACCATAAAGCAACCAGTCCAAGTTGATAGTCGGGTATGCCTTATGAATGTGCATAACGACGTCCAAACTGGGTTTGTTTCTCCCGGTCAATATATGTGATAAAGAAGAGGTAGAAATGCCTATTTTGTCGGCAAACTCGGCATTAGTCTGTGCTTCTTCTTGTATAAGTTGTAGAATCCGTTCTTTCATGATGAAATATACATATAAACTTAATAGGTACAAATGTAACACCTTTTATTTTCATTTGCAAATATACATATAGAAAAATAAACAATACAATAGTAAATGTATAAAATACATTTGTTTTCTCCAAATGTAAATACAGATGTAAACAGGTGATATTATTTGCTTAATAAGCTTTAATATATTTGTATAAATAGCTGAATATTAAATAACTATTGTTACGTATATTGCTTTTGAAATGATATAATATAGAAATGTATACAATAGTGATGGATATATTAAACCATCTTTTTTAAAATAATAAGTATTTAATTGGGTTTTAGTGTATTACTTTGATATTGAATATGTTGCATATATTTTCGTTTAGATTTATAAAAGTAAACAATACAAACGTAAATATCATTGTTTGCATTTCTACTTACTCTACATGATGTGATATACAAATGTTTTATGATATACAAATCCAAATGTAAACTTCAATTTTTGCATTGGAAATATAAAAATGTACATATCGAAATGTCAAGAATGCTATAAGGAAAGAAAACAAACTTCTTTATTTAGAAGCTGTTTTGAATTTCTCCAAAAAGTTTTTCTTGGCTTGATGTAT
>URCM01000122.1 GCA_900546355.1 uncultured Bacteroides sp.
GTTCAATATAAAGGATTAACGGATTTTTCGCAATCCATTTCTGATTGACTATAAAAAGGCTCTTACTCTGCCTCTAAATACAGCACGCGGCTGGCGTAATCATTCAACTTGTGATAGTCTACCTTATGGGTATAAGGGATTTCCAGGCCGTTCTCCATTAAGAATTTACCAGAATACAATTTCCCCTCGAACGGCAACGGTTCGTTATCGATGCGGTTCAACTCTTTGACCCGATACATCTTCGCCGGGTCGAGCCCTGCCATGCGCACACGAGGCAAATGCTGGTTATAAAACGTTTCCATTTTCCACCAATAGAATACCGCCTTGTCTTTCTCGGGCGAAGTGTACATCAGAGATGCTACACCCAAGCGGTCGTAGGGAGAAACCAGACGGTAGATATCCCCGAACTGCACTACGGGACGAATCATCTTGTAATCGGCTATTGCCTTCCGGCAAATCTCCTTCTCCTCCTCGGTCATGTTCTTTGGCTGGATTTCCATGCCCAGACGCCCGCTCATCGCCACATCGATGCGGTATTTGATAGGAACGGTACGGAAGACCTGATGATTGGGAGCCGAACTGATGTGAGACGCCATGGCAATCGCCGGGAAGAAATACGAAGTGCCCCATTGCATGTAGATGCGCTGGAGGGCATCGGTATTGTCGCTCACCCAAAACTCGTCGAACCAAGGCAAGTACCCCCAGTTGGCACGTCCTCCGCCGCTGGCACAAGCCTGGATAGTAAGGTCAGGATATTTGGCACGGATACGGTTGCATACACTCTCGAAGCCACGATGATACTCGATGTACATGTGGCTTTGGTTGTCAGCGGTCAGGTAATTCGAACCGTGGTTCATAATCGCCATATTGGCGTCCCACTTGATATACTCGATTTCGGGATACTTGCTCATCAGGTCATCCACCACGCCGAACACGAAATCCTGCACTTCGGGATTGCCGAGGTCAAGCACCACCTGCGTTCCGCCACGTCCCAATACCGGGTCGCGCTGGGGGGCTTTCACAATCCATTCGGGATGCTTTTCGTAGAGTTCGCTCGTAGTATTCGACATTTCCGGCTCTATCCAGATACCGAAGCCGACATGATGTTTCTTCGCGTCGCGGATCAATCCCTCAATGCCTTCGGGAAGCTTGCGCGTGTCTACCACCCAGTCGCCCAACGAAGAGTTATCGGAATTGCGCTGGTATTTGTCTCCGAACCATCCGTCGTCCATGACGAACAATTCGCCGCCCATCGACTCGATATCCGCCATCATCTGCTCCATGCCTTGCTGGTTGATGTCGAAATAAACGCCTTCCCAACTGTTGAGCAAGATTTTGCGAGGCTTGTTTCCATGCGCTAATTTATAGGTACGTCCCCAACGGTGGAAGTTCCGGCTGGCTCCGCTCAATCCTTCATCCGAGTAGGTCAAGGCAAGTACCGGAGTAGCAAAGGTTTCTCCTTTCTGCAAGTGATATTGGGAATTTTCTTCGTTGATGCCGGCAAAGAACTGGTGGTATTCGCTATCATCGGTATCAATACGAAGTTTGTAATTTCCGGTGTAGCAGAGTGCCGCGCCAATAGTCCGCCCTACGTTTTCCTGCGGACGGCCGTCGAGCGAGAACATCACTTCGGCATGCGCCGTATGCGAATTGCGTACCCCGTCCTTGTTCTTTATCACTTTCATGCCCGGCTCCAACGGTTCTTGAGCCAAACGTCCCTCGTTCGCCCACGAGCCATACAGGCTGGAGAGCCATACATTGCCCCTGCGGATGGGCAGGTAAGCCGAAGCGAACTGGTTGAGCACGACGGGCTTCTTTTCTTCATTTGTGATTTCGGTCCAGGTCTCAATGATGTCTACATCCTGATAAGCCCGGTAGCATACGTTGACATAAAACGGATAAACTTTGTCCTTCAAGCGTACCGTAACTTCCTGGGTTTTATCCGCTTTCGTAGTAGCCACGCTTTCCACCACCAGTTGGGTCGACATGTTTCCGTCGGCATGGCATACCGAGAGCGCCGTTTCAGCCGGAGTATTCATCCCATACACCGGATAAGCAGCCTGATTGCACGTGCGCACCGCATCGATTTGATTCAAATCCGCATCGTTCAGCTTCGCGCCATAATATACATACTTCAGTTCTCCACCCTGTGGTGCATCAATCACCAGCGAGGTTTCGGGAGTAGAAAGGCACATCGGTTGTTCCTGTGCCCATACGCCGGAAGCGAAAAGAGAAGCTCCGGCAACCAACAAGATTTTAGATTTCATGTTTTTCATGATGAGTTGTTTTTAAATGATATCGATGCAAAAATAGGCATATTCCACCAGTGCGAATGATACTGTTTTATCTTTTTCATTACAGATAGTGCGGATTATTACAGAAAATGCTATATATTTGCTGAAAGAAACCTTAAAACGAACTACGGATGATGAAACAACTGCATTTAACCCTGCTCTTGCTTGCCTCCCTTCTTTTGGCAAGTTGCTCTACCGTCCCGCTCACCGGACGGAAACAAATGCTTTTGGTCTCGGATAGCGAAGTGCTGTCCTCCAGTCTTACCCAATACAACGACTATATCAAGTCGGCTAAGAAATCGACCAATGCCGCACAGACCGCCATGGTGGTGCGCGTAGGGAAAAAGATTGCCTCTGCTACGGAAGCCTACCTGCGTGCGAACGGAATGGCATCGGAACTGAATAATTTTGCATGGGAGTTTAATTTGGTGCAAGACCCGCAAGTAAACGCTTTTTGTATGCCGGGGGGCAAGATTGTTGTTTATGAAGGACTGATGAAACTGGTTTCATCGGACGATGAACTGGCGGTGGTCGTAGGGCACGAGGTGGCACATGCGGTGGCTAAGCATAGCAATGAGCGCATCAGCCAGCAGGTAATGGCGCAATATGGCGCGAATATCCTGAATTCACTCGTCAGCGATAAGAGTGCGGCGGTGCAGAACGTGGCACAGACCGTGTATGGAATCGGGGCGCAATATGGCATGATGCTTCCTTTCTCTCGCAAGCATGAGTCGGAAGCCGATTATATGGGATTGGTGCTGATGACCATAGCGGGGTATAATCCCGATGTAGCCGTCGGCTTTTGGCAAAAGATGTCGGCAGGTAGCGGCGGGACGATTCCGGAATTTATGAGTACACATCCAAGTGATGCTACCCGGATAGCCGACATCCGGAAAGAATTGCCAGGTATCAAGGCGAAATACGGTAAATGAATGAATAAATATAACTGATTAATTTGATAGAACACAGAGACACAAAGACACAGAAAAAAATTTAATTTTTATCTTTCATTCTTAGAAGCTGTTTTGAATTTATCGCCCAAAGCACACACGAAAACGGATACATCAAGCCAAGAAAAACTTTTTGGAGAAATTCAAAACAGTTTCTAATAAAAAACTCTGTGCCTTTGTGTCGCTGTGTTCTATTAAATAAAAAAAAGAATCCAATGAAACAACTCTTTCTTTCACTCGCGGCCATGCTTTGCGCTTTGTGCGCACAAGCACAAGAGAGAGCCTTCCTTCCCCTGTCGGGCACCTGGGAAAGTTCGTTAGGCACTTGCCGGCTTCCGGGCACCACCGATGAGAATCAATTAGGCAATCCGGCACAGGCACCTTACGTTACCAGCCAACTGACCCGGCTCCATTCGTATAGCGGACAAGTCATCTACGAGCGCGACTTCACCTTGCCCGAAGGATTTGCCGGAAAGAAGCTCCGCCTGATTATGGAACGCACCAAGCCCAGCACGCTTTGGATAGACGGAGACAGTATCGGAAGCCTGACCCATCTGTATGCTCCTCATTGTTATGAGTTGCCTCTTCTAAAAGCGGGTAAGCATCACATTGCCATTCGAATAGACAATTCTGAAACATCTGTTCCTCGGGAGATACAAACTTCACATGCATGGACAGACGCTACTCAGACAAATTGGAACGGTATTTTAGGGGTTCATCCGACATTTGGAGTGATAACCCTATATGACTGAATATCAGCGTATATGGAACATATACAATTTTGTATATTGTTGATAATCAATAAGACTGATATCTAAAAGCTATAATTCGCCCCTACAAATGGCTCAATTGTGTTTAAATGTGTAGAAGCGTAAGAACAAGCTAAAATACAGATTGTTACACATAGGGCGTATAGATTGTCAATATACCATTCGCAATACCCATCACTCCAAATTCCAGAAGACCCATTTTAGGACGTTTGGGTATCGAAGCTCGTGATGAGGCTTATATAGAAAAGGTAGAGGTTTATCCTTCGCTTGCCCGTAAGCGTGCTTTTGTAAAACTGACAGTCTGTACCGAACGATACGAAGATGCCATGCTACGCATTGAAGGCGAGGCGTGGAATACGCCCATGTCACATAAACTTCCGCCAGTAGAACAGAAGATACCTCTTCAGGCGGGTGTCACTTCGTTTACCCTGTCATTGGATATGGGCGAATCGCCTCTTGTCTGGAGTGAATTTCATCCGGCTTTGTACCGGCTTCACGTTCGGCTGGATACCGACCATACGCACGATGAGCAATGTGTAGATTTCGGTATGCGCGAGTTTCGTACGGAAGGTAACAGGTTTGTGCTGAACGGCAAGAAAATTTTCTTACGCGGCAAGCACGATGCGTGTGTATTTCCGCTTACAGGTTATGCGCCGATGGATGTGGAAGCATGGCGTGGGGTGCTGCGGACCGCCAAGCGGTATGGCATTAATCATTATCGTTGTCATTCGTACACTCCGCCCGAAGCAGCTTTGAAAGCGGCTGATTTGGAAGGTGTCTATTTTCAGGTAGAATTGCCTTTATGGGGGGCTATCGAGCGAAAGAATACGGCTCTTAATGCATTCTTGAAACGAGAGGGCGACATGATACTTTCCTGGTTAGGGAATCATCCTTCATTGATGATGTTGGGACTGGGAAACGAGTTGCATGGTGAAGTAGAAGTGATGCGTGAATGGCTGGATGATTTTCGGAAGAAAGACCCGCGTCATTTGTACTGTTTCGGTTCCAATAATAATTTGGGTTGGAAAGGACCGCAGGACGGTGAAGATTACTTTGTGACATGTCGGGTAGGCGGAGGGGAAGGATATTCCACTCATGTGCGTACTTCTTTCGCTTATGTAGATGCCGAAAAAGGGGGTATCTTAAATAATACTCGTCCCAATACCATAGCCGACTATGCGCAAGCCATAGCCCGGTGTCCGCGCCCTGTAGTGGGGCATGAAACGTGTCAATTTCAAATTTATCCAGACTATAGCCAGATTGCGAAATACAAAGGTGTGCTCTATCCGTATAATTTGGAGATATTCCGTAACCGTTTGAAGGAAAATCAGTTATATGGACAAGCGGATGATTTTCATCGTGCTACGGGGCGTTTTTCCGTAGAATGCTATAAGGCGGATATTGAATACGCCTTGCGTACACCTGGTTTTGGAGGGTTCCAAATGCTTGACTTACAAGATTATCCTGGACAAGGTTCTGCATTGGTGGGCATACTCGATGCATTCATGGAAACGAAAGGTATTGTTGACCCTGAAACTTTTTATGGCTTTTGTGCTCCGGTGGTTCCTTTGGCCCGAATGGAAAGTTTTTGCTGGTGGAACACTCAAAAAATGAAAATAGATGTCGCTCTCTCTAATTACGAAGAAGACGATTGGGAGAAAACTGTTTGTTGGCAACTGGTTTCGGATGACGGATTATGGGAGAAGCAAGGTATGTTTTCTTGTTTTGTGCCACAGGGCGAAGTAGGAGAGGTGGGACACATCGAATTGTCGCTTTCTGATTTGGATGTTCCGCAACGGTTGACCTTGCATCTGAAAACCGGCACTTATCATAATTATTATCATCTTTGGGTGTATCCCAACGGGCGGGAAAGTGCGGCCGGTATTCATGTTGATTCGCTTTTGAATGAACGGGTAAAGGCAGAATTAGAGAAAGGAGGTACGGTGTTTTTGGTACCACGCCATAAAGATATCGAGAAACAAAGTGTAGGAGGAATGTTTACACCCGATTATTGGAATTATGCGATGTTTAAGACCATATCGGAGCGTGCGGGTAAGGAAATTTCTCCAGGAACGATGTCGGTGATGGTTGATCCGGCTCACCCGTTGTTTCATTATTTCCCGACCGAAGCGCATAGCGATTGGCAATGGTGGAGCATAGCCCGGTATGCGCGTCCGATGGTGCTGGATAAAACAACAAAGTCGTATCGTCCTGTAGTACAGGTAATAGATAATGTAGAACGGAATCATAAGTTGGGGATTGTTTTCGAATTTCGGGTAGGAAAGGGAAAGCTTTTGGTCTGTACGGCCAATCTTGCATTTATCGAAAATACTCCTGAAGGTAACGGATTTCGTACTGCTTTGCTCCGTTATGTTAAATCGGAGCAATTTCAGCCCGAGACTTCTGTGACTTGGAAAGAACTGACTGCTTTTTTCACAGAAAGCGTTGTTCAACGGAATATAAAAGGGGTAAAGAATCAATCAGACTATAATGTGAATGCGCAAATGTGAGGATGCGGGAAGGTATTGTCACATTAAGTATAATTGCCATATTAATAAATTAAATACTATGATAGTACAAGATAAAAATATTATCCGCGAGATTACTCCATTGTCGGAGAAAGACTGTTTTTATATTGCCGACCGGAGAAAGACTGAATTTACTTATCCGATGCATTGTCATAAAGAATTTGAATTGAACTTTGTCATCAATGCTCCTGGGGTACAACGTATAGTAGGTGACTCTGCTGAAATTATTGGCGATTATGATTTGGTTCTCATCACAAGCCCCGATTTGGAGCATGTGTGGGAACAACATGAATGTAAAAGTTGTGATGTGCGTGAAATAACGATTCAATTTTCTCCTCAGTTTATGAAAACTTTACTTGCTACCAATCAGTTTGACCGAGTAACCAAGATGTTTGATAAAGCGCAGAATGGCTTGTGCTTTCCTATGCCCGCTATTATGAAAGTCTATTCTTTGTTGGACGGTTTGCCCGATACAAAAGGCTTTTATGCCGTAACCCGTTTCCTTACTTTATTGTATGAGTTGTCTATGTTTACCGATGAAGCTCGGGTGCTTTCCAGTTCTTCATTTGCTCGGATCGAGCAGCATTCCGATAGTCGGCGTGTGCAGAAGGTACAAGATTTTATCAATCGCCATTATAAAGAAGAAATCCGTCTTAATCAACTGGCGGATATGGTGGGGATGACCGAAGTATCATTTAGTCGTTTTTTCAAGCTCCGTACAGGCAAGACGCTCCAAGATTACATCACTGATATCCGTTTGGGGTATGCTTTGCGTATGTTGGTAGATACTACTATGAGTATTGCTGAAATATGTTATGAGTCGGGGTTTAATAATCTTTCGAATTTTAATCGTATCTTTAAGAAGAAGAAAATGGTATCGCCTAAAGATTTTCGTGCGAATTATAAGAAAAAGCGTATTTTGATTTGATTCTCGATTTTATGCTTATAATAGTCCGTTAAGAATTCACCATATCGGCTAAGCGGCTTCTGCCACTATGCCAAAGAGTTCTTTGATAAGTTTAGCATTAAAAGTTCTGTTCGGTTTCAGACCG
>URCM01000123.1 GCA_900546355.1 uncultured Bacteroides sp.
CCATTTGATATTGTATTCTTATTTCTCTATGTGCTTATTTCACTTCCTCAAAATCCGCATCCTGCACATTGTCTTTGTTATTTGTGCTTTGGCTGTTGTTTGCCTGACCTGCGTTCGGACCAGCTTGTGCACCGCCTTGTGCTCCGGTTTGTGCATACATCTCAGCACTTGCGGCTTGGAATGCGGTCTGGAGTTCTGCGCTTGCGGCGTCTATGCCTGCCAAATCCTGAGCCTTGTGGGCATCTTTCAACTTCTGCAGAGCAGCTTCGATAGGAGCTTTCTTGTCGGCAGGAATCTTGTCGCCAAGGTCTTTCAACTGATTTTCGGTAGTGAAAATCAAGCTGTCTGCCTGATTCAGCTTATCAACTTTCTCACGTTCCTTCTTATCGGCTTCAGCATTGGCTTCAGCTTCAGCTTTCATACGGTCGATTTCGTCTTTGCTCAAGCCCGATGAAGCTTCGATACGGATGGCTTGCTCTTTGCCTGTAGCCTTATCTTTTGCAGATACTTTCAAGATACCGTTGGCATCGATATCGAAGGTGACTTCGATTTGAGGAACACCACGGCGAGCCGGAGCGATACCTGTCAGGTTGAACTGACCGATTGACTTGTTCTGAGCTGCCATCGGACGTTCGCCTTGCAGTACGTGGATGGTCACTTCGGTTTGGTTATCAGCCGCAGTAGAGAATACTTCGCTCTTCTTACACGGAATAGTGGTGTTGGCGTCAATCAGTTTGGTCATGACACCACCCATGGTTTCGATACCCAAGGTCAACGGAGTGACATCCAGCAATACGATGTTGCCTACACCAGCTTCTTTGTTCAATACGGCACCCTGAATAGCTGCACCTACGGCTACCACTTCATCGGGATTCACACCTTTTGAAGGAACTTTGCCGAAGTAGTCTTGAACAAGTTGCTGAACGGCAGGGATACGAGAAGAACCACCAACCAGAATAACTTCATCAATATCCGACGTACTCAAGCCAGCATCACTCACGGCTTTTTTACACGGTTCCAGACAAGCCTGAATCAAATCGTGGCAAAGCTGTTCGAATTTCGCACGCGTCAATGTCTTTACCAAGTGCTTGGGCACACCGGCTACCGGCATGATGTACGGCAAGTTGATTTCAGTAGAAGTAGAAGAAGACAATTCGATTTTCGCCTTTTCTGCAGCCTCTTTCAAACGTTGCATAGCCATCGGGTCAGTAGTCAAGTCGGCACCTTCATCGTTCTTGAATTCCTGTACCAACCAGTTGATGATAGCTTGGTCGAAGTCGTCACCACCCAGGTGAGTATCACCGTTGGTTGCCAATACTTCGAACACACCTCCACCGAATTCCAGGATAGAGATATCGAATGTACCACCACCCAAGTCGAACACAGCCACTTTCATATCCTTGTTGGCCTTATCGATACCGTATGCCAAAGCGGCTGCGGTCGGTTCATTGACGATACGTTTCACGTCCAAGCCCGCGATTTGTCCGGCTTCTTTTGTAGCCTGACGTTGAGAGTCGGAGAAGTATGCCGGCACGGTAATAACGGCTTCGGTCACTTCCTGGCCCAGGTAATCTTCAGCGGTTTTCTTCATCTTCTGAAGAATCATGGCTGAAATTTCCTGCGGAGTATACAGACGTCCGTCGATGTCTACACGCGGTGTATTGTTTTCCCCTCTTGTTACTTGATAAGGAACACGAGAGATTTCTTTCTGAACTTGGTCGTAGGTTTCACCCATGAAACGTTTGATAGAATACACCGTACGTTTCGGGTTCGTGATAGCCTGACGCTTAGCGGGGTCGCCCACTTTACGTTCGCCGCCGTCTACGAATGCCACTACTGAAGGAGTGGTACGCTTGCCTTCGCTGTTGGCAATTACAACCGGTTCGTTACCTTCGAATACTGCTACACATGAGTTTGTAGTTCCTAAGTCAATACCAATAATCTTTCCCATAATTGTATCTATTTTATTTGTTTGCTAATTAAGTTGATTCTGCAATGCCGAAACATTACGCTTACAGATAAGCAAATGCCGTGCCATGCGGAAATCTGTGTTCTTTTAACAGGTGCAAACTGACAAAATGGCACAAGCATGGCAGATGTTTAACACGCCAGGATATAGCTTCGGCAAAAATTGCAGGTGTCAGAGATGAATTAGGCTTTATTAATGCGAGAGTTCCTGTCTTTTGCGTATTTTTGCCTACCTATTGACAAAACGATGAAAGCAGCACACCTTATTATATTAATAGGAACTTTATGGGCTTTGGGCTTGGCAAAAGGATATGCGCAACATCAGGTTGTGACAGGACGTCTTGTACTATCCGACAAACAAGGCGCGGAAGAAGCGTTGCCTTATGCCAATGTAGCGGTATTGGGTCTGCCCGATTCAGCATTGGTGAAAGGTACGTCTTCGGACAAAAACGGACAATTCAGCCTTGCCTTCCTGCGGAAGCCGGAAACGGAATATGCGTTGAAGGCTTCGTTTACGGGGTGCATGCCGTTGGCGGTGGCTTTAGATTCCGAAGCGGACACCATCAGATTGGGGACGCTCCGGATGCGTGATGACGCGCTCCGGCTTTCGGAAGTGGTGGTCACGGCTCCCTTGAAAGCGGTCGAACAAAAAGGAGATACCACCGTATACAATGTAGCGGCTTATCCTACGCCCGAAGGCTCCTACCTGGAGGCATTGGTGAGACGCATTCCCGGACTTTCGTATGACCCGAAAACGCACGAGATGAAGTTCAACGGTTATCCGATTCAGGAAATTACGGTGAACGGGAAAGATTTCTTCAAGGGAAACAAAGACGTGGTACTGGACAACCTGCCGGTGAAATTCATCAGCCAACTGAAAGTGTACGACAAACCGACCGAGCAAGAAGAAAAGACCGGCATGAAATCGAATGAGAAGAACTATGTGCTCGACCTGAAAACCAAACGGGAGTTCAACGGGTCGTTATTGACCTATGCCGAAGCCGGATACGGAACCCATAAGCGGCGGGACTTGAACGGACGGATGATGCGCTTCAAGGAAAGCGGAGATAACTTCATGGTAAACGCACGTTCGACCAACCGCAACTTCACTTCCGCAGATGAAGACAATATCCTGAACTCGGTCAATCTTAGCGCATCGAAAAAAGTAAAGGAAGGATTGGACGTATCGGGCAATGTCAATTATAGCTACAACCGCAACGGAAACCAGTCCGGCACGTATAACGAGCAATACCTGAGCAACGGGAACCAATATGCTTTGGCGGAAAGTGACCAATGGGGAAAGAACCGGAACGTAAACGGACACTTGAACGTGAACTGGGAAATCAACAAGCGGACTTCTCTTATCTTTTCCGCTTCGGGAAGGTATAGCCATAGCCGAAGCCAGAGCGAGAGCCGAACCGCTACATTTAATGCCCGTCCCGAGGCAGATACGAAAAATCCGTTTGCCCATATCGGAGACGTGGATAAAGCCACATGGATCAATGATAACCGCCAGCAATCGTTATCGCAAGACAATAATATGGATTACGACTTACGCTTGGAAGTCGTACAAAAGATAGGGGAAAAAGATGACTTCTTAAGTTTTGACCTTAATCATGGATACCGGAAAGGGACACAACACGGCTATACGCTTTCTTCCATTGATTATTATCAGCTGCAGAATGCGGCGGGAGGCGATTCGCTCTATTATCAGAACCAGTACCGGCGTACGCCTCAAAGTTCGATGAACGATGAAGCGCATATTGCTTATACGCATGCTTTCAACAAGAAAAACCGTCTCCAACTCTCCTACGGACTGGAAAGGGAATATGAGAAACTGGACGGTGCGACATACGATTTGTCGCCTTTTGAAGCAGACCAACCGGCTTTGGGTGTCTTGCCCGAAGGATACGGGGAGGGCGAGATAGACAGCCTCCGGACCCGAAGCCATAGCCGGACACTCAGGCATAATGTTTCGCTCAATTACAATTATACCTCCGAGACATGGGGCGTAGTGGCAAGCGTGGGCATGAGCCCCCAGCGGCGTTCCATCGAGCAAGCCACCGGAGAGCATCGTGCCGATACCGTGGCACGTTCCATTGAATGGCGTTCGCAACTAAGCCTTTCCTATCAGCAGGAAGGAAGTTATTTTGTATTGAGCTATAACGGAAATACGTCTCAACCCGGATTGGAAGACATGGTGTCTCCTACCGATTACAGTTCACCCCTTTATATCCGCCGGAGCAATCCGCACCTGCGTCCATCGTACCGGCACTCGGTGTACGCCGTATTCAGTAATTTCCAGGAGGGAATTTCGACTTCGCTTTCGTGGAACCAGACGTTCAATTCAGTAACCCGTGCTACCTTATATAATAAGGAGACGGGCGGGCGTGAAACGATGCCGGTCAACATCAACGGCAATTGGAACCTGATGGGAAACGGGTCTTACGACAAGCGCATCAAGCAATTCCATTTCATGCTGAGGGCTTCAGGAGGTTATAACCGGAATGTAAGCCTGATTAATGAAGACGCTTCGCAGAACGTGAACAGGAGAAGCGTGACAGGAGCCACCTCGCTCAGCAGCAATATCCGTCTGGCATATCTTCCGGCATGGGGGAACATTGACTTGACGGGAGAATGGAGCTTTTACCAGTCGAAAAACTCATTGCAAGGACGGAACACCTACACACGAAACTATACGTGCGGCGTGGAAAGTTCGGTCAACCTGCCTCTGCATTTTATCGTGAGTACGGATGCCGGCTATACGTTCCGGAGCGGTACGGGCATGAATGGAGCGGATAATAATGAATTGTTGTGGAACCTGAAAGTGTCGTGGAAGTTCCTGAAAGAGAAGCGGGGAGAGTTGTCGGTCTATTGGGCGGACATCCTGAGCCAGCGCAAGAGCTTTATGCGTTATGCCAGTGCCACGGCGTTCAGCGAACGTTACGAGGAGCAATTACGGGGATACGTGCTCTTTTCGTTCGCTTACCGGTTCGAGCGAATGAAGTGAATCCCGTTACTCAAATTAGTTTTAATGAATGTCCGCATCTTGCCAATTAAGCTGTAGGGGCAGGGTTTGCCTGCCCGAATACATCCTCGTAGATGCATACAGGCGGGTTAACCCCGCCCCTACAGTGGCTCATTGCAAATACTCATTTTAGTTTTTACAGATAACCAAACGCATCTATTAACAGCTTAATCCTTATGCTTTTACGTGTGCAATAATAGTTTCACGTGGTTTCATATAGCTGAAACTAAAGTTTCAATGCACTGAAACTAAAGTTTCAGCAATATAAAACTACAGTTTCAGTACATTAAAACTCGTAAAGCAACTAACTACGTTTATTTTGTCAATGGTTCGCCCGTGTTCTTGGTCAAGGTCAGCACTTCCGTACCTGCCTCATCAAGCAGGGCTACGGCTTGTTCTTGGTTCAGGCTGAAGCTGGTCACTTTGCCCAACGCTTCGAGTATCTGGCGTTCGGTGTCCATGTCGGGGCATGCCATCATGGTGGATATCATTTGCGAGAACTTCAGTGAATTGGCTTTGCCTTCTTCTTGCGAGAATCCGCCATTGACGATGTTGCATCCCGCATTGCCGTGAACCCGCTTTTGTGCAATATCAAATGCAATGAAGGGGGTCTTATCCATTTTGCCCACACGGACTCCATAGATGGCGCTAATCACCCATTCTCCAGCTAAGTCGTTGAGGCTGATGACCGGTGTTTCCCGCTTTTCCAATGTCAGCACGGCTTTGCCTTCGGCATCGGTCATGTTGAGTCCGGTCTCTGTCTGTGCATAGCCTTTTACGGCATTCAATGCCTGCAACACCTTGTTCTCCGTATCCATGTCGGGGCACATCATACGGGTGGTGCCCACTTGCCCGAAGCTGATTTTGCCCGGTTGGAGCGAGTCAGCCTCGAAAGTTCCCGTCATGCGGTTGCATCCGGCGTTCCCATACACTTTTTTCCCTTTCATGTCCAGTCCGATATAAGGCATATTAGCCGCTTGCAGTTTTTCTCCGTTTACGGCTACAATATTCCATTCTCCTGTTAAGTCGATAGCTTGTGCAGCTTGTTTGCTGCTTCCGCATGCGGTCATCCATACGCCTGCGCTAAGGAAGAACGCTGCTTTCAACATTGTTTTCTTCATAAGTCTGCTTTGTTTTAAAAGTGTTTTCTGTTACAAAAATACGGATATACTCGGAATACTGCATGATGTTCCGGAAAAATTTATATCTTTGCAGGGTGAACGGTAACGTTTACCGGGCATTAAATCTGAAAAATAAGAAATGAGTAAAGTATTGATTATCGGTGCAGGCGGTGTAGGTACCGTGGTTGCACACAAAGTGGCTCAACATCCCGAGGTGTTTACGGAAGTGATGATTGCCAGCCGTACCCAGTCGAAATGCGATGCAATCGTGAAAGCAATCGGCAACCCTAACATCAAGACCGCTAAGGTAGATGCAGACAATGTAGACGAACTGGTGGCTTTATTCAACGGGTTTAAACCCGAAATCGTTATTAACGTGGCACTCCCCTACCAAGACTTGACCATCATGGAGGCTTGCTTGAAATCGGGCGTGAACTACCTGGATACAGCCAATTATGAGCCGAAAGATGTAGCTCATTTTGAATATAGCTGGCAATGGGCTTATAAGAAACGTTTCGAGGATGCCGGGCTGACCGCTATCCTGGGATGCGGATTCGACCCGGGCGTAAGTGGAGTTTATACAGCGTATGCGGCTAAGCATCATTTCGATGAAATCCAGTATCTGGACATCGTGGACTGCAATGCGGGCAACCATCATAAGGCGTTCGCCACGAACTTCAACCCCGAAATCAACATCCGCGAGATTACCCAGAACGGACGTTATTACGAGGACGGGAAGTGGATTACCACCAAACCGTTGGAATTCCACAAAGACTTGACTTATCCGAACATCGGCCCGCGCGATTCTTACCTGCTGTATCACGAGGAGCTGGAATCGCTGGTAAAGAACTTCCCCACCATCAAGCGTGCCCGCTTCTGGATGACTTTCGGTCAGGAATACCTCACTCACCTGCGTGTGATTCAGGATATCGGCATGGCAAGCATCGAGCCTATTAATTATAATGGCATGGAAATCGTGCCGCTCCAGTTCTTGAAAGCCGTGTTGCCCAACCCGCAAGACCTGGGCGAGAATTACGAAGGCGAAACGTCTATCGGATGCCGCATCCGGGGTATCAAGGACGGTAAGGAACGCACTTATTATGTATATAACAACTGCTCACATCAGGAAGCCTACAAGGAAACCGGCATGCAGGGCGTAAGCTATACGACGGGTGTTCCGGCGATGATTGGTGCGATGATGTTCCTGAAAGGCTTGTGGAAGCGTCCGGGTGTGTGGAACGTGGAAGAATTCGACCCCGATCCGTTTATGGACGAACTGAACAAGAACGGATTGCCTTGGCACGAAGTGTTCGACGGCGATTTGGAACTGTAATTCAGTGGATAATTACCAATGAATAATTAAGAAGCTGTTTTGAATTTCTCCAAAAAGTTTTTCTTGGCTTGATGTA
>URCM01000124.1 GCA_900546355.1 uncultured Bacteroides sp.
TTGCTCAGGAACTTATAAATAAAGTTAAATCAAAGTGTTGCGGAATTAAGGTATATGTCATTGAAATAGGGAAAACAGTTTTTACCCAAAAAGACAAAGAGGCGCAGCGTGGGTTTAATCCATTCGCTGCGCCTCTTGATTTTTTGAAAAATAGTGTTTACGAGTTCATACTCATCAGGAATTCTTCGTTGTCTTTGGTTTTTTCCAAATGTTCTTTCACCGAATTCATGGCTTCTACCGGATTCATGTCTGCCAAGAACTTGCGTAAAATCCACATCCGGTCGAGCGTTGTCTTGTCAAGCAGCAAGTCGTCACGCCGTGTGCTGGAAGCCGTGAGGTTGACAGCAGGGAAGATACGCTTGTTGCTCAGGTTGCGGTCGAGCTGCAACTCCATGTTACCGGTTCCCTTGAATTCTTCGAAAATCACTTCGTCCATCTTCGAGCCGGTATCTATCAAGGCGGTGGCAATGATGGTCAGTGATCCTCCTCCTTCGATGTTACGGGCAGCTCCAAAGAAGCGTTTCGGCTTGTGGAGTGCATTTGCATCGACACCTCCCGACAATACTTTGCCCGATGCCGGTGATACCGTGTTATAAGCACGTGCCAGACGGGTGATAGAGTCGAGGAAGATAACCACATCGTGTCCGCATTCTACCATGCGTTTGGCTTTTTCCAATACAATGCCTGCAATCTTTACGTGGCGTTCTGCCGGTTCGTCGAAAGTTGAGGCGATGACTTCGGCATTCACGCTACGTGCCATGTCGGTTACTTCTTCCGGACGTTCGTCGATGAGCAACATAATCATGTATACTTCCGGGTGGTTGGCCGCAATGGCGTTGGCAATGTCTTTCATCAGGATGGTCTTACCTGTCTTGGGTTGTGCCACGATAAGCGCGCGCTGTCCTTTCCCGATAGGTGCGAACAAATCGACGATACGAACCGAGAGGTTATCGTTATAGCCTTTGCAGAGTTTGAACTTCTCGTCGGGGAACAGAGGGGTCAAGTGGTCGAACGGCACACGGTCGCGTACCAGTTCGGGAGGCAGGCCGTTGATTTTTGATACCTTGACCAACGGGAAATATTTTTCTCCTTCTTTCGGCGGACGGATAGTTCCGTCTACTACGTCGCCGGTTTTCAGCCCGAATAATTTGATTTGCGATTGAGATACATAAATGTCATCAGGTGAAGAAAGATAATTGTAATCGGATGAACGGAGGAAGCCGTAGCCGTCTGGCATGATTTCCAGGACGCCCGACCCTTTCAGGATGTCATCAAATTCGTATGGCTTTTCTGCCGGTTTGGCCGGTTGTGCTTCGGGAGCAGGAGCCGGTTGGTTGTCTGGGGCATTTGCCGCTGGCTGGTTTGAATTTTGATTTTGTTGCCGCCCGTTGGCTTGCCGGTTATTGTAGCGTTGCTGTCGTTGTTGGTAACGGTTGTTGTTTGGCTTGTTTTCTTTTTCTACGGGCGATTGTTCCATTTTGGTGGCTTCGAATTTGCCGAGCAATTCGGACGGCAGCTCTATTTTTTCAGAAGGCAGGTCTTCGATGGCAATGAAATCTTCGCCGCCTGTCAGGTCGGGTGCGGGGAGTTCTTCTGTTTCATCGTTGGGCAAATCAGCAAAGGCCAGTGTCGCTGTTTCGACAGCTTTTTGTGCCCGTTCTTTTTCTATCGTTGCTTTGTTTTTGCTTCCCGGTTTCCTGCCTCGCTTGGCTTTAGGCTTTTCTTCTGTTTTCGCCGGCTGCGTGTTATTGGCCGGCTCGGTAGTTTCTGTGGTGGCAGCTGCCGGTTCGGTCTTGAATAAAGGAGCTGGTACCGGGAGCGGCGGAGTGTTTGCCTCCAGTTTTTGTGCCTTGTCTTTTGTGGCGGTATAAACGATGTCCCCTTCCTTTTTTACGCTGATGCGCGAACGTTTACGAGGCTGTCCTTCTTTTCTTTCTTCATTTGTTTTTGCTGTTGTGGCTTTTTTTGTAGCCCCTACGATAGCTTGTTCGTCCAAAATGCGGTATACCAGTTCTTCTTTAGGCATATCGCTGGTCTTGTTCAGTCCCAACTCTTTGGCAATCTGTTGCAATTCGGACAAATCTTTGTCGTTTAATTGAATAATGTTATACATAAGTATAGGTTGTAATGAATTGTGTAATGCTTGTAAGCGTATTTAATGCGATGCATTCATCTTGGAGGATGTGCGCCATCTTTTGTTACGCTTGTCAATAATTACGGATTTAATGATTAGTTTTTGATTCTGTTTTGAAGTGAGCACGCAAATACGTTTTTGCCCGTCTCACGTATTGACACGACAAAAATAGGCATTTTTTTCAATATGCTCTAAGTTTTCGTTAATTTTTTTTTGAATACTTCCGCAGATTGGCGGAAAAGTGCTAATTTAGCGGTGGATTTGTGAGCGGAAACGCATAATCGGGTTATTCTTGTCGCAGAAACGGCGAAAGGTTACCGAAGTATGTTTATGTTACTTTCGGGTGAGCCGGTGGATGCTTGGGTGAGGATACCGGGTTGGGGGTTCTGCTTGAAGTTTACTATTTATCAATTAATTTATTGTAACAATGAAGAAAGTGATTTTTACAGCGAAGGCTCCTGCAGCCATCGGCCCTTACAGCCAGGCCATTGAGGCAAACGGAATGGTTTTTGTATCTGGACAGCTTCCGGTAGATCCGGCAACGGGCGAATTTGCTCCGGGCGGTGTAGCCGAGCAGACGACTCAGTCGTTCGAGAACATCAAAAGCATTCTGGCGGAAGCTGGACTGGCAACAGCTAATATCGTGAAAACTACGGTGTTCTTGTCTGATATGGCTCTGTTTGCTGAAATGAACGGTGTGTATGCCAAGTATTTTGAAGGTGACTATCCGGCCCGCTCCGCTGTAGCCGTTAAAGCATTGCCGAAAGGCGCACTGGTAGAAATCGAGTGCATCGCTGTGCGGTAATTGTATCGTCCGCCATACGCCTGTAGCCTGATAAAACCAGGTAACGATGTCGGGCGGCAGGCCGTATGGCGAATCCTTTTGTAAGTTTGAATATGAAAATCCGGAATTTGTGGTTCCAAGTAAGGAATAAATGGAAGCTCGCTACGTATGTGTTGGCTGGAATCATCGTATTGGCATCGGTGGGGTATGTTTACCGTTATGAGCCTTTTCGTTCTGATTTCGAAATAACAGACGAATTGGGTGGAAATATCTTTCCGGTGACGATTCTTTCTACCGCTACAACCGATGCCGAGCTTATCCTTCCTTCCGATACCGATTATATAGGTGATCCGAAGTCGTGTATCGGCATTCGTATTAAAAATACGCATGCGAACAGTAAGTTGCGAATTGAAGTAGAAGAGACTCCTTTTTTCTCGCGTTCGGTTTCTGAGTTCATATTGCCTGAAGCGCGGAAAGAATATTTGGTTTTTCCCGATATCGTTTGGAAGTTTGAGACGTTGCGCGAGCATACGCAGCCTGTTCCGTTGACGGTGTCTGTATCGGTCAGGCTGAACAATCATGAGTTAGGCAGCAATGTGCGTACTTTTTCGGTGCGCAGCGTCAACGAATGTTTGTTGGGATATGTAGATAGCCGGATGAAGTTTCACGATACGGGCAAGTTTTTCGCGGCATACGTAAACGAAGATAATCCGAATATTGATGTGATTTTGCGGGAAGCGTTGGACACACGTATCGTCAACCGCTTTTGGGGATACCAAAGCAAAAGCAGTGATGTGGTCGACAAGCAGGTCTATGCTTTGTGGTATGTGTTGCAAAAGCGAGGATTCAAGTATAGTTCCATCAGCAATACCAGTTTGTCTTCGAATGTGGTGTTTTCGCAACGGGTGCGTACGTTTGATGATGCGCTGGCTTCGGCGCAAATCAACTGTGTAGACGGGAGCGTGTTGTTTGCTTCGTTATTGAAAGCCATTAACATTAATCCTATCTTGGTGCGTACGCCCAAGCACATGTTTGTAGGTTACTATACCGACCGTATGCACCAGCATATTCATTTCTTGGAAACTTCGATGATAGGAGACGTCAATTTAGATGATTTCTTTCCAGAAGAGAAGCTCGATTCGACCATGGCAGGCAAGTCGCAGGAGAGTATGTCGCGATTGGTCTTTGAAAAATCGAAAGAGTATGCCACCCGTATTTATCAAGAGAATGAGCCGTTGATTCATTCGGGTAAAGTGAATTATATGTTTTTGGAGATAGACAAGGTAACACGTGCCCAAATACAACCGATAGGAAAATAAGAAAAACAAGATGAGTGTCCGCATTCAGCCAATATATACCCATGAAAAATGAATATATACTGCATGAGCGGTTGGATATATACTGCATCCGCCCATGGATATATACTTCATCGGCAAAGTAAGTACTACTGCGTTTTTCATGCGGCCGGATTGGCAAAGTGCGTACACAGTCATACTAAAAACAATATAGCATCATGGAAAAGAATAAGAGAATGTATATTTCGCCCGGTTCGTGGTTTTCGTTAGAATATCCTTCCGATTGGCGCGAGTTTGAAGATACCGAGGAAAGTTTCTTGTTTTATAATCCGGATAAGTGGACGGGCAACTTCCGTATTTCGGCTTATCGGGGTGATAACCGTGGATATGCGAAGGCGGGCATGGATGATGAATTGAAACAGACCCGTGGGGCAAAACCCGTGCAGTGTGGAAATTGGAAATGTGTGTATTGGGCTGAGAGCTTTCAGGAAAAAGGAAACTGGTACACAACGCATTTCTGGATAACGGGACAGGATGATGTGTTGGTGGAATGCTCGTTTACGGTAGCAAAGGGAGAAGGTGTCAAGACGGCTGAAGAGATTGTCGCATCGCTCCGGATACGCCAGATGAATGAAAAGCCTTGGAAGGCCGTGATACCTGTCAGGGTGCTTGAAATCGAAACCATCAATGAAGCTTACGATTGGGCGGTATCGACTATCAAGAAGCAGCTGGCTAAAGACTTTACGGGTTGTGAAGAGGATATCAACCGCATTCAGCAGGTGATAGACTGCGGGCGTTTCAAGACTGAACAGCGGCAGGTATGGGAAAGTTTTGGCATTGCGTTCGGAACGATATTGATTAACGAGATGGATGGAATGGACTGGGTGACAGTTATTGACGGAAAGCAAGAATACCCCGCTTTACGTTTTGCTGATACGGATGTAGTGGTGTATCCAACAAAATTTATATGGAACGCTGTGAGCAACGGAAAACCTTGTAACCTGAATGACGAATATTTGCGTATCCGTGCCGAAGTGGAGCGTACGCTTTGAAAAAGGTACCGCTCTTTATTTTTTAATTTTACATTTTGAATTATGGTCTCTTATTTACAAGTAGAAAACTTAACGAAATCGTTTGGTGACCTGTTGTTGTTTAAAGGCATCTCGTTTGGCATAGCTCAAGGCCAGCGTGTCGGACTGATAGCCAAGAACGGAAGCGGGAAGACTACCTTATTGAATATATTGGCGGGAAAGGAAGGATATGACGAGGGACAGATTACTTATCGGCGTGATTTGCGGGTAGGCTATTTGGAGCAAAGTCCGGTTTATCCGGAAGAGTTGTCTGTACTCGAAGCCTGTTTTTCGCAAGGCAATGCCGTGACCGAAGTCATCAAGGAATATGAGCGGTGTATGGCTACGCCGGGACATCCGGGATTGGATACGCTGCTGGAGCGGATGGAACACGAAAAGGCATGGGATTATGAACGGAAAGTCAAGCAAATTCTTTCGCAACTGAAAATATGCGACTTTAATCAACAGGTTAAGCATCTATCCGGTGGGCAGCTGAAGCGTGTGGCTCTTGCCAATGTCTTGATTACAGACCCCGACCTGTTGATTTTAGATGAACCGACCAACCATTTGGACTTAGAGATGACCGAATGGCTGGAAGGATATTTAGGACGTTCGAAACTAAGCCTGCTTATGGTAACGCACGACCGTTATTTTCTGGACCGTGTATGTTCTGAAATCATGGAAATAGATGGTTGTGGGTTGTATTCGTATAAAGGCAATTACAGTTATTATTTGGAAAAGCGTCAGGAACGTATCGATGCCGCCAATGCCGAGGTAGCTCGTGCGAACAATCTTTATCGTACCGAACTGGAATGGATGCGCCGTATGCCTCAGGCACGCGGGCATAAGGCCCGTTATCGGGAAGAAGCTTTTTATGAGTTGGAAAAAGTTGCCAAACGGCGTACTTACGACACCAACGTAAAACTGGATGTAAAGGCATCTTATATCGGGTCGAAGATTTTTGAGGCAGACCATTTGTGCAAGCACTTTGGCAATCTTACGATATTGGATGACTTTTCGTATGTTTTTGCCCGTTACGAGAAAATGGGTATCATAGGCAATAACGGTACAGGCAAGTCGACTTTCATTAAAATCCTGATGGGATTGGAAAAGCCTGACAGCGGGACACTTGATATCGGCGAGACTGTACGTTTCGGCTATTATTCGCAAGAGGGGCTGAAGTTTGATGAACAGATGAAAGTGATTGATGTCATTACGTCGGTAGCTGAAGTGATAGAATTGGGGAATGGCAAGCGGCTTACGGCTTCTCAATTTTTGCAACATTTCCTTTTTTCGCCCGAAAAGCAGCATAGCTACGTATATAAGTTGAGCGGCGGTGAACGCCGTAGGCTGTATCTGTGTATGATTTTGATGAAGAATCCTAACTTCTTGGTGCTGGACGAACCGACCAACGATCTTGACATCGTGACGTTGCAAGTGCTGGAAGAATATTTGCAAAGTTTTAAGGGATGTGTTATCGTGGTAAGCCACGACCGTTATTTTATGGATAAGGTAGTAGACCATTTATTGGTCTTTAACGGGCAAGGTGACATTCGTGATTTTCCCGGCAATTATACTGATTATCGTGAATGGAAAGCAGCGAAAGCTGATTTTGAAAAAGAGAATGTTCCACAATCGAAAAAGGAAAAGCCTGCCCGTAGGGAACGTCCGGAAGGCAAACGCCGCATGACGTTTAAGGAGAAAAAAGAATTTGAGCAATTGGAGCAAGAGATTGCTACTTTGGAAGATGAGAAAAAAACGATAGAAGCGGCACTTTGTAGCGGGACATTAGGAGTAGAAGAACTGACCGAGAAATCGAAACGTCTTCCTGTTCTTGATAAAGAGTTGGATGAAAAGACGCTGCGCTGGTTAGAATTGAGCGAAATAGAAGGATAGTTTTAGAGCCTCTTTGAAGTAGTATGATAAAGTAGTAGTAGTATGATAAGTCTGCTATCTTCCCCATAAAACCAGAAAAACATCCTTGAAAACAATTCTCGATATAAACCAGAGAAAGTTTAAGAAGCTGTTTTGAATTTATCGTGCGATGATTTGGGATGAGTTTTTGAGGC